>DATJEP010000063.1:0-15634 GCA_035496475.1 Candidatus Udaeobacter sp.
GCCAGGGCGCCAGCACGAACACCCCCCACAGGCCGAAGACGATGCTCGGAATCGAGGCCAGCATCTCGATCACGAACGCCACCGCCGAGCCGACGCCGGGCGGCGCGATCTCGGCGAGAAAGACCGCGGCGCCGAGGCCGAGGGGCACGGCGAAGAGCAGCGCGAGACCCGAGGTGACGACGGTTCCATAGAGGTAGGGCAGCGCGCCGAACTTCTCGGCCACCGGATCCCAGTCGGTGGCGAAGATGAAATGCCAGCCTTCGGCGCGCAGCGTGGGAGCCGCCCCGCGCGACATCTCGAACACGATCAGCGCCGCGACCAGCGGCACGGCGAGCGCCAGCGTGCCGAGCAGCGCGCGATAGGCGCGATCCGCAGCTCCGGTGCTCGCCATGGTTCGCCTCAGCGCCCCGCGATCGCCTTGCCGCCCGCGGTCAGCGTGTTGATCGTGGCTTCGTCCACCTTCACCACGGCCGGAGGGAGGCGTGCGTAGTCGAGCGCGGCCGCGTATTCCTGGCCGTCGTGAATCGCCCAGTCGAGGAATCCGGCCAGGGCGCGCGCCCTCGCCGCGTCGCTCTGATCCTTGTAGACCAGCAGGAACGTCAGCCCGGCGATCGGATAGGCGTCGGCGCCGGCGGCGTTCACGATCGGAGTGCGCACGTCCCGGGCGAGCAGCGCGGCCGACGACTGAACCGCGGCGGTGGTGGACTCGAGCGACGGCTCGACGAACTTCCCGGCCCTGTTTCGCACGCGTGCCATCGGGAGGTGATTCTGCTTTGCGTAGGCCAGCTCGACGTAGCCGATCGCGCCCGGCGTCTGGCGCACCACGCCGGCGACGCCGTCATTGCCCTTGCCGCCGACGCCCGAAGGCCAGCTGACCGACGTGTTGACGCCGACCATCTCGCGCCACGGCGTGCTGACCGCGGCGAGGTACGACGTGAAGATGTTCGTCGTTCCGCTGCCATCCGAGCGGTGCACCGCCAGGATCGGCGCGGCCGGAAGCATGACGCCCGGATTCGCGGCGGCGATGCGCTTGTCGTTCCAGGCGGTGATGTTGCCGAGGTAGATCGCGGCGACGAGATCGGGGGTGAGCTGGAGCGCTCCCGAGAACCCCGGCAGGTTGTAGGCCAGCGCGACCGCTCCCGCCACCGTCGGGATGTGCACGATGCGGCGCGGCATCTCCTTCAGGCGATCGTTCGAGAGCGCCGCGTCACTGGCGCCGAAGTCGACGGTGCCGGCCTTGACCTGCTGGATCCCGGCGCCGCTGCCGATCGACTGATAATTGATCTCGACGCCCGTCTTCTGCTTGTAGACGTCGAACCACTTCGAATAGATGGGGTACGGGAACGTCGCTCCCGCCCCGGTCAGCCGGACCGGATCCGGATCGGCGGAGACGGCGGCCGGCGGAAGGCCGGTCGTGAGCAACAGCGCCGCGGCGAGCGCGGCATGGATCTTCAGGCTTCGCATGGTTTCTCTCCTCCGGTGAGCGATCACGACTGCGGTCGACTGAAGCGGAAGTAGACGGTGAGGCGCGCCTGAAGCTCGTGGTGCGGCGGCGCGACGGCGGCGCCGATGGCGTGGTACTCGGTGGCTTCGACGTTCGGCATGAAGTGCACGTCCTTCAAGGGCTGCCAGTCGATGCCGGCGATCCAGAGCTGCGAATCGACGCGATCCGCGGCGCGGCGATCGGGCTTGAAGAGATCGAAGCGGGCAAAGCCGGCCAGCGCGTCGCCGGCGCTGCTGCGAGCGAAGATCGAGAAGCCCACCGGCTCCTGGTTGCCGCCGACCGGGCGATGGTTCACGCGGTCGAACGCGGAGAAGCCGATCGCCGTGCGCTTGAGCTCGTAGCCGGCGAAGACCTTGTAGGTGGCGCGGTCCTGGCTGCCGAAGACGTGCTCGTAATCAGCGTAGGGCTCGAGCCGGAGATCTCCGGCGCGGAGCGGCAGCGAGAGATAGAACTTTTTCTGCCGGTTGCTCTCCGGAACCTGTCCGGTGCCGTCTCCGATCATGCCCCAGTAGCCGAGGTGATGATCGGGATCGAGGAAGCCCTTGAGCTGCGCGCCGAGGTCGACGGTGGTGCCGATGCCGCGGAAATCGAGCTGCGTCTTCTCGATCGAGCGGTACTGCCAGAACTCTTCCTCGTTGTCCCAGATCGGCGTGGGCACCATGCCGAAGTAGAAGTCGCCGCGCGGCACGACGCTGCGCGCCAGCGCGTAGGCGGCCTTGACGTTGATCCCGATCTTTCCGTCCGACGTCAGCGACTTGCTGTCGATCTCGAGCCGCAGCCGCGTCGCGTACTTGATCGAGAGATCGTTGTCGAGCTGGAAGTAGACGCGGCGGATCTGGGCGCCGTTCAGATCCTTGCCGATCTGCTTCGCGGTCGAGTTGTCGATGTTGACCTTGTCCGAGTCCGCGCCGGCGGCGGAGTAGTGATGCGCCGGATCGCCGGTGACGTTGTAGTAGACGTCACCGAAGATGTAGCCGCTGATCTTGCCGCGCGGAAAATCCGGCGTCGTCGGGTTCACCGTCGTGACCGGCGGCGGTGCGGTGGTGGCGGTGGTTTCCGCGGACTTCGCGGAATCAGCCGGCGTGGAGCTCGAGGACTGCGCGATCGCGGCCGATCCGGTCCAGAACCATCCCATCAACGTGAGCAGCGCCCCGGTTGCGATTTTCGGGATCAATGCCGCCTCCTTGCTGTGGCCTCGTCTCGAGCGCCCCGTGAGTCCCGGAGCTCTCGCGTTCGGACCCCTGCAAGGTAGCGGTCGAAAGTTGCCGGAAAAGGTCGGTCGAGTTACGGCAACGTAACAACGGAACGCCGGGGCGATCTGCGCCGGGAGCGGGCGGCGCGCTCGAACGCCCGCGCGACGATGCCGGAATAATCGAGTCCCGAAGCGCGGACCGCCCCCTCCCAGCTCCCGAACAGACGGCGGGCCCGCGCGTAGAGCGCCGGGTGGGTGCGGTGGACGCGGAACAGCCCATCGTCCCGGGCGGCGAGGCCCTGGATGCGCGCGAGCACAGTCTCCGGCGCCATTTCAATCGGACGTCCCCGGCGCCGTCGCGCGCGGGTCATCTCTTCCGAGTCGGATGAGTTGCCGGAGCCACGCCGGTTCGAGGCGGGGCTCGAGAGCCGTGGCGCGGCCACGTCGATGCTGGTATCGGACGACACGTTCATGCCTCCCGGCGAGTCGGTTGGGAACGTGACCCGCGAAGAATGAACCACGCGCACGTTGCGGCGGCGTTAACGCGCGATGAAGAGCGGGAGAATTCGGAGAGACCGGGGCGGCGGGCGCCGGGTGAGGCGTCAGCCCTGATCCGGGGTCAGGCGCGAGCGCGCTGCTTCTTGCCCGCGAGCTGGCGCAGGGCGCGCGGCGGCAGGAACCACACCAGCTGGCCGCCGCCGGCGCGGGGACGCGCTTCGAAGTCGATCGCGCAGGCGCCGGCCTTCTTGATCGGCAGGTGCGCGGGCGCGCCGAACAACAGCGTCCCGGCCAGCTTGCCAAGATGGGGCTCGTGACCGACCAGGACGACCACGTCGTCCCCCGCATCACCGAGCAGCTCGAGCAGCTGGCTCAGCGGCCCGCCGTGCACCAGCACGCGGCTCTGCTCGACGTCGCGCTCCATCTCGAGCGCGTCGTGAAGAATGGCAGCAGTCTGGATCGCGCGCTCGAGCGGGCTCGAGATGATGCGATGGATCGAGGGCACGAGGCGGGCGAGGCCGTTGGCAGCCTCGCGCGTTCGGCGGCTGCCGCGTTCGGTCAGCGGGCGCA
Organism: Candidatus Udaeobacter sp.; assembly: GCA_035496475.1. Classification (GTDB taxonomy): domain Bacteria; phylum Eisenbacteria; class RBG-16-71-46; order RBG-16-71-46; family RBG-16-71-46; genus JACOSU01. The sequence continues at coordinate 3,765 of DATJEP010000063.1, forward strand.
GCCCGTCATCGGGCCACTTCGCGGGATCGGCGTCGCCCGCCTGGCCGTGCCTGAAGAGGATGAGGCGCATGGTGCTCGAACGGGTTCTGGGTGAATGAGGAACCGCACGCGATGGACCGCGTGAGCCCACCGGCCGCGGGCGCATGCTGGACGTCTCGCGCACCCGTGGGACTGGAAAGGTTATCAGCGCGGGTAGCGGCATTCCACGACTGTCTCGAAACGTTCCGAATCCGTTGCGGAGCGTCGACTTCGGGCGGGATCAGGTTGCCGGATTGGTTCGGCGCGCCGCGGTGTCGGGATACGGCTCCGCCGCGCGCTCGAGATGGCGCGGGATCTGAAAGCGGAACGCGCTTCCATGCCCGGGTCGGCTTTCGACCGACACTTCGCCTCCATGCAGCGTGACGATGTGCTTCACGATCGAGAGCCCGAGGCCGGTTCCGCCGAGATCGCGTGATCGCGCCTTGTCGACCCGATAGAAGCGCTCGAAGATCCGCTGCAGGTCCTCTCCCGGAATCCCCGGCCCCGAGTCGCGCACCACGCACCACGCGTTCTCTTGATCCGCGCCGAGCGAGACGCGAATGCCGCCGCGCTCGGTGTATTTGACCGCGTTGTCGAGCAGGTTCGAGATCACCTGTTCGATGCGGGCGCGATCAGCGACCACCGGGATCGGCGCGCCCTCCTCGAGATCGAGGTCGACCCCCGCGCGGCGCGCGCGATCGCCGGCGACGCGGGCCTGGCTCTCGACCAGCTCGCGGAGATCGAAGCGTTCGCGCTTGAGCGTGGTCCGTGGGCGCTCGAGCTCGGCCAGCGACATCAGATCTTCGACCAGCCCCTGGAGCCGAATGGTCTGGTCGCGGATCACGCGCACGAAGTCTTCGCGATGCTCGCTGTCGTCGAGTCCGCCATCGAGCAGCGTCTCGGCGTAGCCGCGCACCGAGGTCAGAGGCGTGCGCAGCTCGTGCGAAACGTTGGCGACGAAGTCCTGCCGCATGCGATGGACCTCTTCCCTCTCGGTCAGATCGTGGAGCACCAGCAGCAGCGCCACACCGTCCTCGCGCTCGAGCGGCGTGGCGGTCGCGCGCACGAGGCGCGGGTGCGGCGTCCACAACCGGACGTCGCGCTCCAGCGTCCCCGCGGCCCGTGCGGCTTCGCGCAGCAGATCGTTGAGCTCGGGAGAGCGGGCGAATTCGCGGAACGAGATCAGCGGAGCGAGCGGCGCGCCGCCGAGCAGCAGCGCGAGGCTCTCGTTGGCGCGCGCAATCCGGCCGTCGGGATCGATCAGCGCGACTCCATCCCTCATGCGCTCGAGGATCTGCCTCGTCTCGTCGCGCTCGCGCTCCACGCCGGCGATGCGATCCTCCAGCCGGGCGGCCATGTCGTTGAGCGCGGCACCGAGCCGGCCGAGGTCGTCCGAGGACGAGTCTTCGGCTCGAGCCGATCGGTCACCGCGAGCGAACCGGCCCGCGGCCTGGGTCAGCCCGCGGACGCGCGCCGCCTGCCGCGATGCCGCGACCGCGAGGAGCGCGGCGATCAGCGCGAGCGCCAGCGCGCCCACCAGCGGGATCCGCCCGGGCGCGAGGGGCGCGAACGCGAAGACCATCGGGGCTCCACGCGTAAGGAGCAGGCCGGCTCTGAGGAAAAGGGTCATGGGGCGCTCCGCGACGGGATCGTGCCGTCGGCAGCCGGCAGACTAGCGGCGCGACCGCGGAGGGTCCACCGGCCCCGTGAACGCTCCGCCCCGCGAGACGCGCGAGGTACGCGCCTCGCGTTCGGGGCGAACGGGCGTTCGCGGGAAGCAACTCGTGGCAGTCCGGCCGACGTGCTTCGGGCGCGTCGGCCCATGCAAGCGACGCGAACCGGCATGACCACGTCACGAAGGAGATGACCGGTGCCCGGATGAGGAGCAGCGGCCTCATGCGTGGCGGTGCGGGGCTCGGATGCGAATGCGACCGGCCATCTCCCGAATTCGCGAACACTATGAACCGGGAGCGATGGCCATCGCATGAACGGAGCGTTACCGGGAGGAAAAAACGTCGGAGCGGGGAAACGCACCTGTCAGGCGGTCGCGCCCTTCGCCACCAGCTTGTATCCGGCCCCGGTCACCGTCTCGATCATGGCCGAGCGTGCTCCGAGCTTCGATCGCAGGCGGCGGACGTGGACGTCGACGGTGCGCGTCTCGCCGAGGTAGTCGTATCCCCACACCTTGCGCAGCAGCTCCTCGCGCGAGTGGACACGGCCCGGATGGCGCGCGAGGAACGCGATCAGCTCGAACTCGCGCGGGGTCAGGATCAGCGGCTTGCCGCTCAGCGTCACGACGTGCTCGAGCGGATCGATTCGGAGCGGACCCGCCTCGATCGCGGCTTCGGTCGAGGCCGGCCGCGCGCGCCGGAGCAGCGCCTGCAGCCGCGCCACCAGCTCGCGCGGACTGAACGGCTTGGTGAGGTAGTCGTCGGCGCCGTGCTCGAAGCCGAGCAGCTTGTCCATCTCGGCGCCGCGCGCGGTGAGCACCACCACCGGCAGATCGCGTGTGGTCGCCTCGCCGCGCAGCTCGCGAAGCACCTCGAGCCCGCTGCGGCCCGGCAGCATGAGGTCGAGGACGAGAGCGTCGGGGCGCGACGCGAAGACGCGGTCCAGGCCCTCTTCGCCATCGCCCGCCGCGGCGACTCGAAAGCCGGCGCGCTCGAGGTTGTAGCGAACGAGGTCCCGGATCTCCTTCTCGTCCTCGATCACCATCACGAGATCCGCCACGCATGAATGGTACGGGCGCGATTCGAACAGGGTCAATTCCGGTGATTAGGGTTGTTCCGCGCGCGAGCGGCGGGCTAGATTGCGGACTCGATGCGCGCGCCCGACAGGGGGCGTGCTCCGAGCATGGCGTTCGCGACCCATCGGAGGCCCTGTTGGACGAGACCCGTTCCCGCTCGCGCATCCTGCCGGTCGTTCTGGTGGGCGCGCTGCTGGCCGCGGCAACCCTCTTCCAGGGGCCGCAGGCGCTGCGCATGGCGCGCGCCGTGGCCCACGAGCCGGGCTTCAGCGATCTGCCCGCGGCGGCGGCCTGGTCGCTGATGCGGATGACGGTCTCGTACGTGGTGTCGCTGGCCTTCGCCTGGTGGGCGGGATTCCAGGCCGCGACCAATCCGCGTATGGCCCGCGTACTGCTGCCCGCGCTCGACGTCGGGCAATCGGTGCCGGTGCTGGGCTTCTTCCCGGCCGCGATCTTCCTGTTCGTGAAGCTGCTCGGCGGCGGGCGGGTCGGCTTCGAGCTGGCGTCGATCTTCCTGCTGTTCACGAGCCAGTCGTGGAATCTCGCGTTCGGCGTCTATGAAGGTCTGTCGACGATTCCCTTCGAGACCCGCGCCGCGGCCGCGAGCCTCGGCGTCCGGGGTCCGCTGCTGTGGCGGGCGCTGTATCTGCCCGCCTGCATTCCGACGCTGATCTACAACAGCATTCTGTCGTGGGCAAACGGCTGGTACTTCCTCATCGCCAGCGAAATCATCGTCTCCGGGCCGGTGCACTACGACCTCCCCGGCCTCGGCAGCATGATGTCGCAGGCCTTCGCGCGCGGGGATCTCCGGCTCGCGATCGGCGCCATCGTCGTGCTGATCGCGATCGTGTTGGCGATCGAGTTCCTGGTGTGGCGGCCGCTGCGAAGCTGGTCGCGGCGTTTCCGCTACGACACGCAGGCCTCGACCGAGGACGACGAGGCCCTGCTGCACCTGCCCGATCTCGGCTTGCCGGTGCTGCTCCGGGGGCTGCGCGCCGCCGGTCGCGCGGTGTGGGCCCGGCTGCCGACGCAGCGGGCCTCGGTCGCGGCGGCGGGCACGGTGCGCACGCTGATCACCGCCGGCCGCCTGCTCCGGTGGCCGGCGGCCGCCGGAGTGGTGGTGCTGGTCGCGATGAGCATCGTCTCGATGTTCCGCGCGCTGCGCGCGCCCTGGCCCGCCGAAGCCGAGATGGTTCCGCTCGCGCTGGTGCTGTCGTTCCTCCGCATCAACGCGGCCTACGTGCTGGCGCTGCTGTGGACCATTCCGGTCGCGCTGTGGGCCTATGATCACCCGCGTGGCGCGCGCACGCTGCAGGTAGCCGCGCAGGTCGGCGCGTCGGTGCCCGCGACCGCGTTCTTTCCGGTGCTGGTGGCGCTGCTGGTGAATCGCTTCGGCGGCATGGAGCTGATCTCGATCGCGCTCGCGCTCACCGGCATGCAGTGGTACCTGCTCTTCAATCTGCTCGCCGGCGTCCAGCGCGTGCCGAACGATCTTAGGGAGTCGCTGCGCTCCCTCGGGCTCTCGCGCTTCGAGATCTATCGCAAGCTCGTGCTGCCCGCCTGCGTGCCCTCGCTGGTGACGGGCAGCGTGGTGGCGTGGGGCGGGACCTGGAACGCGCTGATCCTGTCCGAGTACATCACCTACCGCGATCGCGTCTACGAAGTGGTCGGCGTCGGCGCGCTGCTCAACCGCGCGACGTTCCGCACCGGCAGCCGCACGCTGCTCTTCCTCTCGCTCGCCGCGCTGGTCGTGACCGTGGTGGCGTTCAACCGCCTGGTCTGGGACCGCCTCTACCGCTGGGCACACCAGCGCTATCGGCTGGAGGGCTGAGGTGCTGGAGCTCCGGCGCGTGAGCAAGAGCTACGCCGATCGCGGACGCGAGATGCCCGTCCTCAGCGACATCAGCGCGCGGATCGAGGAGGGTCAGTTCGTCTGCATCGTCGGCCCTTCGGGCTGCGGCAAGTCGACTCTTCTGCGCATCGTCATGGGGCTCACCCCCCCGACGTCCGGCGAGGTGCTCTATCATGGAGAGCGGATTCAGGGCGTGAATCCCCGCGCGGCGATGGTGTTCCAGTCCTTCGCGCTCCTGCCGTGGCTCACGGTGCAGTCCAACGTCGAGCTCGGGCTCGCGGCGCGGGGACAATCCGCCGAGGAGGCGAGGAAGCGTGCGAACTTCTATCTCGACAAGGTCGGGCTCGACGGCTACGAGGAAGCGTATCCGAGCGAGCTCTCGGGCGGCATGAAGCAGCGCGCCGGCATCGCGCGGGCGCTCGCGGTCGAGCCCGACCTGCTCCTGATGGACGAGCCGTTCGCGGGACTCGACGCCCTGACCTCGGCGAACCTGCGCGAGGAGGTGCTGACGCTGTGGGCCGACCGCGCGCTGCCGGTGCACACCGTCGTCATGGTCACGCACATCATCGAGGAGGCGGTGATGATGGCCGACCGCGTGCTGGTCATGACGTCTCAGCCCGGCCGCATCGCGGCGGACCTCGAGATTCCGCTCGAGCGGCCGCGCAACAAGCGCGATCCCGGCTTCGACGCGCTGGTGGACTCCATCTTCGAGAAGATCATCTGATGCCCGGCTCTCTCTCTCTCCTGCGCCCCACCCTGCCGTGAGCCTGCACCCCGGCATCGGCACGCTCTCGATCGAGCGGCTGTCGTCGGCCGACTTGATCGAAGCCTTCGCGTTCCTCGACACCGATCCGGTGGTGAACGTCTATCTGCTCGCGGTCCTCATGCGCGACGCGCTGACGCCGACGCGCGACGAGTTCTGGGCGGCGCGGCGCGCCGGTCGCATGACCGCGCTGCTCATGCTCGGCACCGGATCCGGCTCGGTGCTGCCGGTGGGGTCGGACGTGGCCGCGCTCGAGCGCCTGAGCCTCCAGATCCAGCCGCAGTCGGGCGCCCTGCCGCGCCGCTTCCAGATCATCGGCGCGCGCGCGGCCCTGGCTCCGTTTCGCGAGCGCCTCGCCCGGCAGGGACTGCTGCCGCGACTCGAGCGCGATCAGGTTTACATGGCGGTCGAGCGCGGCAAGCTCGGCGCGGCGGCGCCGCTGCCCGATCTCAGGCCGGCCAAGCCCGAGGACTACGATCTCGTGTTCGAGACCGGCGCGCGCCTGCGTGCCGAAGAGCTGGCCGAGGATCCGCGCCTGGTGGATCCCGCGGCGTACGCGCGGCGCGTCGAGGAAGAGTGCCGCGACGGCTTCACCTATGTCTGGCGCGAGGGGGCGGCGCTCCGCTTCCGCGCCAGCCTGAGCGCACGCACCGCCGATGCCGCGCAGATCTCGGGCGTCTACACGCCGCCCGAATGGCGTGGCCGCGGCTATGCCACGCGCGGCGTCGCCGAGCTGTGCCGGCGGGTGTTCGAGCAATCGCGCAGCGCCTGTCTCTTCGTCAACGATTTCAATCGACCCGCTCTCGCCGTCTACCGGAAGCTCGGCTTCGTCCCGCTCGCGGAGTGGGGATCCGCCTTCTACGATCGCGGACGCTGACGGCCGCGGTTTCGACGACGCCGCGCCGCGGCGCCGAGCGTTGTCGCGCCGGAATCGACTGGTTATAGTGCCGAGCCTGCTGCCGCGCGCGAGGCGAGGCGGCCTTCGAGCGTCCCTGGAAACGCACATGCCCGTGATCGACGTCCTGCTCCTGCTCGCGCTGCCGGCCTCCGGAAAATCCGAGGTGCGGCGCTATCTCGCGAGCCTCTCCCCCGACGCCTGCCGGGACGATTTCCATCTCGGCGAAACCGTGCAGCTTGACGACTATCCATATGTCCATTTCATGCGGCGCATCAGTCAGGAGCTGCGTTCGCGCGGCGCGGACGGGGTGTTCTTCGATTCGGACGAGCTGCCGATGAAGCAGCCGCTCGACTGGGGGACGCTGATCGAGCTCCTGAACGATGATTTCGACGACGTCCTGCACGCGCGCCGCGTCCACCCCCCGTCGCCGGCGGAGTGGCTGCTCGAGCGCTTCGACGCGGCGCGGCGGCGGGTCCCGGCCGAGCCTGCGTTCGCGAAGCTTCCGGCCGCCCTGAGAACGGATCTGGTACGGGCGCTGGAGCGCGAGGCGTCCGATCTCGTTCGCGACAAGAACGCCGGCGTTCCCGACTCGCTCGAAGGCCGTACGGTGGTGATCGAGGCCGCCCGCGGCGGACCGGATGGCGCCGCGATGCCGCTTCCTCCCCCGCTCGGTTACCGCTATTCGCTGGCGCGGTTCTCCGATGCGATCCTTTCGCGCGCCGCGATCCTCTACATCTGGGTCACGCCGGCCGAATCGCGGCGGAAGAATCTCGAGCGCACCGATCCCAACGATCCCGGCTCGATCCTTCACCACGGTGTTCCGATGGCGGTGATGCGCGGCGACTATGGATGCGACGACATGGACTGGCTGATTCAGCATTCCGACCGCCCCGATACGGTGCGGGTCGAGAAGAACGGCCGCGTCTGGCATCTGCCGGTCGCGCGCTTCGACAATCGCAAGGACAAGACGACGTTCGTGCGCGCGGACCGGGGGCAGTGGAAGCCGGACGACGTCCGGGCCCTGCACCAGGGGCTCGCCGAGGCGTTTCAGGCACTGAAGCGCGCCGCTGCCGCCGCGCACGCGGGCCGATGACGAGGCCGGGCCCTCGCGTCGCGCCCACCAGGGTTTTTCGACAGGGAGGTTGATCTTGAAACTGCTCGCTCGGTGGATTCCGGTGTTGCTGCTGGCGCTCGCGCCCGGGGTGGCCGGTGCACAGGTCTCGGGTCAGTATTCAGGCGCTGAAGTGCTCGCGCCCAACGATCACCTGTTCGGCGCCTATCTGGACGTCAGCGATCACGTGGTCGGACTCATTGCGCAGCTGCGCCTGAGCTTCTACCCCGGCATCGACTTCGGTTTTCAGGGTGGTCCGGCGCGCATCGACGTCGGCAGCGCGACCAAGGGAACGATCCGGCTCGGCAGCGATCTCAAGATTTCCGTGCGCCACGCCGGGCAGGATCTGCCGGTCGACATCGCCCTGGGCGGCTGCATCGGCGTCGAAACCGGCGACAACTTCAGCCTGTTCTCGGTGGGACCGACCGCCGTAGCGAGCCGGAGCTTCCGGGCCGGGCAGCCGGGCGGCGTGACGCCGTACGGCTCGGCCACGTTGCTCTTCACCAACGTCGATGTGGGCTCGGTGAGCCAGACCGACCTCTCGCTGCCGCTTCGATTCGGCGCCGAGTTCAACGTGAATCCCACGATGCGGATCGTCGGCGAGGTGATGTATCGCGCCGCCGACGATTTCCGGGACAAGACGGTCTTCAGCGTCGGCGTGAACGCCCCCTTCTAGCGTCCCGGAGCGGCTTCGTTCGCGGTCGTCGGCAGGGTCGCAACGGTCGTGTTGCGGCAATCGGCGGGCGGATGGCCTCGCGGCCCGAAAAACCGCCCGGTGAACACGCGGGCAACACCACTCAACTCGTTGGGCGGTAATCAATTGAGAATCCGCGAAGATTCCGACAAACGGTCTTGTCTGCTTGACATTCGGGTGCTAGCCTTCCGCTCCCTCGGTGGGGCATGCTCCCATCAGACCGCCGGGACCAGCACCGAATCAAATATAATCCGTTGTCGCATAATGGCTTGAGGGCCGGCTTCCGGACCTGTTCCGGAGCTGCGGCTCGGCTTTCCCGCCGACTCGCGAACCGATGTGGAATACGTGTGGAGGAAAGGAGGCTTGGGTCGTCTCAACACACGGTTTTACATGTGGTTATGTGATCATGGGTCGCTGTTGATAACCGAGTAGTTGACATTCCACAAATTCGTCTACTGCGGGGCCCGTGGCCGCGATCGAACGAGGTTCTCGCCGCCTCCCGCCCTGTGGACAAGTTCCGCGACCTTTCAGCAAGGAACGTTGAAATGGCCGTCCACCCCGAGCAACTCACCGAAACGGGCCGAGTCTGGGAACAGGTCCTCGTGAGCGTGCGCGGTCGGCTGCGAAGCCACCAGGCCTACGACACCTGGTTCAAGCCGATCGTTCCGCTGGCGCTGTCCCCCGACGCGGTCGAACTCGAAGTTCCCAACGCCTTCTTCGTGGACTGGATCCACGAACATCACCTCGCCGCATTGCGCGCGAGTCTCGTCGAGGTCTTCGGCGTCGTTCCCTCGGTTCGTTTCGTTCCACGCGAAGCACCCGCCGGAGATGCGGCGCAGCGCTCCTCCCCGGCTCCGCCGACATCGGCTCGCGCGGGGGCGGCTCCGTCGAGCGCCGAGGCCTCCTCGCGTGCCCGCGCCTGGCTCGACAGCCAGCTCCATCCACGTCTGACGTTCGAGACGTTCGTGGTGGGAAGCAGCAATCGCTTCACGCACGCCGCCTGCGTCGCCGTCGCCGCGCAGCCGGGAGCGGTTTACAACCCGCTCTTCGTGTTCGGCGGCTCCGGGCTCGGAAAGACGCATCTGCTCCACGCCGTGGGTCACGCGGTGCGCGAGCAGCGTCCCGAAGCGCGCGTGTATTACGTCTCGGCCGAGCGGTTCACCAACGAGATGATCTACGCCATCCAGCACGGCCAGACGATGGGATTCCGCAACAAGCATCGCAATGTCGACGTGCTGCTGATCGACGACATCCAGTTCCTGGCCGGGAAGGAGAGCACGCAGGAAGAGTTCTTCCACACCTTCAACGCGCTGCGTGACGCGCACAAGCAGATCGTGGTGACCGCGGACAAGCCGCCGAAGGACATCCCGATGCTCGAGGAGCGGCTGACCTCGAGATTCAATCAGGGCCTGGTCACCGACATTCAGCAGCCCGACATCGAGACCCGGATCGCGATCCTGAGAAAACGCTGCCGGCAGGATGGCGACGGCCTTTCGCTTCCGGACGACGTGCTGCTCCTGATCGCCGACCGGATCCGCGGCAACGTGCGAGACCTCGAGGGCTGTCTGGTGCGCCTGATGGCGGTGGCCTCGCTCGCGCAGCGCGAAGCCACCATCGAGCTCGCCGAGGAAGTGCTGCAGCACTACGTCAACCCCGAGCCCGACCGGCTCACGCCCGAGCGAATCGTGTCGCTGGTCTCGGAGCGTTTCACGGTCAAGACCGACGCGCTGTTCGGCCAGCGTCGCACCCGATCGATCGCGCTTCCGCGCCAGGTCGCGATGTACCTGATGCGACAGCTCACCGATCTCTCGCTGGCCGAGATCGGGCGCACGTTCGGAGGCCGCGATCACACGACGGTGCTCTACGCATGCGAGAAAGTGGCGCGCCAGATCGCCAGCGATCCGGGCTTCTCCGAGAAGGTCAATGCCATGATTTCCACGCTGGCGACGGGATGAGGTGTGGAAAACCGGTGGACGGCTGGGGAGAAAGAACCCCGGCCGGACCTCCGGAAACTGCCCGGTTGAGAGGGTGTGGGGAAGCACTTCTTCGATCCACAGCGGCGAGCAGTGGCTTAATGATCTGTCTGGTCAAGTGTTACGCGGTTATTCGAGTTTCTTTCCACGTCATCCACCACACCTACGGTTACTACCTTCTTTCTTATTGAACAACAATAAGTTAACCGCAGCGAATCTACTTGCAGAGGGTAGGCTCGCCGCATATCATGCGGAGTGATCGTTATGAGTGCCCCGACCGACACCACTTCGGCTCCCGGAACCACCAGCGGGACAGCAACTTCCCACTCGCCAGGGAGTGAGCGCATGGAACTGAATATCGAGCAGGGCGATCTTGCATTTGCGGTCGGTCGTGCCCTGGGCTCGGTCTCGGCCAAGAGTCCTCTGCCGCTGCTGAGCTGTGTGCTTCTCGAAGCCGACAAGAACGGGTTGCGTGTCACCGGCACCGACCTCGACGTGACGACGTCCGTGCTGGTGCCGTGCACGGTTGCGACGCCCGGTCGCGCGGCGGTTTCCGCGCGGCATTTCAACGATGTCGTGCGCAAGATGCCGAAGGGTCCGCTCGCGATCTCGATCGTCAATCGGCAGTGTGAGGTGAAATACGGAGCGGGTAAGGGCTGGTCGCGATTCCCGGTTCAGGACGCCGCCGAGTTTCCGCGCATTCCCGAGCTCAAGGCCGAGACGCGCATGGCGGTGCCGGGCGACGCGCTGTCCCGGCTGATCGCGCGCACCGCATACGCCGCCTCGACCGAGGAAACACGTCCTCAGCTCAACGGCGTGCTGGTGCAGGGCAGCGATCGCCAGGTGGTGTTCGTCGCCACCGACGGGCACCGCCTCGCGCGCACGGTGCTGAAGGGCACCTTCGCCGCGCTCGGCAAGGACGGCGTGATCATTCCGAGCCGCGCGTTCCAGGCGGTGAGCCGCACCGCCGAGGAAGCCACCAGCGCGATCGACATCGAGGTCGCGGGGGCGAAGAATCAGGCCGCGTTCTCGGCGCAGATCGGAGAATATCGGGTGCAGATCCTGTCGCGGCTGCTCGAGGGTCCGTATCCGAACTACGAGCAGGTGATCCCGCGCAACAATCCGAAGCGGATGTCCGCGCGGCGCCTGGACCTCATGGAAGCGGTCGACATCGTCGCCTCGCACGCGGACAACATCACGCGCCAGGTGCGGTTCTCGCTGCGCAAGGATCGTCTGACGGTTTCTTCCGCCACCGAGCTCGGCGCCGGCGACCATGCCGTGGATGCGAAGTACGCCGGCGACGACATGGAGATCGGCTACAACGCCACCTACCTGCTCGACATCCTGAAGAGCATTCCCACCGAGGAAGTGGCGTTCCAGCTCAACACCGCGCTGGCGGCGGGAATCGTCGAGCCGGTGGGAGCGCTGCCGCAGACCGACGAAGAGCTGCTCTGCCTGATCATGCCGCTGCGTCTGCCGGACGCGGCGGCCTAGACGTGGAGAGCATCTCGACCGTCACGACCCGTCTGCTCCGGAGCCTCGGTCTCGAGGACGGGCTTCAGGGTTGGCGGGCGGTCGAGGAATGGCCCGCCACCGTAGGTCCGCGCCTGGCGCGGCGCACGCGCGCGTTCGATTTTCGTGACGGTACGCTGCTGGTCGAGGTCGAAGGATCGACCTGGATGCACGAGATGGGGTTCCTGAAGCGCGATCTGATCCGGCGCATCAACGAGCGGCTCGGCGCCGCCGTGGTGCGCGACGTGCGCCTGATGGTGCCCCGCGGAGGGAACCGACGATGAACCCCGGAGAAGGAGAGCA
>DATJEP010000064.1:0-17396 GCA_035496475.1 Candidatus Udaeobacter sp.
AAGCCGATCCACCCAGCGCTTCGACCGCCTCGCCGAACGGCGTGCGGACCGAATCGAGCGCCACCGAGCCCACCACGAGGATCTCGGAAGCGGGCGTCGCCGCCGGAAACGCCGTCCGCGCCGGGCGCGGCCTCGCGGCGCCGCGTCGGGGCGAAGATTTCGCGCCCCGCTGCGGGGACGAAGGCGTCGCGCCACGCCGCGACCGGGGCGCATTCGCGGCGCGCTTCGGCCGCCGCTTCACGCCAGCGCCTCGACGGTGCGGTCCATCCGGTCCGGAGCGGTGACGCCGAGCAGGGCGAGACCGTTCCGCAGCACCGTGCCGGTCGCGGCGACGAGCCGGAGCCTGAGGCGCGAGCGTGACGCATCGTCCCCGACCACACGGCACACGTGATAGAAGCGGTGGAACTCCGCGGCGGTCTCGATCAGGTAGGCCGGCACGCGATGCGGCTCGCGCGCGGCGGCGGCGCCGCGGATCACTTCCGGAAACGCCGCCAGCTGCCGGAGCAGCGCGATCTCGCCGGGATGATCGTAGTGGCCTCCCTCCCGCGAAGGCTCGAGACCGCTCCCCCCGGCGTAGCGCAGCAGCGCGGCGATCCGCGCGTGGGCGTACTGCACGTAGTAGGCGGGATTCTCGTCGTTCTGCCGCCGCGCCAGGTCGAGATCGAAATCGAGGTGCGCGCTGGTCGAGCGCATCAGGAAGAAGAACTTCGCCGCGTCGGCGCCGACGTCCTCCATCAGCTCGCGCAGCGTGATGAACTCGCCGGCACGCTTGCTCATCTTGACCGGCTGTCCGCCCGACAGCAGGTTCACCTGCTGCACGATCAGCACCTCGAGAAAGTCCGGCTCGAGCCCGAGCGCGAGCAGCGCGGCCTTCATGCGCGGAATGTAGCCGTGATGGTCCGGACCCCAGAGGTCGATGGCGTGACGGAAGCCGCGCGCGCGCTTGTCCCGGTGGTAGGCGATGTCGGGCAGCAGATACGTCGGCGCGCCGGTGCTCTTCATCACCACGCGGTCGCTGTCGTCGCCGAACCGCGAGGTGCGAAGGTAGGTGGCGTCGCCGAGCTCGTCCGCCTCTTCGGCGTCCGGGCGTTCGCTCGAGCGCGTCTCGGGCGTGCGCGCCCGGTAGATCATGCCGCGCCGTTCCAGCTCGGCGAGCGTTTCCGTCACCCGGCTCGAATCGTGGAGCTCGGATTCGCGGAACCAGCGCGCGAATTCCGCGCCGTAGTCGGAAAGATCGCGGCGCTGCCAGGCCAGCATGCGGTCGAGCGCCTGATCACGGAACCACGCGAAGTCGCCGCGCTCGAGCGCGGCGCGCGCCGGCGCTTCCGGAAGCGCGGCGGCGAGCTCGCGGAGGTATTCGCCCTGGTATCCCTCCTCCGGCATCGCCCGCGGAACGCCGATCCGCTCGGCGAAGCGGGCGGCGAGCGACTGACCGAGCAGTCCGACCTGATGCCCGGCGTCGTTGACATAGAACTCGCCCTCGGCGCCCTGTCCGGTGGCCCGAAGCAGGCGGACCAGCGAGGCGCCGACCGCGGCGGCGCGCGCGCTCACCACGTTGAGCGGGCCGGTGGGATTCGCGCTCACGTATTCAACCAGCACCGCGCCTTCGCCCGGCTGCCGCGATTCACCGAAGGCCTCGGCCTCCGAGTCGATCCGCGCCGGGAGCTGATCCAGGAACGCCGGCGAGTAGCGGAAGTTCAGGAACCCGGGGCCCGCCACCTCGACCGATTCGAAGATCGAAGGATCCCGTGGAAACGCGGCGGCGAGGCGTGCGGCGAGCGCGCGCGGATTCTGGCCGAGCGCCTTCGCCGCCACCAGCGCCACATTGGTGGTCCAGTCCCCGTGGGCGGACTCGCGCGGGATCGCGAGCTCGAGGCGAGGCGGCCGGGCATCGTCCCAGGCGCCGGCTTCGCGCAGCGCCGCAGTCAGCCCCTCAATCAGATTCTTCCAGACCAAGCTCGATGCTCCGGGCGTCGCCCCACAGGCGATCCAGCATGTAGTATTCGCGAGTCTTCTCGTGAAAGACGTGCACCACCATCTCGACGTAGTCGAGCAGCACCCAGCGGCGTCCCTCGAGGCCCTCGACGTGCCAGGGACGCGCGCCGACCTCCCGCAGCTTCTCCTCCACCGCTTCCGCTACCGCCTTGACCTGGACGTCGCTGCCGGCCGAGCAGATGAAGAAGTAATCCGAGACGCCGTCGAGATCGCGCAGATCGAGCGCGATCAGATCGTACGCCTTCTTCGAGAGCGCGGCCTCGGCGGCGCGGCGCACGAGATCGAGGGCGCCGGCCCCGGTGCGCGAGCGGGCGATCAAGGAGGCGTTCCGGCCGGCCTAATGATCGCGCCGGACCGCGTAGTCCACCGCGCGGTCGAGCGCGCGGCGCGCCGCACCGTCGGGCTCCGAAGACAGGAGGCCGCGGGCTTCGTCGGCGAGCCGCGAGGCGCGGGATCGCGCGTAGTCGAAGCCGCCGCAGCGGTCGATCAGCGCGCGGAGCTGATTCCACTGCGCCTGGGTCCAGCGCTTGCGCAGGGCCAGCTTCTTCAGGCGCGCCCGGTCGCGCTCGCCGGCCTCGCGCAGCGCCGCGATCAGCGGCAGCGTCACTTTGCCTTCGGCGAGGTCGTAGCCGACCGGCTTCCCGGTCACCTCGGGATCGCCGAGGTAATCGAAGAGATCGTCGACGATCTGAAACGCGACACCCACGCGCTCGCCGAAGCGGCGGTACTTGAGCCGGCGCCGCGGATCCTTGCCGCCGCCGTTCAGGCCCGCGCCGATCTCGGTCGCGGCGCCGATCAGGGATCCGGTCTTGGCCCGCACCAGCTCCTCGTACTGCTCCTCCGTGACATCGAGATCGAACGCGTATTGGAACTCGAGCGCCTCACCGCACGACATCTCCGACACCACGCGCGCCAGGATCTCCATCGGGACGTTCATGCGCTTCTCGACCAGCCGCGACATGGCCTGGGCGTAGAGATAGTCACCCATGATGATCGCCATCTCGTCGGTCCACAGCCCGTTCACCGTCGGCATGCCGCGCCGGAGGTCGCTGCGGTCGACCGAATCGTCGTGGATGAGGGCCGCGGCGTGCACCATCTCGATCACCGAGGCGCACAGCACCGCGTCCGCGCCGAGATGTCCGCGCAGCCGGGCCACGAGCAGGAGCAGCGTGGGCCGGAACTTCTTGCCGCGCGTCGCCAGCACGTGACCACCGACCTGGTTCAGGATCGGGATCGGCGTGCGAAACAACGCCCGGAGCTGGGCTTGAACACGCTCCAGCTCGCGCCGTACGGGTTGTTGGACCGCGGTCATGGACATGTGGATCTCGCCGGGGCCGTGGCAGCGATCCCCGCTCCTTCTGGGCGCGCGGAGGATACGGAGGAATCTCTTGAAGTGTCAAGCTTTGCGCGCGTCTGAACGCGCGGGAATCCCTCCGGCCCGCACCTGCGCGAGCAGCCATTCCCGCTCGTTGTGCTCGGGGCGCTCGGTGACTTCGTCGAGAAGCGCGGCGAGCACGGCGCCGACCGCCGGTCCCGGGCGAATGTCGAGCGCGCGCATGACGTCGTCACCGTCGATGGCGAGATCGCGCACGCCGAGCGCCGGAGATTGCGCCAGCAGGTTCTCGATGCGGACGCGCATCTCCTCGAGATACGCGGGCAGCCCGGCATGCCGCGGATTCGCCACCACGTCGGCGATCCGGAGGTCGAAGAGATCGGCCACCGAGTCGATCCCGACCCGCCGCAGCCAGCGCCGGAGCGCGGCGTCGCTCCATTCGGAGCGGTACTCGAACATGTGCTGCCGCACGAGGTGGACGATGTGATCACGCCGCTCGTGCGGAAAGCGCAGCCGGTCGAGCAGCTGGATCGCGAGATCGGCGCCGACGTCCGCGTGGCCGTAGAACGTGGCATCGGGTCCCGGCTCGGAGCGCGTCGCCGGCTTTCCGATGTCGTGGAGCAGCGCGGCCCAGCGGACCTCCGGCTTCTCGACCGGCGCGGCGTCGCAGGTGAGCAGGGAGTGCCAGTAGACGTCGTGCTCGTGATAGCGATTCTGCGGCACGAACGCGCAGGCGGCGAGCTCCGGCATCCACAGCTCGAGCAGTCCCGACCCGCGCAGGAGCTCGAATCCCACCGAAGGGCGCCCCGCCTCCATCAGGCGATCGAGCTCCGATCGCACGCGCTCGCTGGCCACCCGCGCCACGCGATCCTTCACCGCTCCGAGCGCGGCGCGCGTCGACGGCTCGAGCGACATCTCGAGCGTGGCGGCGAGCCGCGCGACGCGGATGGGCCGGAGTCCATCCTCGCGAAAGCGCTCGACCGGATCCCCCACCGCGCGGAGCACTCGGGCTTCGAGATCCTCAAGGCCGCCGAAGGGATCGCTCAGCGCCGCGCTCTCCGGGTCCCAGGCCATCGCGTTGACGGTGAGATCACGCCGCGCAAGATCCTCGGCCAGGTCGTTGGTGAAGGTGACGTTTTCCGGGTGACGCGCGTCCGCGTATGCTCCTTCGCGCCGAAAGGTCGTGCACTCGATGCGAACGGAGTCGCCGAGGATCATCACCGTCCCGTGGGCGATGCCGATCGGCTCAACCCGGTCGAAGCGCCGCATCACGTCCTCGGGCCGAAGATCGGTGGCGACGTCCAGCACGCCGTGCGCGTCGCGCTGGAGCAGCACGTCGCGGACCGTGCCGCCGACCAGGACGGCCTGATGGCCGCCGTCGCGCAGCCGGGCGAGCGCGACCCGAGCCTCCGGCGGCCAGGCGTGACTCGACAGCAGCGATCGCGCGTGCGCCTGACGTTCCGGTTCACTCGAGGAAGGAGAGCGCAGCTTCATGAGGACGGTCTCCATGCGCATCGCGATCGCGGTGGGTCTGATCGCGTGCCTGTCCGCGGGGCCGGCGCGGGCGGCGTCATCGGATTCCGGGAATGCCCCACCCGATTCGTCCGCGGCGCCCCGTCCCGACTCCACCGCCGCCCTTCGCGGCAATCCGCCGCGCCATGGCGTGCCGATCGACGACAAGCTTCAGCACGCGACGCTCTCGCTCTCGATCGGCGCCGGGCTCGGCATCGTGTCGCGCTCGGTTCCGCTCGCGCTCGGCGGCACGCTCGCGCTCGGAACACTGAAGGAGCTCCGTGACCGCCGGCACACGCGGTTCGATCCCTGGGATCTCGCCGCCGACCTCGCCGGCGCCGCGCTCGCGGCCGTGATCACCCGGAACCTGATCCGCTAGGGAACGCCGCCGCCCTTGCCGCCGCCCGAGGTGGGCGTGTTGCTCGACCCCCGCGATCCGGCCGCGATCCCCGCCGCCAGCACGGCCGCCAGCGCCCCGCCGCCCACCAGCCCGGTGCGGCGCCAGTCCACGCCGCGCGCGCTCATGTGCGTGACGTCCTCCAGCGGCATCGGCACGGTGGCGAATTCGTCGACCGAGGCCTCGACGTCGCGGCGGCGAAACCCGACCAGGCTGTCGCCCTGCAAGCGCACGTAGTCGAACTCGTAGACCAGCCCGTCGCGCGTCTCGATGTGAACGTTCTTTCGCTCCGGCCGCGCCCCGAATTGATCGCGTGGAATGTCGCGGAGCGCCGTGCACCCGGTCGCGGCGAGCGTCATGACGGCGCACACCCAGCGCGACCAGGATCGATGATGCATGCCTGAAATCTCTTTCCCCAGAAGATCGGTCGTGGAGCCGCCCGGCGCGATCAGCATATCAGATGGCCGCAAGGAGGGTTCCGCGGGCGGATCGGCCCGTCATGCCCGGCCGCGCCGCGGGCGCCGGCCTTGACTCCGCCGCGCGAGGTGACGGCGCTTCAGATCGCGCCCGGCCGACCCCAGTAGAGGATGCGTCCGCACGACTCGCACAGCGAGAGCGCGTCCGGATCCGCGGGCGAGGCGGAGCGCGGCAGCGACATGAAGCATCCCTGACAGACACGCGTCCGCACCGTCGCCACCGCCGCGCCGTAGCGGCGCAGCGCGCGCTCGTAGTGCGGCCGCCAGCGCGGCTCGAGACGCGCCAGCCAGCGCGCGCGCGCTCGTTCGACCGCGGCCGGATCGCCGAGCGCGAAACCGGCGCGCTTGAGCCGGCTGATGATGCCGGGGTCGCGCAGCTCGCCAAGCAGGAGATCGAGGTCATTGAGCTGGAGCAGGGCCTCGAGCGAGCTCATTCGATCGCCTCGCGCAGCACGGCCGCGACGCCCTCGAACGACTCGGCCTCGATCACTCTCTGGCGCGCGCGCTGGAGCCTCAGCGCCGCGACGACACGGGCGACGAGGTCGACATGGAGTGCGGCCGGAGATTCCGCGGGTGAGAGCACGAGCGCGACGACGTTCACCGGCTGGTCGTCCTTCGCCGCCCAGTCGATGCCACGCCGGGAGCAACCCACCACGATGCGACTGTCGGACACCGCGAGCGAGCGGGCGGCGGGAACCGCGAAGCCCCGACCCGGCGAGGTCGATCCCAGCGACTCGCGGCGCGACAGCAGATCGAGCAGCGCGTCCGCGTGGCGGACGATGCCGATCGAGAGCGCGCGCCCCACCAGCTCGGCGAGGACACGGTCCCTGCGTCGTGATTTGAGTTCCGGGATGTAGAGCGAGGGGTCGAGCGCGGCGGGAACGAGCGTTCCGTCCATCGGCATCGAACCTCCCTATGCTCGCAATCTATCACCCCGGGGTCGCGGGTTCCAGAACCCGTCGGCGGCGCCATCGATCGACACCGAGCGCCGCGAGCCAGGCAAGGCCGGCCCCGAGCGCGGCCCCGGCCACCACGTCGCTCGGATAGTGGCGGTTCAGGTAGACGCGGGCGAAGGCCACCAGCGCGGCGAGAAGGAAGAACAGGGGCGCGGCCCGCCACCATCGCCGCGACAGGATCACGGCGAGCGCGAAGGCGTTGGCGGCATGACTGGATGGGAAGGATGAATTCGATCGTTTCTGCTCGCCGTCGGGCCGCGTGCGACCGGCGATTCGCTTCGCGCCCTCGACCGCGAGGTTCACCGGCACCAGGGCGACCACGGCCAGCTGTGCGGTCGCGACTCCGGGAGGCCCCCCGAGCAGCGCGATGGCGAGGAGTCCCATGGCCACGGTGGTCCGATTGCAGTCGTCGGAGAAAACGCGCATCGCGCCCTCGAGCGCCGGGCGCCTCCGGCTCTGAACCTCGGCCTGCACCTTCCGGTCGCACGAATCGACCGGCGCGAGCAGCGCCAGGGTGAGGAGCACCACGGCGGCCCGGTCGCTCATCGAAGATCCTCGACCGCGTACACCGAACGCACCGGAATCCATGCGGTGACGCCGCGGCCGGCGGTGGCGCGGACACGCCCTCCCTGTCGCTCGACGATCCGCACGACCTGCCCGGTCTCGAGCTCGAGCCCGGCGGAATCGAGCGGAACGGGGGCGCGCACCACCGCACGTCCGGAATGACGGAGCGTGTAAGTCTGAATCGGAAACATCGCGGCCGCCGCGACGGTGAGGAACAGCAGCGAGAGCGAGACCCATCGGCGCGGCCACAGGAGTCCGGCGGCGACCCCGAGCAGCAGCGCGAGGATCGCCCATTCCAGGCGCCGCACCGGCCAGCGGCCGCCGCTCGCACCGATCAGCCCGCCCGCCTCCTGAACCCGCTGGCGCACCCACTCGAGTCCGGGATCCCTGGGGTCACCGATCTCCCCCGCGAGGACCCATGCCGCGGCCGGTCCGACCGAGCCCGAGCGGATCTCGGCCCAGCCGAGTCGGGCCGCGAGGCCGGCTTCGCGCGCGCCTTCCTTCCACAGCCGGATCCACTCGGCGCGCGCGCGATCCATGTCGCCGCCGCGCGCCGCCGTGTCGGCGATCTCGAGCTCGCGTGCTCCGGCCGAGGCGAAGTCCGAGGCACCGCCGCGGAACAGCACCACCAGCGCGATCGCGGCAACGATCATCGCGCACGCCGCGATGCGGAGCGGCAGCGGCCGCCGCTCCGCCGGCAGCAGGGCCGAGAGCTGCTCGATCAGCTGACGCCGGAGACGGGTCTCGTCGGGCGCCGCGCCACCGAAGCGCGCGGCCGAGATCGAGTCGCGGATCGCGCGAACCGGGCGCCCCCGCGACTCGAGCCACGACGACGCCTCGTCCGCGGCTCGCCAGAAGTCGGGCCCCTGAGCGAGACCGACGGCCCGGAGACGCTCGCGCTGCCGTGCGCGCTCGCCCGCGTCCTCCGACGGTCGCGATGCCGCCCGCAGCAGCGCGAACGCCGCGCCCAGCATGACGCCGGCGAGTCCGAAGGCCCACGGCTGCGGATATCGCGCGAACGGCGTGACGTCGTTCTCGACGAACACCAGCGGAAACGCGGCCGAGGTGCCGCTGCCTCCCGCGAGCGCGGGGCCGATGTCGACCGTCAGGGCGGGGACGTCGAGCGAGCGGAATTCGCCTTTCACCGGATCGAACCACACCAGGCGCGGCGTCGGCAGCCGCAGCCGGCCTTCACGGCGCGCGAGCAGCGTCCACTGGAACGCGCGGCGTCCCGGCGTCGGCTGACCGGAGCCGGCGAAGCTGTCGTCGGTCGCCGCGGTGAAGACCTCGAAGTCGTCGCTGGTCAGCGCCGGCGCGTGCGCGAGCGGAAGATTCCCGACGCCCCGCACGTCGAGGCGCGCGGTGATCGGAACGTCACGCGACGTGCGCTGGCGATCCGCGCTCCATCGCGCCGAAAGCACGCCGACCACGCCGTCGAATCCGGCTGGAGCGCCGGGTGGCAGCGGCCGCACGTGAACGCGGATCGGCGTGCTCTTCACCACCACTTCGCGGCGCGGGACACGGCCGGCCAGCCAGGCCGAGGGATCGTCACTGCCGGCTTCGAGCAGCGCGAGCTGCGCCACCGCCTCTCCGATGGTCTGAACCCCGGTGGCGAGCGGGTAGAGCCGCGTTCGCGTCTCGGTCACGAGCACGCGCCGATTCCGCTCCGCGGCGTAATAGGACTCCGGCCGGCTCGCGCTCTCGCTCCAGAATCCGGGCGTCGCCGGCGGGACGTACTGTGGGTCTTCGGCGAGCTGCGCGCGCTGCACCAGTCTCACGCGCAGGATGACCGGCTGTCCGACGTAGGGCTCGCGCGGCTCGACGTCGGCGATCAATGCCGCGGGCCCGCCGCTTCCGCCACTGATCGACGTCGACGCCGCGGTGACCGTGACCTCGATCGCCGGCGCCACCAGGACCTGGCCGCCGAGTCCGACGCGGAACGGCCCCAGCGACCAGCGCCCTGCCTGCGCCGCGGCGATCTCGTAGCGGAACACCGTCTCGCTGCTGCCGCGGCCGTTGACCCATGAGAAGTTCTGCATGCGTCCGCTGCTGAGCAGGTCGAGTCCCGCCGGCATGACGAATTGCGGCTCGGCCGCCGGGTTCCCCCGCACCAGGATCTCGAGCGACGTGCTCTCACCGATCGAGAGCGTGGTGCGCAGCATGCGCGCCTCGATCGGCGGGGCGTCGGCGCTCGACGCCGGCGCGCCGGAAAGGAGCACCAGCGACGCGAACACCGCGAAGGCCTGGCCCGCGCCCGGTGCGAAGCGGCCGATCCCTCGACACCTCACCAGTCCCTCCCGTGCTTCTCGCGCATGACGCGGACCTTGTGCTGACCCTGCGTCACGCGCGCCTGTTCCTGGAGCGCGTTCAGGATCTGGTCGGCCTGAGTGCGATCCATGTGGCCGCTCGCGCTCCCGCTGCTCGAAGGTGGCGGCGACGTCGACGGAGGCGGCGCACTCGGGGCCTGAGGGCTCGGCGGCGATGGGTTCCCGCCGCCGCCGCCCGAAGGCTGAGGCGCTCCGCTCTGAGGCTTGGGGTTGGGCGGGCGCTGATTCGGCCGGCGCTCGGCTTCGCGCCGCTGCATCAGCACCTCGTAGTTCCAGCGCGCATCGGCGTCGCGGGGATCGCGCTCGATCTCACGGCGCAGCTCGCGCAGCGCCTCGTCGTAGTCGCGACGCTCGCCGAGCATCGTGCCGTAGTTGTAGCCCGCCGCGCGCCCCGCCTCGTCGTCGCGGCCGGCCAGCGAGGCGAGATCGCGCTCCGCGGCGTCCTTCTGGCCGCTCTCGGCTCGCGATGTCGCGCGGTTCACCTCGGCCGCGCGCGCCGGTCCCTGACGGAGACGCCGGGAGTACAGCGAGTCTGCATCGTGGAATCGGCCGGCGCGAAAGGCCCGGTCGCCGCGCGCCCAGTCGCTCTCCGCGTCGGAGCGGCCCGCCGCGGCCGCGAGGCCGAGCCATGAGAGCGTGAGCGCAACCGCGGCCGCGCGCGCCTTGGATCCGCGTGCCTGCTTCGGCTGCGGTTTCGTCGCCGCGCCCTTCGGCTCGGTGGCCTCTTCGCCGCGCCTCTCGGGCGACTCGCCGGATCCTGAGGCGCGCTGCCGCGGCCGCACCCGATCGAGCGCGAGGAGAAGCGCCGCCGCGATCGCGAGCCAGGGGAAGCGCGAGACCGGACGGTCCACCAACCGCTGGCCACGTCCCGAGCGCGCGAGCGAGGAGAGCGCGGCGAGCAGGCGCGGCAGCTCGCCGCCCGGACGGCTGGCGGAGAAGTATCCGCCGCGCGTTCGTGACGCGAGCGAGCGGAGCAGGGCCTCGTCGAGACGGCTCCGAACCGGTCCGCCGCTGTCGTCGCGCTTGACGTCGACCGCCCGCCCTTCGTCGTCGAGCACCGGCACCACATCGCCCGACGGAGTTCCGACCCCGACCGCGTAGATCCGGATTCCGGTATTCGCGATCTCGCTGATGGCGTCGCGCGCTCCCTGCTCCAGATCCTCGCCGTCGGTCCACAGCACCACCGCCTGCTCTTCGCGGCGGCCGGGCGGCATCAGCCGGGCGGCGAAACGCAGCGCGCGCCCGAGGTCGGTGCCGGGCTCGCTGACCGAGCTGCTGCTCAAGCCTTCCAGCGTGAGATGCACCGCGTCGCGATCGAGCGTGAGCGGACAGAGCCGCACCGCGTCGCCGGCGAACGCCACCACGCCGACCCGGCTTCCTTCCAGGCGATCGAGCACGGCCAGTGCTTCCCGACGCGCCTCCTCGATCCGGCTCGGCGCGACGTCGCGGACGTCCATGCTCGCCGACACGTCGACCACCATCACGACGTCGCTGCCGGTCGCGCCCCGCCGCACCAGCTCGCGTCCCCATTCGGGGTCCGCCGCGCCGACCAGCAGCGCGGCGAGCGCCGCCAGCCGGAGCAGCGCGGAGACCCTGCGCTCGGCGGGCCGCCATTGCGTGAGCAGCGCGGGCGCGCGCGTCCCGACCAGGCGCTCGATCCCGCGCCGCGCGCGCCGCATCGCCAGCCACTCGAGCGCCGCCAGCGGCACGAGCGCCAGCAGGCCCCACAGCCAGCGCGGATCGGCGAAGTTCATGCTCGCGTCCTCAGGGCAGACGGAACGCCCAGGTGGCGTTTCCGAGTCCGAACAGCGCCAGCAGCAGTCCGGCCGCGCCGAGCAGGAGCGGTCCGAGGTCGCGGTATTCGCGATACTCGATGGAGTGGATCGGCGCGCGCTCCATCCGATCGATTTCGGAGTAGATGTGCGCCAGCGCGGCGGAATCAGTGGCGCGGAAGAATCGTCCTCCGGTGCGGGCGGCGATCTCGCGCAGCGAGGTCTCGTCGACGTCCATGCGCACCATCTCGATCCTCTGGCCGAGCAGCGGATCGTCGACCGGCACCGGCACCACGCCACCGCGCCCGACCAGGATGGTGTGGACGCGGATGCCGTAGGCGCGCGCCAGCTCGGCCCCGGTGATGGGATCGATCGAGCCGCGATTGTTCTCGCCGTCGGTCAGCAGCACGATCACCTTGCTCGGAGTCTTGCTGTGGCGGAGTCCCGCCGCGGCGGTGGCGAGACCCATGCCGATCGCCGTCCCGTCCTCGGCGAGCCCGAACGTCAGCTGATCGAGCAGCTCGATCAGCGCTCCGTGATCGAGCGTGAGCGGGCACTGCGTGAACGCCGTGGCCGCGAATCCGACCAGGCCGATCCGGTCGTGGGGGCGCTGCCGGACGAACTCGCGCGCGGTCTCTCGCGCCACGTTGAGGCGGTTGAGCGGACGGAAATCCTGCGCCGCCATGCTCGGCGAGATGTCGATGACGAGCACGATGTCGACGCCCCGGCTCTCGGTCTCGCTCTGCGAGATCCCGCGCTGGGGCCTCGCGGCGGCGAGCACCGCGAGCGCGAGCGCGACCCAGGGGAGCAGCCCGAGCGCGCGAATGAAGAGCAGGCCGGGTGACGGCGGCGACGCCGGCGTTCGTCCCCACAGCACCGCGGCCGGTCGTGACAGCCGCCGGCGCCCGAGATAGACCGCGAGCGGAACGAGGAGGAGCAGCGCGAACGCCCATGGATTCTCCCAGCGCATCAGGCCACCTCGCTGGCTTCGATCGGCGCCGGTCGCACCAGCGATTCGACCGCGTCTTCGGCGTGGCGGGCCTCGTCCGCCGTGGTCGCGTTGCGCGCGAACTTGATGCCGTCCCACAGGCGGAGCAGGGCGTCGAGCCGCGGCACGTCGACCCGCGACGCTCCACTCCCGAGCAGGGCGACCAGCTCGCTGCTGGTGAGCCCGGGGCGAACCCCGCCGGCGGTGGCCTCGAGATAGCGGCGAACGATGCGGGTGAGGTGGAAGGCGTGCTCGCCGAAACGGTCCTGGTCCGGAAGGCGAAGCCGGCGCAGTGACGCCAGCGCCGCCAGTGCCTCGGCCGAGGGATCCCGCCGTGCGACGGCCTTGACCGGCGCCGCGGGTGCGGGCGCCGGACGCCTGCGGCGCGCGAAGCGGATGAGCGCGATCACCGCGGCGATCACCGCCAGGACGATGCCGACCAGCGTCCAGTTCACGCGTTCCCACCACGGCGCGGCGAGTGGTCCCCGCAGCGGGCGGAGATCGGCCGCGGTGTCGTTGACCGCGATCTGGGGAACGACCTCGACGAGCGCCACCGGGAGCGCGTGCTCCGAGGGCGTGGACGAGCCCGGAAGATACGGAATCCGGAAGCGCGCGCCCGGCACGCTCACCGCCCCGAGAGCGAAGGTCTGGATGGGAACGTCGAGACGCACGGTGTCCGGGCCGCCGCCCGCGCTCGATCGTCGAGTCACCGCGGTCCCGAAGCTGAACGCGCCCGAGGTGCGGGGCGTGATGAAGTTCACGGCCTCGCCGTGGGGCACGATCACCCAGCCGTGATAGGTCGCGCGCTCGCCGAGCCGCACCACCTTCGGGGCGATGTCGGAATGGACTGCATAGAGATCGTCCGCGATCGCGCGCGAGGATCCGAGCAACGCCAGCAGCATCGCCGCCGTCGATGCGAGGCGATGAGCGCTCACGCCCTTCTCCCCCGGCGGCGGCGGCTGAAGTAGCGCATCAGCACCGGCAGATAACTGCGGTCGGTGCGCAGCTCGATCAGAGGACAGCGCGCCTGCGCCAGCACCTGCCGCGCCGCGTGCTGCCGCCGCTTGGCCTCCTGCTGGTACCGCTCGCGGACGCGCCGGTCGCGTGTGTCGACCAGCGAGCGCGCGCCGGTTTCGAGATCTTCGACCTCGACCCAGCCGATCGCCGGTACCATCTCGTCGCGGGGATCGCGCAGCTCGATCGCGGTGAGATCGTGACGGCGCGACATGACGCGCCAGTCGCGCACGTCGAGCCGGTCTTCGAAGTCCGAGATCCAGAACACCACCTGCCGCCGGTGGGTGGTGCGCATGAGGAAGCGCGCCGCCTCCGACAGCTTGGTGCCGGCCCGCGCCGGGGCGGCGTCGAGCACGTCGCGAAGCATGCGCAGGAGGTGCGTGCGCCCGCGCGCCGGGGGCACGAAGTGCTCGACCTTCTCACCGACCAGGATGAGCCCGACGCGGTCGTTGTTGCGCATCGCGGCGAAGCCGAGCACGGCGCAGAGCTCGGCGGCGAGCTCGCGCTTCTCCTGGCCCAGCGTGCCGAACCGCATCGAGCGCGAGACGTCGACCACCAGCGTGACCGACAGCTCGTGCTCCTCGACGAAGCGCTTGACGAACGGCGCGCCGAATCGCGCACTCACGTTCCAGTCGATGTCGCGGACTTCGTCGCCGGGGACGTAGTGGCGGACTTCCTCGAACTCGACGCCCCGACCCTTGAAGACGCTCTCCGACTGGCCCGCGAAGAGATCCTCGACCAGATGACGGCTGCGGATCTCGAGCCGCCGGACCCGGCGCAGCAGCTCCGCGGTCTGCATCAGGGCACGCGCACCTGCTCCAGGATGCGCCGCGTCACTTCTTCGCCGTCGATCCCTTCCGCTTCGGCCTCGTAGGACACATGGATCCGATGGCGGAGGATGTCGGGCGCGATCCCCTTCACGTCCTCCGGCAGCACGTAGGGTCGGCCCGCGACCAGCGCCAGCGCCTGCGCGCCGCGCGCGAGGAACAGCGTGGCCCGTGGCGACGCTCCGAACTCGATGAATCCGTCGAGCGGCAGACCGAAATCGCGCGGGCGCCGCGTGGCCGAGACCAGATCGAGCACGTACTCCTGGATCTTGTCGTCGACGTAGACGCTGGCGAGCGCGGCGCGCGCCTCCAGCACGTCGGCTCGGCTGGCGCGTGGCTCGAGCGCCGGCAGCTCGGCGAGTCCGGCCCGTTTGAGGATCAGCTTCTCCTCGGAACGGTCGGGGTAGCCGATCTTCACCTTCAGCATGAAGCGGTCGCTCTGCGCCTCGGGCAGCGGGTAGGTACCCTCCTGCTCGATCGGGTTCTGGGTGGCGAGGACGAGGAACGGCTCTTCCAGCCGGTGGCTCTCGTCGCCGTGCGTGACCTGCTTTTCCTGCATCGCCTCGAGCAACGCCGACTGAACCTTCGCCGGGGCGCGATTGATCTCGTCGGCCAGCACGAGGTTCGCGAACAGCGGCCCCTTCTTGGCGGAGAACGATCCGTCACGCGGGTTGTAGATCAGCGTGCCGGTCAGATCGGCCGGGAGGAGGTCGGGCGTGAACTGAATGCGGCGGAACTTGAGCGAGAGCGAATCGGCCAGGCTCTTGACCGCCAGCGTCTTCGCGAGCCCCGGCACGCCTTCGAGCAGGACGTGCCCGCCGGTCAGGAGCCCGACCAGCAGGCGATCCACCATCTGTCTCTGTCCGACCAGGGCGCGGCCGACCTCGTCGCGCACGCGAGTCAGCGTCTCTCCGGCCCGCTCGATCCGACGCGCGGATTCCTTCGCGTCCACCGTCATCGCTCCCCTCCCAGGCTGGAACGCTCCGGCGCTCGGGCCGGATTCAGTCGCTTCGTGCGACCGGTCGGGGAGTATAGCGGCGCGGCTCGCGCCGTCCAGTTGAACGGCGGGTGATCGGCGCGATCAGCGCCCGCGCGAAGCGGACGCCGCGCGAGCCGTCCGGAGCTCGAGCGGGGGACGTGCCGGGCCGGCGGCGTCGTCATTCCACGACGCGAGCAGGCGTCCGGCATCGATCAGCGCGTGTGGAGGCTCGAGCGATTCGATCCGGCGGAGCCGGTAGAGCAGGCGCTCGACCTCGAGAACCCGGCCGGGATCGGCGTGGGACGACGAGCGCAGGCGCGCGATCTCCTGATGCGCGCGCAGGCGCGCCAGCGGCTCGACCCGGATCTCCTCGCGATAGCGGCGGGCGCCGCGCTCGAACAGGCGGTCCGCTTCGGCCGGACAGCCGGCGTACATCGCGGCGAGGCCCATGCGATGGAACCACGCGCCATCGAGCGGCGCGGGTGCGAGCGCCGCCAGCTTCCAGAGCAGCGAGAGGGATGGCATGCGGTGAGGCTCCGGTTCGGAACGCCGAGGAGGACGGAGCCAGAGGTTGCAGGAAGGGGGCCATCACGCGCCGCGATCCGGCCCTGCTAACTGATTGCCGCGACGATGGAAATGTGGTGCTGCCTGAGGAAGCGCTGGAGGGGCCCGGCGGACCGATTGCAAGTTGATGGATCGGAACGCCAGTCTGCACGAGATCAGCGCAGCACCGGCTCCCACGCGAAGAGCGGAAACCCTGCGCACAGCTCGCGGACCTCGCGCTCCACCTCTCCCGCGCGCGTCGGGTCGTCGGGGGCCGACAGCACGCGCTCGATCCAGTCGGCGATCCGCACCATCTCGGCCTCGCCGAAGCCGCGGGTCGTCAGGGCCGGGGTTCCAATCCGGATACCGCTCGTCACCCAGGGCTTCTGCGGATCGTTCGGCACGGCGTTCTTGTTGACGGTGAGCCGCGCGCGATGCAGCGCCTCTTCCGCGCTCTTCCCGGTCAGCCCGCGGCGGCGGAGATCGACCAGCATCAGGTGATTGTCGGTGCCGCCCGAGACCAGATCGAAGCCGCGCTCGATCAGCGCCTCCGCGAGCGTGCGTGCGTTGTCGACCACGCGCTGCTGATAGG
Organism: Candidatus Udaeobacter sp.; assembly: GCA_035496475.1. Classification (GTDB taxonomy): domain Bacteria; phylum Eisenbacteria; class RBG-16-71-46; order RBG-16-71-46; family RBG-16-71-46; genus JACOSU01. The sequence goes on from DATJEP010000064.1 coordinate 16,276, forward strand.
CGCGGAAGCCGTCCTGAAGCGCTTCGCCGAAGCACACCGCCTTGGCGGCGATGACGTGCATCAGTGGTCCGCCCTGAAGTCCCGGAAACACGCTCTTGTCGACCCGCTCGCCGTGATCGGCACGCGAGACGATGACGCCTCCCCGCGGGCCGCGCAGCGTCTTGTGCGTGGTGGTGGTGACGATCGGCGCGTGCGGAATCGGACTCGGATGAAGTCCGGCCGCCACGAGACCGGCGATGTGCGCCATGTCCACGACCAGCGTGGCGCCGACTTCATTCGCGATCGCGGCCAGCCGGTCGAACTCGATGATGCGCGGGTAGGCGCTGGCCCCGGCGACGAGGATGCGCGGGCGATGCTCGCGCGCCAGCGTCGCCACCTGGTCGTAGTCGAGCCGGCCGTCCTCGGGGCGCACGCCGTACTGGACCGACTTCCAGAGGCGCCCGGTCACCGAGACCGGGTGGCCGTGGGTCAGGTGTCCGCCGTGCGCGAGACTCATGCCGAGCAGCGTATCGCCGGGATTCGACACCGCGAGGTAGGCGGCGAGATTCGCCGAGGCGCCGGAATGCGGCTGAACGTTGGCGTGATCGGCGGAATAGATCCGCTTCAGGCGCTCGATCGCCAGCGATTCAGCGATGTCGACGTATTCGCAGCCGCCGTAATACCGCTTGCGCGGCAGGCCTTCGGCGTACTTGTTGTTCATCTCGGTGCCCAGCGCCTCCAGCACCGCCGGGCTCACGAAATTCTCGGACGCGATGAGCTCGAGCGTCTCGAGCTGGCGGCGGCGCTCGCCGTCGATGGCGGCCTGAATCTCGGGATCCTGCTCGCGAAGGTTCATGGTTCAGCTCCGGCGGAGGTGGGCCGCCTCGTAGGCGGCGATCTTTTCGAGGCGCGGAACGTGTCGCCCGCCCTCGAAGGCGGTCTCGAGCCAGATGCGCAACCATCCCGCCACCGCGTCGTGGTCCGGATTGGTGCGGCCGCCGAGCGCGATCACGTTCGAATCGTTGTGCCGCCGGGTCAGCCCCGCGGTCTCGACGCTGGTGACCAGCGCGGCACGAACACCCGCCACCTTGTTGGCGGCGATGCATTCGCCGATCCCGCTCCCGCCGAGCACGATGCCACGC
>DATJEP010000065.1:0-5134 GCA_035496475.1 Candidatus Udaeobacter sp.
CCTCGACGCCATTCGCAGGCCACAGCGCCGCACCGGTCGGATCCAGACGCTGCGCCCAGTCATGCCAGCCGTTGACCCCCCACTCCCAGGAGAAGACGGCGCCGCCGCGTTGGTCCACGATGGCCCTCAACTGAATGATACCCGCTCCGGAAATGCCGGCGTTGACCAGCACCCCGTTGGCGCCCCACTGCCCCGCGCCGGTGGCGTCGAGTCGCTGCGCGTAGATTTGCATATTCGACAGTGGGTTCGTCGGCCATCCGATGATCGCGCCGCCCAGCTCGTCCGGAACGATCACCGGCATCTCGTTCTGGGGATCCGCCGGGCCGTTCACCTTCACGCCGTTCGCCGCCCACATCGCCGATCCGCCGATCGTGACCCCCTGTGCGTAGATGTCGTTCAGCCCGGCGCGCTGATCGTCCCAGACCACGATGAGGTTCCCGAGCGAGTTCGTCACCCGCAGGTCCTGCTGGATTCCGGTCGCGGCGCAGACCGCGAGACCGGTCGTGGGCCAGGTGCGTGCTCCGCTGATCCCGTCGAGGTGCTGGGCGTAGATGTCCTGCTGCGCCGGCGAGATGCGCTGATCCGGCCAGGCGATGTAGAGCCCGCCCGCGCCATCCTGGGCGAGATCCATCGGCGGCCCCTGATAGCGCTGCTGCTGCACCACCGGCACGCCGTTCGCGGTCCACATCGCCGAGCCCGATGGATCGATCCGCTGCGCGAAGATGTCGGGGGCGAAGTCGACGTTGCCGCGATAGTCGAGCCACGCGACCAGCGCCCCGCCGTGTCCATCCGCCACGATGCGCGGCAGATCCTGGATCGCCGGCAGCGTGCAGACGGCGACCCCACCCGGCGGCCACGCCGGGTCGATGGCACCACTCGACAACACGTGCTGGACATAGACGTCGGTGGTGTCGCCGGCGATGCGGTGATCGGTGAACGCGACGAACACGCCGCCGCTGCTATCGGGCGCGACGTCAAAGTCGATCGGGCCCTGCTCGGTCGGATTCACCGGGAAGCCATTCAGCACCCAGCGCGGCTGCCCCGCGTAGTCGATGCGCTGGACGTCGATGGTCGAGTTGCCCGGGATGGTATCGAGCCATGCGCAGATGATGCCGCCGCAGCTGTCGGGCACCGCGAGCGGGAAAAAGCCCGGGGAGCGCGGCGGCGCCGAGCTCACCGGCACGCCGCCGGGTGTCGTCGGCCATGCCGCGTACGCGATGGTGGCGAGCGTCAACGAAGCCAGCATCAGCGAGAAGAGGGCGAGGCGCACGATCGGCATTGCGTGTGGATACACCAAGCGCAGGCGTGGGGTCCGGCACACAGCGCGGCAGCTCGGATTCGAAGGGCGGTGTCGCATGATCGGCTCCAGGGGGAAAGCGAGAGGGCAAGCTCCACCGGTGACAACGCTGGATTCCCGGAAACCGAACAGGGCCCAGGACGGCGTGACGCCACTCAAGGATAAGCCCGGGCTGCCCGCTACCGCACGACCGCCACGCGGGTCGCGCGCACCTGACGGCCCTGGGTGAGCCGCACCAGATAGAGCCCGGGCGCGAGCGGCCGGCCGGCGGTCAGGTCCACGGTGTGTCGTCCCGCGCCGAGCGGGCCGATCTCGGCCTCCCGGACGCGCCGCCCGGTCACGTCGATCAGCTCCAGCCGTCCGGGCTCGGCCGACGGCAGCCCGAATGCGACCTCCAGCCGCTCGCCGCTCGACGGATTCGGCCGCGCCCCTTCGAGCGCGAAGGAAACTGGTCCACCCTCCGGTGCGTCCAGCGTGCTGTTGGGGCCGAGGAGGGCGTAGGCACTCTCGTTGTCGTGAATATCAATGGCCGAGAGCTTGTACCAGCTCCCCTCGGGGCCCGCGTCGCTGTAGCCGGTGTCGGGCTGCGCGGAGATCAGATTGCCGGGGCCGGGAACGAAGCCGGATGAGGAGCCTCGATAGAGCCGGTATCCGACGAGGTCGGTTTCGTGGTTCCGGCCCCAGTGTAGATGCGTGGCGCCTGCGACGTAGGCTCCCGTGAACGGAGCCGGCACGACCGGCGGAAGGTTGTCGACGGAATAACCGCTGTCGGGAGCCGAGTTCCAGAACGCGCTCGACGAGGCCGCCTTCGCTTCGACCATGAAGTACGTGCGCGGGTTCATCGAGCCGGTCGAATCGCCGGTCGTGGCCACCACCATGCTGTACCCCGAGAATCCCTGAGCCGGCTGGCTCGACACGTACTCCCAGAAATAGTCCTGAGCCGCATAACGAGTGATCCGGTAGAGACCGCGCGGACTCGACTCGGGCGTCGCGCCTTCGCTCTCGAGCCGTGCGCCGTGCTCGAGGGCCGCGAGCGCGGCGGCTCGCGGCGCCTGGCGCCAGATCCAGTAGCTGCCGATCTGATAGCCGGGATCGGCATCGAGGTAGCTCGCGTACCACTCGAGGCTGACCTTGCCGCCCTGATCGTCGAGCACGTCGCGCACGTTGACGATCGAGGGCTCGGGATTGCCGAGGTAGCCGAAGCGCTCGATGCGCTGGGCGTAGATGTCGGCGGTCGCGCCGCCGCGATAGTCGTACCAGGTTGCGATCGCTCCGCCCGATCCATCCGACGCGATCACGGGGGACTGCTGAGGGTTCGCCACGGTCGAGAGCGGCACGCCATTCGCGGTCCACTGCGGAGTCCCGGCCGCGCTGACACGCTGCGCGTAGATGTCCGCGCTGATGCCGCTGCGATAGTCCTGCCAGCTGACGATCGCCCCGCCGGCTCCATCCGGCGCGATCGTCGGGATGTGCTGATCCCCGGCGGCCAGGCAGAGCGCCACCCCTTGCGCGGTCCATTGCGACACCCCGCTCGAGTTCACGCGCTGCGCGTAAATGTCCCAGGCGCTGCTGCGTTGATCCTGCCAGGTGACGATCGCTCCGCCCGTTCCATCCGAGATCATCGTGGGCGCGTTCTCGTCGTATCCCTGATTGGTGATCTGCGCTGCGGTGGTGGACCACTGCAGCGCCCCCGCCGCGTTCACCCGCTGCGCGTAGATGTCCCAGCCCACCCCACGTTCATCCGCCCAGCTGATGATCGCCCCGCCGGCGCCATCGGTGACGATCGCGGGCGTGACCTGAGGATCGGGCGTGCCGGGACAGAGCGCGACACCGTTCGCGGTCCATTGCGCCACCCCCGCCCCATTCACGCGCTGGGCATAGACGTGGGTGCTCGAGACACGATTGTCCTGCCAGATGACGATCGCTCCGCCCGCACCATCGGAGATCGGAGTCGGCGAGAACTGGTCGCCCGCCTGGACGCACAGCGCGACGCCGTTCGCGGTCCATTGCGGGACGCCCGCTGCGTTCAATCGCTGGGCGTAGATGTCGTAGCTCGTCTCGGTCCGATCATCCTGCCAGGTGATGAATGCTCCCCCGGCGCCGTCCGGCGTGATGTTGGGATTGGTCTCGAGCGTGACCATGCAGACCGCGACGCCATTGGCCGTCCATTGCGGCACCCCGGCCGCGTTCACCCGCTGGGCGAAGATGTCGGTGGTCCCGTTGCGGTGGTCGGCCCAGGTGACGATGGCGCCGCCCGCGCCATCCGACGCGATGATCGGGTTGACCTGGTCGGTGGCCGCGGTGCAGAGCGCCACGCCGTTCGGGGTCCACTGCGGCACCCCGGCCGCGTTCACGCGCTGGGCGTAGATGTCGAAGTTGCCGCTGCGCTGATCCTCCCAGGTAACGATCGCGCCACCCGCGCCGTCCGGGACGATCGTGGGATAGAGCTGGTCACTCGACGCGGTGCACAGCGGCAAGTTGCCGTTGGCGGGATCGTGGGGCCACGCCGCCCGTGCCGGGTGAGCAAGAGAAACGATGGCGAGGAGAGCCAGCGAAATCGAGCGATTGCCAGTGATAGAGATGGCCATGGTCGGCTCCGGCGCGTGCAGTGGTGCTTCTCGAGTGGACCCGCCGTTACAACGAAGCTCGGGGCCAAACCGAACACGAATTCCTCGCGCGGTAGCCGATCGGAACGAATGAGGATGTTCTTTCAGCGCATGAGGCCGGAGGGGACGAACATCGCCCATTCCCCGGGGTGTGTGGGCCGGCCCGCGGCGCGCAGGCGCTGAAGGGCCGCGCGTGAGGCGGCGCGGGCCGCTTCGGCCGGATCGCGATGCTCGAGCCAGAGCGTGCGGTAGAAGTCGCCCATCCATTCGCGCGCGGCACGATCGTTGACCGGCCAGAGGCTCATCACCACCACGTCGGCGCCGGCGATGTGAAACGCCCGCTCGAGGCCCAGCACGCCCTCGCCGGAAACCGGGATGCCGAGTCCGGACTCGCACGCGGACAGCGTGACGATCTTTGTGCCTTCGAGATCGAGCGAGGCGACCTCACCGGCGGTCAGCACGCCATCGTTGGCGCCGTCGGTCGCCGCGGCGCGCTGGTTCGCCCCGGCGAACGCGATGCCGCAGAGGCGGAGCGGATCGACCGGCGCCGAAGCCGGCAGATCGGTGGCGGGCATCAGCCCCGCGGTCCCTCGTGTCGCGACGCCGGCGGGCAGGGCGCACGCGGGATCGACGTAGAAGCCGTGAGTGGCGAGGTGGATCACGCGCCGCCCCGGCGCCCGCGCGCGGCATGCCGCCTCGGTGGCTTCCGCGCCCGCGAGCAGCTCGACGGGCTCTCCGCCCAGCGATGATCTCGCGAAGAGACGCGAAACGTCCTGCGCCTCCTCGCCGGTGCCGGCGAGCGGCGTGAAGCGGACGTCGCCGAATTCGCGACACGGCGGCAGCCCTCGATCGGCGGTCTCGGCGGCGGCGAGGAGCGCCGGACTCTTCGTTCCCGCGTCGTAATTCATTCCACCCATCGCCAGCAGACCGCGCCCCGATGGAACGTCGGCGGGACGGACGAGATCACGCTCGGCCGCGAGCTGGACCAGCAGCGGGCTCGAATCGACGAGGTAACGATCCGCGCCGATCGGCAGCGCCTGGAGCGGGATCAGGGCCAGCACGCCGTCCGGAATCACGATCACCCGGCGCGCGCCGATGAGCGCGCCGCGGGCGGGATCCCAGATCGCGCGCCGCAATCGCTCGCCAGCCGCGTTGCAGCGTCGTTCCGCGGCGCGTCGCGTCGCGGGATCCGCGGGCAGCGAGCGCGAAAGCTCCGCACGCCACGCCGTGA
>DATJEP010000066.1:0-5967 GCA_035496475.1 Candidatus Udaeobacter sp.
AGCGCCACGACTTTAGCGCGCGTCGCATCGCCCGGGCCGCGACCTGGGGTCACGAGCCCTTCTTGGTCCGCATCGCGCCGGCGGGGCCGCGATCCGCGCTCACGAGCCCTTTCTCGCCCGCTCGATCCGATCCGCGGCCTCGACGGCGAAGAGTGGGGCGGTGGTCAGCTTGCCGGGATCGACGGAGAAATATCCGCCACGTCCGCTCACCCCGATGCGCTTGCGGTCGTGCAGCTCGCTCCCCGAATCGTCCACGTCCGTCGCGCCGATCGCGACCACCACCCCCGCGTCGACGAGCAGCGGCTCGGCGCCGGCGATCGCGGGGCACCAGTCCGCCATCGCCTGGACCATGCTCGCGGCCAGCTCGTGCGCGAGATCCGCCTCGACCTCGCCGTGACAGGCGGCGTCCCAGCTTTGGGGCGGAACGGGATCGTGAGTCCAGCCGCGCAGCCCGACCGGATACCAGGAGAGGTAGGCCGTGCCATCGGCGCGGACGACGAGATCGCCGTAGCGCCCGAGCACCATCGTGACCGACGGTGCGGCACGGAGGGTTGCGGGCAGCCGGGCGATGACGCGGAACTTGAGGCGATGAAGCAGGTGATCGGGCGGATCGAGCCCGATCGCTTGATCGAGCGCGACCCGCTGTTCCCACGTGGCATTGACCACCTGGCTCCCGTTCACCTGCCAGGTGCCATTCCGGCCGTCGCCGCCGACGCGAAATCCGCCGGGCCGCTCTTCGATGGTGCGGACGGTGGACGACGGCATGAGGGTGATCGCGGCGTTCGCGGCGATCGCTTCCCGAACGCTCCGCGCCAGCCGGTCGGTGTCGACCGCGTATTCCTCGGTCGCGAAGGCGGCGGAGAAACACGAAGGATCGAAGAACGCCGCGAGCGAGTCGAGATCGACCCGCCGCGTCAACCGGTCCGGACGCATCCCGAGATAGTCGAGGCTCGTGTCTCCCGCGAGGGCCGAGCGGCAGCGTGCCTCGACCGCGGCGTAGTGAGTCTCGAGTCGCTCGGCCGGGACGATCGAGGTTCGCGCCACCAGGTAATGGAACGGCGTGGAACGCGCGAGCCAGTCCTCCGATCCCAGCCATCGCGTGATCAGGGACCGAAAGCACAGAGCGCCCTCGAGCTGGCGGAACGCGGTCTCGAAGGATCGATCGTTGGCGTAGATGAGCCCGAGGTGGATCTTGCCCTCGTTGCGAAGGCTGGCCCGGTTCATCGCGATCGCGTCGCGCTCGATCAACGTCGATGGAATGCCGCGGCGCGCGAGCTCGAGGGCGATCGAGCTTCCGGTCAACCCCGCGCCGAGAATCAGGACGTCGTCCTGGCCGCGGCCCATGCCCCTCAGCGACGTGCCATCGTAGGCTCCGAGATCGGTGGCGGACTCGCGGGATCCGCCGGCGGCTTGGCCTCGAGCATGATGCCGACTCTATTCCCTCGTGAGCGCGACGCAAAGAAGGGGCGCCCGGCATCGAGCGCCCCTTCGGTGCTGATGGGCCGCTAACTCTTGCTCGACGGCAACGGCTTGAAGAGCGTGAAGTATCCGCCCTGTGCGTCGGTCACGATCGAGAACCGGCCGATGTTCGGAATGTCGGCTGGCGGCATCATGATCTTGCCGCCGAGCTGCCGGGTCTTCTCCGCGCTCTTGTCGACGTCGTCGACGCCGAAGTACGTCATCCAGTAGGGATGGGTGAGCTTCATGTCGGGCGTCGCCTTCATCATGCCGGCGGCCTGCGCGCCATCCTTCTTGAAGATGGTGTAGAAGCCGCCCTGCTGCAGCGGCGCCTGCTCCGCGGTCCAGCCGAACACGTGCTTGTAGAAGTCGCCCGCCTTGTTGGCGTCGTCGGTGATCAGCTCGTTCCAGCACATCGTTCCCGGCTCGTTCACCACGGCGGCGCCGGGCTTCGAGCCCGCCTGCCACACCGCGAACAGGGCTCGGGTCGGATCCTGGAACACCGCGAAGCGCCCATTGGTCGACGCGTCCATCGGCCCCTGCACGACCTTGCCGCCGGCCTGCTTCACGGTGGCGGCGGTGGCGTCGGCGTTGTCGGTGGCGACGAACGGCAGCCAGCTCACGCCCAGCTCGCGCTGCTCCGGCGCCAGCGGAACCAGCGCGCCGATCGGCAGGCCGTTGAGCGTGATGAGATCGATCTTGTCCCGCTCACCCACCGGGCTGAGTTCGAACTTCCAGCCGAAGAGACCGGAGTAGAAGCGTTCCGCGGCCTTGGTGTCATTGGTGCCGAGCTGCGTCCAGCAGAACATCCCGGCCGCGTGCCGCGTCATCGTGGTCATGGTGGAACCTCCCGTGTCGATGAAAGCCAACATGGTCGCGGGGTCGGTGGGGATGAGGCGAGCCTAGTCACTGACGCCGCGGCGACCCAAGACAAGTTGGCGTCAAAAAGCGCAGGTGATTGTCGGGAATCCGGCGCGGCGGATTCGAGTCGCGCGGCCGCTAACGACCGACGCCGGAGACGGAGGCGCCCGCCGGGACCGGGGCCTCGGGCTCGATCGCGAATCGCGGCCGCGCCAGGGCGCCGGTCCAGCGCAGCAGGCTGTCGATCACCACCACGACCAGCAGCGCCATCAGCAGCACGGTGACCAGGCACTGGATCCGTGCCACCGCCGGCGCCGCCGCGAACGCCTGCCACAGCGACGTCGATCCGGCGGCGAACTGCGGGCGCAGGTAGTTGATGCGCAGGTTCAGCCAGCCCGCGGTCAGCGTGTTCACGCACATGAACGCCAGCGGCACCAGCGTGCACCATGCGTAGCGTGCGCGCCCGAGGTTGATCAGGTAGGAGGTTCCGATCGCGAGCGCGAACGCGGCGAGCAGCTGATTGCTGACGCCGAGCATCGGCCAGATCGTGGCGACGGTGCCGGTCCACACGAAGTAGCCCCACGCCGCCACCGCGATCGCGCTGAACGCGATCGTCGGCACGATCCCGCGCCAGCTCCGGATCGCGGGCACCACCATGCCGCCGACTTCCTGCAGCATGTAGCGCGTGACCCGCGTGCCGGTGTCGATCAGGGTGAGCACGAACATCGCCTCGAACATGATCGCGAAGTGGTACCAGAACGACATCAGCCCGCGGAGGAAGGGGAGCCCGCTGAAGATCTGCGCCATGCCGACGGCGAGCGAGACCGCGCCTCCCGGCCGCCCGGCCAGCGACTCGCCGACCTGGCGCTCGAGCGCGCTCAGGTTCTGGACCACCATGCCGAGCTTCGCGAATACTTCGGGCCGGGTGTTGATCGCGAAGTAGTCGGCGGGCTGAAGCGAGCAGGCCGCGATCAGCGCGATCACGCCGACGAAGCCCTCCAGCACCATCGCGCCGTACGAGATCGGCAGGATGTCGCGCTCGCGATCGATCATCTTCGGCGTCGTGCCCGAGGCGATCAATGAATGGAACCCGGAGATCGCGCCACAGGCGATGGTGATGAAGACGAACGGGAAGAGCGGGCCCGGGAACACCGGACCTCCGGTGCGGGCGAACGTGGTGATCGCCGGCATCTGAAGTCGTGGATTCACCAGGATGACGCCGATCGCGAGCAGCATCACCGCGCCGATCTTCATGAACGACGACAGGTAGTCGCGCGGAACCAGCAGCAGCCAGACCGGCAGCACCGCGGCGATGAATCCGTACGCCATGATGCCGATCCCGATCGAGCGGTCGGAGAAGAGCAGCAGCTTTCCGAGCGCCGCATGCTGCACCCACGCGCCGCCCGCGACCGCGGCGAGCAGCAGCACCACGCCGACCGCCGTGACGGCGCGCACCGCGCCTGCCGAGCGCCGGGTCCAGAGGCCCATCAGCAGCGCGATCGGAATGGTGCAGGTGATGCTGAAGACGCCCCACGAGCTCTGCTTCAGCGAGTTCACCACCACCAGCGCCATGGCGGCCAGCGCCACCGTCATGACGAACACGATGGCGATCGCGGTGGCGGTGCCGGTGACCGGGCTCACCTGCTCGCGCGCGATGCTGGCGAGCGAGCGCCCTCCGCTCCGCACCGAGGCGGTGAGGATGACGAGGTCGTGCACGCCGCCGGCGAGGACCGAACCGACCAGCAGCCACAGGAAGCCGGGAAGGAATCCGAACTGCGCGGCGAGAACCGGGCCGATCAGAGGCCCGGCGCCCGCGATCGCCGCGAAGTGATGCCCGAACAGAATGAGCGGATGGGTGGGCACGTAGTCGTGCCCGTCTTCCAGGGTGTGGGCCGGCGTGCGCCGGCGGTCATCGAGGGTGAGGGCCCGCGCGGCGATGAAGGCGCCGTAGGTGCGGTAGGCGATCAGCGCCACCAGCGCCGAGACGATCACGAGATAGAGAGCCGGCACGGAAGATCCCTCGAGGAGTACGGCCGGGCACGTCGCGGCGGGAGTCTAAGCGGGAAGATCGCGGCTCATCAAGGCTGGACGGATCGGGACCGTGCGCGTGATCCGTCAGGGTCGCCGCTTGAACCTATTCTTCGCGCACGGCCTTCTCGCCGGCGGCCGCGATTCGCCTGCACAGCGTCGCGCCGCGCCGGAAGGAACGCGAGCGGGCGTTGTGGACCGCGTGGGCCAGGTCGAGCGAGTCGGAGCTGGCATCGACGTGCGACACCACCCATGGGCCGAACGCCGGGTCCTTGCGGACGATGAGGACGAGGTCCGGAAACGTGCTCCATCGGTTCGCGAGCCGCTTGACCACCAGGTCCGAGAACCACTGGCCGACGACGCCATCGTCGCACCCGGAGAAGCGGACATAGGCGGCATGCACCTCCTGCCACGTCCGCGGCTGATTCCGCTCGTCGAAGATGAACTTGTAGACGCTCCGCTCGTTGCACTCGGCGAAGGCGGGCAGGCTGTGCACCGCGCACGCGAGAGCGAGGAAGCCGATGCAGAAGACCGCGGTCGGGCGCATGGGATCGCTATGCCGCCCGGGCTTCGCCGCGGTCGACCATGGCGGAGCCATAGAGCGCGAGGAAGACATCGACGACTTTCGGGTCGAACTGCCTGCCGCGCTCGGCGGCGATGATCGAGACCGCCTGAGCGTGGGTGCGGCCTTCGCGATAGCTGCGGTCCATCACGATCGCGTCGTAGGTGTCGGCCACCGCGATGATGCGCGCGCCGAGCGGGATCGCGTCGCCGCGGACGCCCTTGTAGCCGGTGCCGTCCCATCGCTCGTGATGGTAGGCGACCATCGGGATCACGTGCTTCAGGATGCCGCCCATCGAGCGGACCATGCGCTCGCCACGCTCGACGTGGCTCTTCATTTCATTCATCTCGTCCTCGGTCAGCCCGGCCGCCTTGCGCAGCACCTCGGCGCTGACCTCGACCTTGCCGATGTCGTGGAGGAACGCCCCGATGCGGATGTCCTCGACCTGGTTCTCGCGCAGCCCCATCTCGCGCGCCATCTCGGCCGCGTAGTCGGCGACCCGGCGCGAATGGTTCTCGGTCGAGCGATCGACCGAATCGATCAGCTTCGACATGATCTCGATGATGCCCTGATAGGCATCGCGCAGCTCGCGCAGCTGGGCTTCCTTCTGCTCGTACAGCGAGCCGACGACGTAGGAGGTCAGCACCAGGAAGCAGGCCCAGGTGCCGAGGTCGAGCCAGCGCATCCAGCTCTGCGGATCCTGGACGTAGAACTCGTGCCGGTCGAAGAAGGCGATGGTGAACACGATCGCGCAGGAGAGCAGCGCGGAGTAGACGCCCTTGCGCAGCCCCATGATGTAGGAGCCGAACACCACCGGCAGGTAGTAGAAGTTGAGGAAGGCGCGCTGGTTGATGACGAAGAAGTTGACGACTCCCGTGACCGTCACGATGCCGAGCAGGACCAGGAGGCTGCGATTGACCCGCCACTGATTCTTGAGCGACGGGGTCATGACGCCTTCCGCTGGCCGACCGGCGCCTCGATCCGCCGTCTCGGGCCGGAGCGGCGCACCGGCGCCGGCATCGCGAGCTCGGTGGTATGCGGAAGTCCATTGTCGCGAG
>DATJEP010000067.1:0-9103 GCA_035496475.1 Candidatus Udaeobacter sp.
GGAGGCCGGATCGGCGCTGACCGCTGGCCGCGCGGTGATCGACAGCAGCAGCGTGAGGAGAGGGACGGCTCGAAGAACGACCAATCCCCTGCGGTTCGCATCCATGCGAAGGCCTTTCGAGTCCCTGCGACGGCGGCGCGAGGGTAGAAAGCTCGAGTAGAGGCGACCGGACGCTCGCCCCGAAACGAAGGTCCTCGAAAGCTAGTGTCTCCAGCCGCGGAGCGCAAGAAAAAGCCGCGCGCGGCGACGAGCGGTCACGCAGCGAACGTGATCCCGCGCCTACAGGATCAGCATCGCATCACCGTAGGAATAGAAGCGATAGCCGCCTGCGATCGCATGGTCATACGCGCGTTTCAGCAGCTCCTCCCCCGCGAACGCCGACACCAGCAGCAGCAGCGTCGTGCGGGGCAGGTGGAAGTTCGTGATCAGCGCATCCACGGACTGGAACCGGTAGGGCGGCAGGATGAACTTCTTCGTCCAGCCGCTCGCCGCGCCGATCCTGCCCCCATGGACGTCGCACGCGGATTCGAGGGCGCGGACCGATGTCGTCCCCACCGCGACGATCCGACCGCCGCTCGCGCGGCATCGCTCGAGCACGCCGGCGGTCGATGCCGGCACGTCGAACCACTCTTCGTCCATGTGATGGCGCGCGGGATCATCGGCCGAGATCGGTCGAAACGTTCCCGGCCCGACGTGCAGCACGACCGGCGCCGCGGTGATCCCGCGCGCGGCGAGCTCGCTCAGCAGCTCGTTCGTGAAGTGGAGTCCCGCGGTCGGCGCGGCCACCGCGCCTTCGGTGCGCGCGTACACTGTCTGGTAGCGCTCGCGATCTTCGGGCGCGGGGGCGCGATGAATGTAGGGCGGCAGCGGGATCTCGCCTCGATCGCGCAGCACCGAGTCGAGGCTGCCGTGAATGATCCGCACCACGCGCTCGCCCTGCTCCGCGGCGTCCGTCACCTCGACGGCGAATGCTCCATCGGGCGTTTCGAGCGTTGCGCCGGGCCGTGCCTTCTTCGCCGGCCGCGCGAGCACGCGCCAGCGATCGCCGGGCTCGGGGCGGACGAAGAGAAGCTCGACCGCGCCGCCGCCGGGGGCGCGACGCATCGCGAGCCGCGCCGGGCGGACGCGGGTCTCGTTCACCACCAGCACGTCGCCCGATCTCAGCCAGTCCCTGAGACTCTCGAAGCGTTGATCGTGGAGTGCCCCGGAGTCGCGCTCGACGACGAGCAGACGGGCCTGCTCGCGGCGGGTCGCGGGATGCTGCGCGATGCGATCGGGAGGAAGATCGTAATCGAGGTGACCGAAGCCCGGCCGGTCGCGCGCCTCCGCGGGAGGGCCGCCGGAGGACTCAGCGAAGCGGAAGCTCGGGATGATCCGGGCCCTCACGCACCCGCGAGGCGCCCGTCTCGCGCTCGGCGAGTCCGAGGTGCTGATAGGCGAGCGGCGTGGCCTCGCGTCCGCGCGTGGTGCGCTTGATGAATCCTTCCTGGATCAGGAACGGCTCGTACACGTCTTCGAGCGTCGACGGTTCCTCGCCGACCACGACGGCCAGCGTTCCGAGCCCGACCGGCCCGCCCTGATACTTCGTGATCAGCGCGTCCAGCAGGCGCCGGTCCATTTCGTCGAGGCCGCGCTCATCGACCTCGAGCAGTCTCAGCGCCTCGCGCGTGACCGGCAGCGTGATCACGCCGTCGGCTTTGATCAGCGCGAAGTCGCGCACGCGCCGCAGCAGACGGTTCGCGATGCGCGGCGTTCCGCGCGACCGCCGCGCGATCTCGACCGAGGCGTCGGCCGCGATCTCGACCTTCAGAATGCGCGCCGACCGTTCGACGATGCGGGCCAGATCGTCGGGCCCGTAGTAGTCGAGACGCAGCGTGACCCCGAAGCGTCCGCGCAGCGGCGACGACAGCAGGCCGGAGCGCGTGGTCGCCCCGATCAGGGTGAAGCGCTCGAGATTGATCTTCAGCGAGCGAGCGCTCGGGCCGCGGTCGAGCAGGATGTCTAGCGTGAAGTCTTCGAGCGCGGGATACAGGTATTCCTCGACCACCGGGCTCAGCCGGTGGATCTCGTCGATGAAGAGGATGCCGCGGGGACCGAGATTGGTGAGCAGGCCGGCGAGGTCGCCGGGACGCTCGATGACCGGCCCCGAGGTGTGGCTGATCTCGACGCCGAGCTCGTGCGCCAGGATCGAGGCCAGCGTGGTCTTGCCGAGCCCGGGTGGCCCGTGCAGCAGCACGTGATCCAGCGCCTCGCCGCGATGCCGTGCGGCGGCGAGGAAGATCGCGAGCTGGTCGCGCACCGCGGTCTGGCCGACGAACTCGTCGAGCGAGGCCGGCCGGAGCCGGGATTCCTCCTTGAGGTCGTCGGCGAAGGGCTCGGGATCCGCGATCCGCACAGGGTGCGTCGGAGTCCCGGCCGGTCGACGCGATTTCTCGGGCACGCTTCCTCCCTCCCGGATTCTCGGAACGCGTTGCCTAACGCGCGGCGGTCGCGGACCGGGTCAGCAGCGCGAGCGAGCGGCGCACCAGCGCCTCGAGATTCAGCTCGTCGTGCCCCTCGCTGACGCGCCTGAGCGCGTCCTGCGCCTGCGCCGGAGTGTAGCCGAGACGCGTGAGCGCCGCGACCGCGTCATCGATCTTTTCGGATCGCGGCAGAGCCGGCGCTCCCTTCGGCGCCGGCGCCCCGGCTTCGAGGCCGAGCAGCTCGAGCTTGTCGCGGAGCTCGACGACGAGCCGCTCCGCCGTCTTCCGGCCGATGCCCGGCACCGCCACCAGCTCGGCGATGCTCTCCGCGCGGATCGCGCGCGACAGCGCCGCCGGCTCGAGGCCCGAGAGCAGCGCGAGCGCGACTTTGGGGCCGACGCCGCTGACGCTGATCAGGAGATCGAAGAGCTGCAGCTCGAGGACGCCGGTGAAACCGAACAGCATGTGCGCGTCCTCACGCACGACCTGGCGCGTGTGAAGGAACAGCGCCTCACCCGCCTCCGGCAGCGCGCGCGCCGTCCGCGCTGAGACGCTGACGGCGTAACCCACCCCGCCGGCCTCGATCACGCACGAGCCCGGCGTCTTCTCGAGCAGGATCCCGCGCAGTGACGCGATCATCGGGAGCGGGCGCGGGCCAGCAGCGCGGCGAGGTTGCCGGCCGCGACCGAAGCGGCGCGGGCCGGCGCGACCCGCGTGCGGTACCGATGGAGATGGCAGAGCGAGGCGGCCAGCGCGTCGGCGGCATCGGCCTGCAGCGCGGTCTCGAGCTTGAGGAGGCGCCGCACCATGTACTGAACCTGCTCCTTGGTCGCCCCTCCGCTGCCGGCGACGCTCATCTTGATCTCGCGCGGACTGTACTCGGCGATCTCGACGCCGCGGCGAACCGAGGTCAGCAGCAGCGCGCCGCGGACGTGCCCGAGCACCAGGGTCGAGCGCACGCTCTCGTGGTAGAACGCTTCCTCGATCGAGACCGAGTCGGGCGCGAACCGCGTGATCAGCTCGTCGACGCGGGCGGCGATCGCTTCCAGGCGCTGCGGCAGGCCGAGGCGGGCGCCGGGAATGATCGGGCCGTGCTCGAGACAGCGGTACACGTTCCCGTGAGCTTCGATCACGCCGTATCCGGTACGGCGGCTGCCGGGGTCCAATCCCAGCACGCGCATCGCGCCTCCCTTGCGCCTCAGCGCGACAATCGCGCCATCACTTCGTCGGGAACGTTGAAGTTCGAGTAGACCTTCTGGACGTCGTCGTGATCCTCGAGCGCATCGATCAGCCGGAGCACGGCCTCGGCGTCCTTCTCCGAGACCGGGACCTGGAGCGACGCGATGCGCGTCACTTCCGCGCTCGACATCGCGACGCTCTTCTTCGTGAGCGCGTCCTTCACCGCCTCGAGCGCGCCGGGCGGCGTCAGCACTTCCCACGGATCGCCGTCGGTCTGCACGTCATCCGCGCCGGCTTCGAGCGCGGTCTCGATCAGGGCGTCCTCGAGAATCGCGTTCTTCTCGATCAGGATCAGGCCGCGCGGCTTGAACAGGTAGGAGACGCTGCCGGCTTCGCCGAGGTTGCCGCCGTTCTTCGTGAAGATGTGCCGAACGTCGCCGGCGGTGCGATTGCGATTGTCGGTCGCGACCTCGACCAGCAGGGCGACTCCGCCCGGCCCGTAACCTTCGTACTGCGCCTCTTCGTAGGTCGCGCCCTCGACCTCGCCGGTGCCGCGCTTCACCGCGCGATCGATGTTGTTGGCCGGCATGTTGACCGCCTTGGCCGCGGCGATCGCGGAGCGCAGACGCGGATTGGTCTCGGTGTCACCGCCGCCGTGACGGGCGGCGATGGTGATTTCCTTGATGAACTTGGAGAACAGCTTGCCGCGCGCCTGATCGGTCGCGGCCTTCTTGCGCTTGATCGTCGCCCATTTGGAATGGCCGGACATGAGTGGTTCCGGGTTCGCGGTCAGGAAGCGTGCGCCCCGGCCTCCTTTTCGGCTTTGGTCGCCGCGACCACGCGCTCCGCGAGCTCGCGGGGCACGTCTTCGTAATGCGAGAAGCGCGCCGTGTGCACGCCACGGCCCTGGGTCAGCGAGCGAAGGTGCGTCGCGTACTTGTACATCTCCGCCATCGGGATCGTGGCCTTGACGAGCTGATAGCGCCCATCGGATTCGGTGCCGAGGATCTTGCCGCGCCGCGAGGACAGATCTCCCATCACGTCGCCGAGGAATTCCTCGGGAACGCGCACCGTGACCTCCTCGATCGGCTCGAGCAGCACCGGATTCGCCTTGAGCATCGCCTGATGGAAGCAGGTCTCGGCCGCGATCTTGAACGCCATTTCCGATGAATCGACGTCGTGGTACTTGCCGAAGAACAGGGCGACCTGCACGTCGACCACCGGACATCCGGCCAGCGGACCGCGCTCCATGCCCGCCACCACGCCCTTCTCCACCGCGGG
Organism: Candidatus Udaeobacter sp.; assembly: GCA_035496475.1. Lineage (GTDB taxonomy): Bacteria > Eisenbacteria > RBG-16-71-46 > RBG-16-71-46 > RBG-16-71-46 > JACOSU01. The sequence goes on from DATJEP010000067.1 coordinate 4,923, forward strand.
GATGTATTGATTCGGCACGACACCGCCCTTGATCTCGTCGAGGAATCGGAATCCGTCGCCGCGCTTCCTCGGCTCGAGCTTGAGGTGCACCTCGCCGAACTGGCCGCGTCCGCCCGTCTGCTTCTTGTGCCGGTATTCGTCCTGCGCCTTGCCGCGGATCGTCTCGCGATAGGGCACGTGCGGACGGGTCAGCACGACCTCGACGTTGAAGCGCTTCTTCAGGCGCTCGACCATGATCTCGAGCTGAAGGTCGCCCATGCCGTACACCAGCGTCTCGTGCGTGCTGCTCTCGAACGCGCGGCTCAGCGTCGGATCTTCTTCGTGGAGCCGCGTCAGGCCCTGGGCCATCTTCTCTTCGTCGCCCTTGTTCTTGGGGCGGATGCATTCCGCCGTCACCGGCCCCGGGAAATCCGGCGGCGCGAACTTCACCGGCCGCGCCTTGTCGGCCAGAGTATCGCCGGTGTGCGTCTCGCGCAGCTTGACCGCGGCCACGATGTCGCCGGCGACGCCGACCTTGCAGTCGTGGCGCTCCTTGCCCACGAGGTTGTAGAGGCCGCCGATCTTTTCCGACCGGCCGCGGGTCGTGTTCAGAAGCTCCTTGCCGGTCTCGACCCGGCCCGAGTAGACGCGGATCAGCGAGAGATCGCCGAGGTGCTGCTCGGACAGCGTCTTGAAGACCAGCGCGGCGGCGGGCTCGGCCGGATCCGACTTGGTGACGATTTCGGGCACGCCGTTCTGGGCGACGGTGGTCTGCGGGCGCACCATGAGCGGCGAGGGCAGCACGTCGACGACTTCATCGAGCACTTCACGGACGCCCATGTTGTGGAACGCGGAGCAGCAGAACACCGGCATCAGGTCGCCGAGCACGACGCGCTCGCACAAACCGCGGCGAATCTCCTCGACGGTGAGGCTGCCGGTGCCGAGGAACTTTTCCATCAGCTCCTCGTCCCCGGTCGCCGCTTCCTCCATCAGCCGGGCGCGGGCCTCGGCGACCGCGGACGCCATCTCGGCGGGCAGTGGGATCTCGGAGCTCTTCTCGTCCATTCCCTTCCCGGAGAACGTCCAGGCCTTGTTCTCGATCAGGTCGACGAGGCCATGGAACTGATCGGCCTCGCCGATCGGCAACTGCGCCGGCACCGCATTCAGGCCGAGGCGATCGTGGAGCGAGCGAACCGCGCCCGCGAAATTCGCGTGCTCCTTGTCCATCATGTTCACGACGACCAGCACCGGGGTCTTTTCCTGCTTCAGCACTTCCCACACCACCTCGGTGCCGACCTCGACGCCGGCGTTCGCGCGCAGGATCAGGATGGCGGCGTCGGACACGCGCAGCGCGCTGTAGACATCACCGACGAAATCGGGATAGCCCGGCGTGTCGAGGAGGTTGATCTTGTGCCCCGACCATTCGAACTGGGCGAGTCCGAGATTGATGGTGATCTGACGCTGGACTTCGTCGGCGGCGTAGTCGAGCAGCGTGGTGCCGTCGCTGATCCGTCCGAGTCGATTGGTCGCCTTCGAGAGGAAGAGCATGGCTTCGGCCAGCGACGTCTTGCCCACGCCGTGGTGTGCGACGAGCGCGACGTTGCGGATCTGGCCGGTGGCGTAATCCTTCAAGTGACACCTCCCCCGCTGGGAATGGAACGGCGACGCGGTCGGGGATCGTATGGAAGGGCTGGCAGTGCCGGCAATGCGCGTAAATCCGTGCGGCAACGGAATCTAACACGCGATTTCGAAGCCGGTCAACGGAACAGGTGCGCGCGAAAGGAAATCGCGCTCGGAAGTTTGACCGTTCGCGCGCGCGCCGCTAGGCTCAGATGATTACTGACGTCCTGCTTCCCGGACGGCCGCACCAGCGAACCGAAAGGAGCTTCGAATGCTGCGCCGCAACACGCTGCGAGCCACCGCCGTTGCCGTGAGCCTTCTCGCCGTCTGCAGCGCCATCAGCGCGTTGTCGGCGCCCGCCGCTCCCGCCAAGGGCGACCCCAAGCTCGGCGCCGCCGTATTCAAGGCGAAGGCGTGCGCGACCTGCCACAAGGCCGACGGAACCGGCGGCGTCAAGCTGACCGGCAATCCGACCCCGAACTGGAAGGATCCGAAGACGTGGGCGGATCCGAAGCGGAAGGACGACGCTTATTTCCGCGACTGCATCACCAACGGAAAGGCGAAGTCCGGAATGGTCGCCTGGGGCAAGACCGGCCAGATCAAGCCGCCGGACATCGAGAATCTGATCGCCTACATCCACGTGCTGGCGGGACACAAGTAGACATCGCCGTTCGATCTTCAACGGAGGCGGGCGTGACGCGCCCGCCTTCTTTTTTTGGACCGGCTCAGCGGCTCAGCGGACGTCGATCGCGTACGGCATGAGCGCGAGCACGGTGCCCGCCGGGAACGTCGCAACGCCGAGCCACGTTCGTGCCGCCGGCGGGATGAAGGCCAGCGCCCGGGTATCTGGCTCGTCATTCCAGACCGTCGACAGCCACCGGCTCAGGAAATCGATCCGGCGGCGCGGGAAGACGTCGACGCGGATCTCCTCGTCGGCGGCGATGTGCGCGCGCCGGCGAGCCAGCAGGATCGCGTCTTCCAGTCCACCGAATCCATCGACGAGACCGATGCCGCGGGCCGCGCGTCCGGTCCATACCCGGCCCTGACCGACGGAATCCACGCCGGCGAGGGTCATGTGGCGCGCGGTGGCGACGCGGCCGAGGAACAGACGGTAGAACGATTCCAGGTGCTGCTGGAACCGCTCCGCCTCTTCGGGGGTGAAGCTCTCGAACGGCGACAGCATCGTCGCGTGCCGTCCGCGCGAGATCGTCTCGACCGTCAGCCCGAGCTTCTCCAGCAGACCGACGATGTTGAACTTGCCGCCGAACACGCCGATCGATCCCGTCAGCGTCGCGGGCTGGGCGAGGACGTCGCGCGCACCCATGGCGATGAAGTACCCGCCCGACGCCGCGTAGTCGCCCATGCTGACGATGACCGGCTTCACCTTCCGGCAGCGCTCGACTTCGTGCCAGATCTCGTCGGCGGCCTGACCCGATCCCCCCGGACTGTCGATCCGGAGCACGATCGCGCGGACCGATTTGCGCGTTCGCGCGTCGCGCAGCGCCGCGATCAGGGTCTCCGAGCCTACGATCCTTCCGTCGGTCGGCGACTGGCCGCTGCGGCCTTCCGAGATCGTTCCCGACGCGACGACAAGTCCGATCCTCGGGCCGCCTCCGTTGTCGTCGATCTGGTCGAGGTAACGCGGCAGCGAGAGGGTGCCGAGCCTCTTCGAGCCCCGCCGCCGCGCCAGCGAGTCGACGTCCGCGGCGTAAAGCAGGGTGTCGATCAGACCCGCGGCGCGCGCGTCGGGCGCGTCGAACGGACCCTCGTCGATCAGCTGCCGCATCGCGTCGCGCGGGATGCGGCGCGCAGCGGCCAGCGTATCGACCAGCAGGTCGAAGTCATCCGCGACCACCGCGTCGAGCGCGTCCCGCGCCGGCTGCGACAGATCGGTTCGCGTGTAGGTCTCGACCGCCGACTTGTAGATCCCGACGTGATAGAAATCCGGCCGGATCCCCAGCTTGTCGAGCGTTCCGTGATAGAAGAGCGCGGTCGCCGCCAGGCCGTCGATCGCGAGTAGCGCGCCGCGCGGCGAGCAGATGCGCGTGGCGGCGGACGCGAGCAGGTACTCCCGCTCGCCGCCACTCTCGAGCGCGGCATAGACCGGCTTGCCCGAGCGCCGGAACGCGTACAGCGCCTCGCGCACTTCGGCGATCTTCGCCCAGCCCCACTCGATGTCGTCGATGTGAAGGACGATCGCCCGCACCTGATCGTCGGTCGCGGCGTACCGGATGGCGTGCTCGACGTCGTAGAGCGTCGGCTCGCCCACGCGCAAGCCGCTGAACGGGAACGAGCGCGGCGGTGGCTCGGCCTCGTCGAGACTCGACGGGACGTCGATGCGCAGCACGACCGGAAGCGTCGGCGCCGGACGCCGGCCGAAGCATGCCAGCGGAACGAGGACGAACGCGGAAACCAACGCGGCGAGGATCGTGAGCGCGACGGCGATTCGGCGGCGAGCGGACACGAATGCCTCCCGGGGAGCTTCGAATTGTCAGACGGTCAGAAGAGTCTACGAATGTCGAGCGAGAAGTAAAGGCTGCGGGCATTCTGGGTCGCGTCGCGGTGCCGCTCGTCGCGCGCGG
>DATJEP010000068.1:0-32866 GCA_035496475.1 Candidatus Udaeobacter sp.
CGTACCGCCATGGATTTCCTCTCCAGACAGCTCCCATGAAGGGCGCCGGCTCGCCACCCGGGCTCGCGCGCGTCATGATGCGGGAGGCATGACCGACCGGAGCTGGAAGCTCGCCCGTCTCGCCGTGATGACGCCCGGCGAGATCGCGCATCGCGCGCGCGTCGCGGCGCGCGACCGCATCGCGCGGCCCCGCTACACCCGGCAGACTCCGCATCAGGCATTCGCGTCGCTGTTCGACGCCGGCGCCGAAGACGTCCTGCGCACCAGCCGCCTCGCCGCGCTGGTGCATCGCATCGATCCGGCCCAGTGCGCCGCCGAGATCGCCGCGGCGGAGGCGCTGATGGAAGGGCGCTGGACGCTGTTCGGGCATCCGGTGCGGCTCGACGATCCGCCGCGATGGAGCGCGAATCCCATGACCGGCGCGGCATGGCCGGAGACGTCGAGCGCGGATATCGATCATCGCGATACCTCGCACGCCGGAGATCCCAAGCTGGCGTGGGAGCTGGGACGCCTGACCGTGCTGCCGACGCTGGCGCTGGCGTCACGCGCCACCGGCGACCGGCGCTTCGCCGATCGCGCGATCCGGTGGCTCGACGATTTCGGTGCGCGGCATCCGCTCGGCCGCGGCATCCATCACGCCAGTGGGATCGAGCAGGCGGTGCGCGTGATCTCGGTGACCTGGGCGCTCGCGCTGCTCGGCGAGCGCGCGCGCGAGGTCCAACTCGAGCCCTGCCTCGGCCTGATCGCGCAGCAGGCGCTCTATTGTCGCGATCACTTGAGCCTGGGATCGAGCGCGAACAACCACCTGATCGCCGAATACGCCTGCATCGCGGTGGCGGCCGCGGTGTTTCCGAAGCTGCGCCATTCGAGCCGGCTGCTGGCGCGCGCGGCCCACGGGCTCGAGCGCGAGACGCTGCGCCAGTTCGACGCCGATGGCGTCAACCTCGAGCAATCATTCGGCTATCTCCCGTTCATCTGGGAGCTGCTGCTCGAAGCCTCGGTCTCCGCCGAAGCGGCGGGAGCGGCGGCGAGCCCGCGCATGCGGCGGCGGCTGCGCGATTCGCTGGAGTTCGCCCGCTGGATCCGGCTGCCGAACGGCTCATGGCCGAGGATCGGCGATGAGGACGATGGCCGGATTCTGTTCGCCGGCGAGCACGGAAGCCGGCTCGATCTCATCGGCAACGCACTGGCCGCCTGGCTCGGAACCGACGCTCTGTCGAGCCGGGACACCGGGCTCGCGCTGATGCTGCGCGGCGACGCCGCACCGCCGTGCCGCGACCGCGCCGGCCGGCACGCGACCTCCGGCTACACCATCTGGCGCGAAGGTGATCTCATCGTGACGTTCGACCATGGCCCGCTCGGTCTGCCCCCGCTCGGCGCGCACGGCCACGCCGACGCGCTGTCGATCACGATTCATCGCGGAGTCGATCCCGTCGTCGTCGATCCCGGCACGTTCGCGTATCACGCCGATCGCGCCGCGCGCGATCGCTGCCGCTCGACGCCGATGCACGCCACGCTTCATTTCGGCGGCCGGAGTCAGGCGCGGCCGGCCGGACCCTTCCTGTGGCGCAAGTGGCCGAAGATCGTGCCGGGCGGCGCCGCCGCCGAGGAGGGCCACGGCTGGATCTGCGAGTGGGCGAGCGGAGAGGCACACGAGCGCAACGTTCATGTGACCGGCGGCGAGATCATGCTCGAGGACCGCGTGATTCGCGGGGAGGGCGCGACGCTCGTCTTCCCGCTCGCGCCGGCAGCGGTGATCGAGCGCGACGCCAGGGAAGCGCGCGTGCGGATCGGATCGACACTGGCCTCGTTCGAGAGCGAGGACGTCGAGCCCTGGGCGATCGAGTCCGGCGAGATCGCGCCGCGCTTCGGCCGGATCGAGCCCGCGCCGCGATTGACCGCGAAGCTGCGCGGAGCGGTGGCCCGCACGATCATTCGTGTCAGCACGGCTTGATGCACAAATGGTGCTGGACCCGGGCCTCGAGATGGTGCCACGCTCCCGCCATTCGATCGCTTCACGAAGCTCGAAGCGGAAGACCGGAGAGTGATCCAGCGCTTCATCGCGCCGCGTTGAAGCCGGGAGGTCGAGATGAGACGGTGGCTCGCCACATCCCTTGTCGTTTGCGCGCTCGCGATGTCGTGGACGGCCCTGCGTTCCCAGGCGCAGCCGCCCGGGCGGCCCGATCAGCCGGGACCGGGCGGCCCGCCCGGCGCGCCGCCTCCGGGCTCGATGCAGCCGATGATGCCGCGCCCCGCGCCGATCGATTCCTTCGTCGCCGAGCGGGACAGCATGATGAACGCGGTGCTGCAGCGGATCGCCGGGCGCGAGAACGCCCCGGCCGAGAGCGTGTTCAAGAACATCAAGGTGATGAAGACGGTGCCGGCCGGCCGGCTGGTGCGCATCATGAATCTCGGCTTCGGGCACAGTCTGGGCGTGAGCTGCCGCTTCTGCCACATCCCGGACCACTGGGCGGACGACGACAAGAATCCCAAGCTGGTGACGCGCGAGATGATGGTGATGGTGGACAGCATCAATACCGTTCTGCTGCCCCGCGTCGCGCACCTGCATCACCCGCCGGATCGCCCGCCGCCGACGGTGAACTGCACCACCTGTCATCGCGGCTCGAAGCGTCCGGCCCTCAACATGTAGCCGGCCGGCATGGTCGGCCCTCGGGCCGCCGCCGGGCTCCCGCCAGGCCGGTGGCCCGGCCCGGACAGCGGTGCGTCATTCCTTCCGTGGAAGAAGCGGTTCGGCTTGCCCTCGGTCCAGGGATGGTATTCGAGCGCGGTGCGCACCCGGTCGACCAGCGGCGGATGCGTGTATTCGAGCAGGCGGAGCCACGCCGTCGGCTCGGGATTCGAGCGATTCTGCGAGCCGAGCTTGATGAACGCGCGCGCCGCCGCGTCGTTGAGCTGTGTCACTTCCAGTCCGAAGAGATCGGCTTCGTGCTCGCTGCGACGGCTGTAGGCGTTGACCAGCGGCTGCGCGAACAGCGACACCAGCGTGAGCACGCCGGCCAGCAGCGGCATCGACGCGACGTCGTGCGCGGAGCGGATCTTCCAGCGCGCGCCCCAGCGCCGCAGCGCCCAGTCGATCATGCGCGCGCACAGCCAGAACAGCGCGAAGCTGCCGAGCGACAGCACCGCGATTCCCTTCCACACGTGGCCGAGCACGTAGTGACCCATCTCGTGGCCGACCACGAACAGGATCTCGTCGTGCGTCATCCCCTTCAGCGTGGTGTCCCAGATCACGATCCGCTGGGAGGCGCCGAAGCCATTCACGTAGGCGTTGTATTTCGTGGTCTTGGTGCTCTGATCGACTTCGTACACGCGGCGGCCGGGGATACCGGCGCGCGCGGCGAGGTCCAGGATCTCGGTCTTGAGCTGGGTGTCGCGAAGGGGCGTGAAGCGATTGAAGATGGGATCGATCGCCACCGGCTCGATCAGCGTGAAGAAGAGAACGATCGGCAGGGTGGCGAGCGCGAAGCGGTACCACCAGCCGCGCGGATTCTTTTCGATCGTCCGGTAGGCGAGCGCGAGCAGCGGCAGGACGCCGAGGAACGTGACGATGACTGCCTGACCCTTCAGCTCGTCGGCGATCCAGCCGCCGAAGCTCTGGGTCGAGAGACCGAACTGATGCTCGAGCGCGAATCCCGAGTACCACGCCAGCGGAAACGAAAGGACCCAGGCGATCAGCGAGTAGACCGCCAGGTAGACCAGCACGTGCACGTAGCGGTGGCGGCCCAGCGCTTCGGCGATGTCGCGAATCTTCGCCGCCAGACCGGTGAAGAGGAGAAGCAGGCTGACCGCGATGGCATAGAGCGGCTCGATCAGCTCGAGTGCGGCGCGGCGATCGGCGTAGTCGCGGTTCTCGCCGGTGAACGCGGCGCGAATTTCGGCGAGATAGTCACGCCGCGGCGGGGCGGGCGCGGCGACGACTGCCGAATCGGAGGTGGCCGCGGCGGAATCCGGTGACGCGATCGACCCGGCCGACGCGGATTCGGCGGGAGCATGGACCAGGCTGCGCTCCGGCGCGCCGGCCTCACCCTGGGCACGTGCGGCCCCGGCCAGCGTCAGGCACAGGCATGTCACGGCCAACGGCGCAGCCAACCGCAGAGCCCGCGCGATCAAGGAGTCCTCGTCCGATTGTTTGCCGCGATCGTCGCGTTGGACCATACGTCGCCGCCCGACACGGAGGCAACCTCCGGGCCCGACATCGTATGCTGCGCACCTCTCCAACCCCGAGGCGCCGACCCATGCATGACTCTGCACGTCCTTGCCCGACCGATGCACGCTCTCGCGGCATTCCTCCCGCGCGGCTGAACGCCGCGCTCACGTTGCTCGTTGCCGCGATCGCGTTCTGCCTCGCCGCGGTCGCCGACGTCGCGCCGGCAGGCGCCGCGCTTCCGCCTCTGGTTCCGCGCCGCGTGTTCTCCACCAATCCGTCGTTCGCGAATGCCAAGGTTTCGCCTGACGGAAAAACGCTCGCCTATCTCGCCCGGTCGAAGGGCGGCACCATGAACCTGTGGGTGCGCTCGTTCGCGAGCGGCGAACAGCACGCGGTCTCGAAGGACAGCGACGGCGATCTCTTCGGCGCGGAATGGGCCGCCGACAGCCGCCACCTGCTCTTCGTCCACGACACCAACGGCGACGAGAACTATCACCTCAAGTCGCTCGACGTCGTGACGCGGCAGATCCGTGACCTGACACCGTTCAACGGCGTGCGCGCCGCGTCGGTCCTCACCAGCGCATCGCATCCGCGGCAGATTCTGGTGGGGATGAACCTGCGCAATCCGCGAGTGCTCGACATGTACCGCGTCGACCTCGAGTCCGGCGCGGTCACGCTCGACACGGCGAATCCCGGCGACGTGACCGAATGGGCCGTTGACTCGGCGTTCGTGATCCGCGCCTGCGTCGCGCTCGACAGCACCAACAGCAATACCATCATCCGCGTCCGTGACAGTGCCCGCTCGCGCTGGCGGACGCTTCAGACCTGGCCGTTCCTCGACGCCGGCCAGGACCGCGACCAGCGCATCATCGAATTCAGTCGCGACGGGCAGTCGGTGCTGCTGCTGTCACCGCGCGACACGAAGACGACGCGCTTCGTCTCGGTCGACGTCCACACCGGCAAGGTCCGCGATGCGCTGCCGTCGGATCCGCGCGCCGACATCTGGTGCCCGTTCGATTTCGCAGGCGAGTGGTCGCCGCCGGTGCTGTTGAAGGACGAGCGGACCGGCGCGGTGCAGGCGTACGCGGTCCAGTACCTCAAGCCCGAATGGAAGGTCCTGGATCCCTCGCTGCGAACCGATTTCGCGAAGCTCGAAAGGCTCCATGACGGCGTGCCGATGATCGACAGCCGCGATCGCGCCGATCGGACGTGGGTGGTGCGCTACGTGGTCGATGACGGACCGGACACCTATTACCTGTGGCATCGCGCCACGCAGAAGGCCGAATCGCTGTTCGTCAACGTGCCGGAGTGGCTGAATCAGCCGTTCACGCATACCCAACTGGTCACCGTGCGTGCGCGCGACGGGCTCGACCTTCCCTGCTATCTGACCGTTCCGAACGGCGTTCCGCCGAAGAATCTGCCGTTGATCGTGAATCCGCACGGCGGCCCCTGGGTGCGCGACGACTGGGGCTTCAATCCCTTCGCCCAGTGGCTGGCGAATCGCGGCTACGCCGTGATTCAGCCCCAGTTCCGCGGCTCGACCGGATTCGGCAAGGCGTTCATCAACGCAAGCATCGGCGAGGAAGGCACCGGAGCGATGCAGAACGACGTCACCGACGCGGTGAAGTGGGCGGTGGATCAGGGCATCGCCGATCCCAGGCGCGTCGCGATCGAGGGCGGCTCCTACGGCGGCTACGCCACGCTCTCGGGCTGCGCGTTCACGCCCGAGCTCTACGCCTGCGCGGTCGACGTCGTCGGGCCGTCGAACATGAAGACCACGATCGAATCGTTTCCGCCCTACTGGAAGGCGCGTCGCAAGCGCTGGCTGCTCCGCCTCGGCGACGTCATCGCCGACAGCACCCTCAATCAGCGGATTTCGCCGCTCTTCCACGTCGACCACATGCGCGCGCCGATCCTGATCGGCCACGGCGTCAACGATCCGCGCGTGAAGATCGCCGAGTCCGAGAAGATCGTGAGCGCGCTGCGGAAGAAGGGCGTGCCGGTGACGTTCGTGGTCTATCCCGACGAAGGCCACGGGTTCACGCGTCCGCCCAACATCGAGGACTTCAGCGGACGGACCGAGGACTTCCTGGCGAAGTACCTCCACGGCCGCGTCGAGCCCTGGAAGAAGGTCGACGGCGCGAGCGCCGAGTTGCGCTGACGACGCGCGGAGACTGTTACAGCAGGGTGCCGGACATGACGAATCGGGCGGTCGTGAAGTAGATGATGAGCCCGGTGACGTCGACCAGCGTGGCGACGAACGGGGCGGATGCGCTGGCCGGATCGAAGCCCAGACGGCGGAGGATGAACGGCAGCATCGATCCGGCCATCGCGCCCCACATCACGACGCCGATGAGGCTCAAGCCCACCGTCGTCGCGACCACCATGGCGTGATCGCCGTAGGTGTGGAACAGCGCCTGCCAGATAATGATCCGCAGCACGCCGATCGCGCCCAGCAGCACGCCGAGGCCGAGACCGGAGAAGAACTCGCGGCGGATGACCCGCCACCAGTCGCGCAGCCGCACCTCACCCAGCGCCATGGCGCGAATCACGAGCGTGGTTGCCTGGCCGCCTGAATTGCCGCCGCTGCTGATGACCAGGGGCACGAACAGCGCGAGCACCACGGCGCGCGCGATCTCGGCCTCGAAGTATCCCATCGCGGTGGCGGTGAGCATCTCGCCGAGGAACAGCACCGCGAGCCAGCCCGCGCGACGGCGGATCATCCCCACGATCCCGACCTCGAGATACGGCGCACCCAGCGCGGTGGTGCCGCCGATCTTCTGAATGTCCTCGGTGGCCTCCTCGCGCAGCACCTCCACGATGTCGTCAGCGGTCACCACCCCCTGCATCCGGCCGCGATCGTCCACCACCGGGATCGCGAGGAAATGATGCTGCGCGAACAGCCGGCTGACTTCCTCCTGATCCATCGACTCCGGCACCGTGATCAGGCTGGTGCGCATGATTTCGCGAACGGTCTGGGTCGGCAGCATGCCGAACAGCTGGCGGAACGAAACCACTCCGAGCAACCGCTGATCCGCATCGAGCACGTAGGCGTAGTTGAGCGACGCCGGCTTCTCGTGAGTCTGCCGCCGCAGGTAGCTGATCGCCTCGTCCGCGCTCATCTCCGGGCGCACTCTCGCGTAGCGCGGGCTCATCAGCCCGCCGGCGTCGTCCTCGGCGTAGGCGAGCAGTGCCCGCACGTCCTTCTGCGTCACCGCATCGAGGTGCGCCATGAGCGCGTCCCGCTGCTCCGGCGAGGCGCTCTGAAGCAGATCGGCGGCGTCGTCGGGCGGCAGCAGTCTCAGCCAGATCCGGCGCTCGCCCTCGGGCAGGTGGAGAATCAAGTCCCGCTGATCCCGCGTGCTCAGTCCGAGGAAGAAGTCGTCGGCCTCGGCGGGCTCGAGCGAGCGGAAACCGAACACCCGATCTCCGGGTTCGAGCAGGGACCAGGCGGCGGCGAGATCCGTCATCGAAATGCGTTCGCTGGCGTCGGTGGCGGCGCCGGTCATGGATCCTCCCGCTTCAAGAGTGGCTCGACAGGAACGCCGCCGGGCGCCAGGGCACGCGTCCCGACGCAACCCTCGCGTGAGATCAGCTCCGAGTCCGGATTCCCGGACCGCCGGCTACCAGATCGTCACTTGATCCGCGCGCACCTCGACGTCGCCGCTCTTGCAGCCCCACGCCTTCGCGAACTCCGGCAGGTTGCTGACCGGGCCATTCACGCGCCAGCGCGCCGGTGAGTGGGGATCGGTCAGCGCCCGGAGCCGCTCCGATTCGGGGCGGATCTTGCGGCGCCACGACTGCGCGAAGCCGAGGAAGAAGCGCTGCTCGGGCGTGAAGCCGCCGATGTTCACGCGTGGCTTGCCCTCGAGCGAGCGCTCGTAGGCGTAGTAGGCGATCGTCAGCCCGCCGAGGTCGGCGATGTTCTCGCCCAGCGTCAGGCGGCCGTTGACGTGCAGCGTGTCGACCGCGACATAGCCGTCGTACTGCGACACCACCTTCTGGGCGCGGTCCTTGAAGCGCTTCTCGTCCGCCGGCGTCCACCACTCGCTGAGGTTGCCCTTCGAATCGAACTGCCGGCCCTGGTCGTCGAACCCGTGCGTCATCTCGTGTCCGATCACCATTCCCATCGCGCCGTAGTTGAACGCGTCGTCGGCGTTGGCGTCGAAATTCGGCGGCTGCATGATGCCGGCCGGGAACACGATCTCGTTCACGGTCGGGTTGTAGTAGGCGTTCACGGTGGGCGGCGTCATGCCCCACTCGGTGCGGTCGACCGGCTTGCCCATGCGCGCCAGCCGGCGCTGAATCTCGAACGACCGCGCGTTCCGAGCGTTGATCACGTAGGACGAATCCATGCTGACCCGCAGCTTCGTGTAGTCGCGCCACTGATCGGGATAGCCGATCTTCTTCATCACCGCGTTCAGCTTCTCGAGCGCACGCGTCTTGGTCGAATCGCCCATCCAGTCGAGCTTGTCGATCCGCTCGCGCAGGGTGATCTGGAGGTTGTTGACCATCTCGAGCGCACGCGCCTTGGCGGTCGGCGGGAACTCCGTCGCGACGTAGGCCTCGCCCAGCGCCTCGCCCATCGCCTGATCGGCCTCGGCCGAGCAGCGCTTCCAGCGGGTCAGCGGCACCTTCTGGCCGGTCAGCTTGGAATTGAACGCGAAGTCTTCGTCGAAAAATGCCTGATTGAGGTGGTCGGAAACGCGATCCAGAAGGTGGAAGCGCAGGTAGGACTTCCACAGATCGATCGGCGCGCTCGAGAGCTGGTGCGCGGCCTCCTTCATGAAGTCCGGCATGGCGACGTTGAGGCTCGCCGACGGACTCGCGATCGAAGGCAGATCGGCGTCCTTGAAATACCGCACCCAGTCGAATCCCGGCGCCTGCTTCGAGAGATCGTCCACGGTCATCTTGTGGTAGATCGCGTTGGGATCGCGCATCGCCACCCGCGTCATCGACGCGCCGGCCAGCGAGGTCTCGAAGGCCAGGATCGAAGGCGCCTCCGCGTCGGCCTTCGCGGCCGGCTCGCCGGCGAGCTGGAACAGACGGGAGATGTGCCTGACGTAGTCGTTGCGCAGCGCGACCGAAGTGGAGTCGGTGCGCGTGTAGTAATCGCGCTCGGGCAGCCCGAGACCCCCCTGCCCCAGGTTGGCGATGTAGGTCGAGCTGTTCTTGAGGTCGGGCTGGGCGGAGACGTTGAACGGCAGCGCCGTGCCTCCCGGCACCAGCCGGCCCAGGTAGCGTTCGAGGTCGACGCGGGTCTTGATCGCCTCGATGCGCGCGAGCTCCGGCCGCATCGGCTTCAGGCCCTCGCGCTCCGCGCGCTCGGAATCCATGCAGGAATCATAGAAATCGCCGAGCTTCCGCAGCGTCGGGTCCTTCTCGGTCTTCGCGTTCGCGCCGGCGCCGTTCAGCACCCGGTGCAGGACTTCATTGTTCCGGTCCAGCAACTCGCGGGCGGACCCGATCGTCGTATAGGAGGGCGGAATCTGGGCGGTGTCGTACCACGCCCCGTTCGCGAATCTGAAGAAATCGCTGCAGGGAGAGCAGGTCGTGTCCATGAACGCACGATTGACGCCGGGCGCGGGCGCGCCCCCGGCCTCGACGGTTCCGGGCTGGCCCGCGGGCTCGACGCTCGAGGTCAGTCCGCCGGCATCCGCCGGCGCCGAGAGACGCCCCGGGAGGGCCGTGGCCATGAAGGCGAATGCCAGGAGAAGGCAGGCGATCAGGGGGTTCCGCTTCATCGAGATCCTCGAAATCGGAGTGGAATGGGCCTTGCGGGCGCTCGCACCGCAGGCTGGAGCGGCGAGCCTAACATGGTCCGGTCATTCCCGTCCCGGTGTCGGACGAGCGCGGGAAGGGCGACCACCAAAGGCACGCGTTCGACGCAGAAATCCTGGTTCCGGATGCCTGACGCGGTGCTATTCTCCCGTCCCGCGAATCGCGTCGGCGCGAACCTCCCCATCGCTCCGGCCGGGCGCGCCTCGAGACGCATGCATCGGTCGATGAGAAATCTCCGCAAACATCTGTTTGCGTACGCGGTCGCGCTCGTGGCCACGGCGCTGGCGGTCGCGCTTCGCGGGCTGCTCGACCCCTGGCTCGGACCTTTTCTTCCCTTCCCCACGCTCTACGGCGCGGTCGCGGTCGCCGTGTGGTTCGCCGGATACCGTGCCGCGCTTTTGTCGACCATCGTCGGTTTCCTCGCCTGCGATTATTTCTTCGTCGACCCGCGGCGCACGCTCGGCATCACCAGCTCGCAGGACTACATCGGCTTCGGCCTGGTGCTGCTCTCCTGCCTCATCATCATCGGCTTCGGGCACGCGCTCAGGATCGCGAGGTACAAGGCGGAGCTGGGACGCCGCCAGCTTCGTGAGCGCACCGACGCGCTCTCGCTGGCGATGCGCGCCGGCCGGATGGGCGCATGGTCGAGGAATCTCGAAACCCAGACGGTGTGGTGGAGCCGCGAGCTCGAGCAGCTGTACGGATTCGAGCCCGGCGAATTCGAGCGGACGGAAAAGGGCTACCTCGCGTTCGTGCACGACGAGGATCGCGATGCGGTCGAGCAGGCCGTCGAGCGGGCGCTGCGCACGCATCAGGACTACGTGGTGGAGTTCCGCTTCCGGCATCGCTCGGGCGAATGGAGATGGATGGAGGGGCGCGGCGAGGCGGCCTATGACGCCTCGGGCACGCCGACCATGCTCTACGGTCTCGGCATCGACATCACCGAGCGACGGCGGCTCCAGATGCGTGAGCGCGCCGCGCGGGCCGAGGCGGAGGAAGCCAGCCGCCTCAAGGACGAATTCCTCGCCACCGTGTCCCACGAGCTGCGCACGCCGCTCAGCGCCATCCTCGGCTGGGCGCGGCTCCTGCGCGAGGGCCGGCTCGACGACGAGAAGGCCTTCCACGCCGCCGAGGTGGTGGAACGCAACGCGCGCGCGCAGGCTCAGCTCATCGACGATCTGCTCGACGTGTCACGGATCATCACCGGCAAGCTGCGCCTGAACGTCATGAGCGTCATGCCCGCGGCGGTGGTCGAGTCCGCGCTCGATTCGGTCCGCCCGATGGCGGCAGCGAAGGGGATTCATCTCGTCCCCATCCTCGATCCGGAAGCCGGTCCGATTTCCGCCGATGCCGAGCGACTCCAGCAGGTGGTGTGGAACCTGCTCTCGAATGCGGTGAAGTTCACGCCGCGCGGCGGCCTGGTCGAAGTTCGGGTCGAGCGCCGGGAGTCGCAGCTCGAGATCACCGTCCGCGACACCGGACAGGGCATCAGTGCGGAGTTCCTTCCCTACGTGTTCGACCGCTTCCGTCAGGCCGATCCCTCCAGCGCGCGCGCGGTGACCGGCCTCGGGCTCGGACTCTCGATCGTTCGCCACCTGGTCGAGCTGCATGGCGGCATGGTTCGCGTCGAGAGCGCCGGCATCGGCCGGGGTGCGACCTTCACGGTGGCGCTGCCGATTCCGGCGCTCCGAATGGCGGGCCCGGAGGGGCGCCTGTCCCCGGTCGATCGCGCCAGCATGGAGGCGATGGACGTGACGATGAGCCTTGGCGGTGCGCGCGTGCTGATCGTCGACGACGAACCGGATGCCCGCGATCTCGTCACCGAGCTGCTCCAGCGCCTCGGCGCCGACGTGAAGGCGGTGGATTCGGCGCGTCACGCGCTCGATGAGCTCCGCGAGTGGCGACCGCAGGCGATCGTGTCCGACATCGCGATGCCGGGTGAAGACGGCTACGCGCTGATCCGCGGTGTGCGTCGATGGGAGGAGGAATCCGGCGGCTGGATTCCGACCATCGCGCTCACCGCCTACGCGCGCAACGAGGACCGCGCGCGATCTCTCGCCGCCGGCTATCTCGCCCACCTCGCCAAGCCGGTCGACGCGATCGAGCTGGCCGAGGTCGTGGCCTCCGCGATTCAGCTCGCTCCGCGTGATACGAAGGAGCCGGCGCGGCACGCCTGATCCGCCACGCCCGCCTTCGGCCGGTCCGGCGCTAGTTCAGGATCGCGATGCGCCGCGTCCGGCTCACCTTGCCGTCGGTCGCGCGCGCGAGATAGATCCCGGGCTCGAGCCGCGCGCCGCGTCCGCTCCAGCTCACGCGCCACGCTCCCGCCGGACGCGTGGCTTCCGCGACCACGGCCACCCTTCGCCCCGCGAGATCGAACAGCTCGATGCGGGCATTCGCGCTCTCCGGCAGATTCAGGTCGAACGTCATCCCGCCGCGCGCGGGGTTCGGCCATGGGGCGGCGAAGGTCAGCCGCGACGGCGGCAGGGCCGGCGGAACGCCCGCCACCTCGTCGCGTGACGCGTCGAACGCGATCTGATTCGGCGGCAGCCCGGTGTCGAGCGGCCCCGCGATCAGCACGTCCGACCCGGCGCTGTAGACGTAGATTCCGGCGGTGCCGAAGCCGTTGTCCGCGACGTAGAGCTCGCCGCGGTCGTTGATGGCGCAATCCGGCAGGCTGAAGCCGCCCGGCGACCGCACGGTGCCGAGCTTCGCCCCGTTCGACGGATTGAAGGAGACCAGCATCGCGTTGAATCCGACGTCGCTGACGATGGCGTAGCTGTGGGTCGGCGAGTACCACTCGATGTCGCCGATGTCGCCGCCGAGCTGCGACTCCAGCGCGACGAACCCGACGCTGTGCAGCGTGTCGAGGTCGATGGCCTCGATCCCGCCATCGAGCTGCTGGAAGCGCCCGGCGCATCCGATCAGGAGGCGGTGCTGGTCGGGAACGTAGCTGAACGTGGTCACCGGATTCTTCGCGGTCAGCGTGATGCCCTGAACGCCGGGAGTCACCGGATCGGCATCGATTACGGTGTCGGCGTTCGCATCGATCACGACCACCAGGCTGTAGGCGGTCGGCGCGTATCCGTTCAGCCGGTCGAGGCGCTGCACCGCGACGAACAGCCGGTCGCCGATCAGCGCGAGGTGCGCCATCTCGGGCAGATGATCGGCGTCGGCGAACGGCGCGAGCGAGATGGTATCGAGCGTGGCGCCGGTTTCGGGGTTGCAGACCAGCAGGGCCTGCTTGTCGTAGAGGCTGACGAACGCGCGCGTCGGCGATTCGAACGCGATGTCCTGCGGATTACTTCCGGCCCCGGTCGAGAACTGGAGCACGGTGGCGTAACTCGCCGCGGGATCGATCACCTGAATGTTGTCCTGCCCGGCCCGGTTCACGACGTAGACCTTGCCGTTGTACCAGCGCAGGGTCGCGTCTCTCCACGCGTCGGCGACGTCCTGCGACACCGCGCGCGTATCGAGGTTCACCGCGCTGAACGAGCCGGTGGAGTAATCGGTGGTGACGACGAATGCCTTGGTCTCCGCGGCGACGGCCGCGGGGGGTCCGGCGGGGTTCACGCCCAGGGGGAGTGCGGGGAGCAGCGCGAGGAGCTGAGCCAGAAGCCTGGGACCAGTCAGAGCGCGATGCCGAAGCGATGATGCGGGAGCACGGAGCATGTCGGTAATCCCTTCTACTGTTGGGCGGAACCCGCCGGACCAAGACGAACTTCCATCGAAACGAAGACGCTGCGACCGGGCAGCGGATAACCCGCGACGTCCGCGAGGCGTCGGTCGCCGAGATTTTTTCCTTCCAGCACGAGCCGCGCCGCCCCGTGCAGCGCGGTCGAGACCGATGCGCCGACCAGCGTGCGGCTGGCCACGCGGTAGCGTGGGCTGTTGTAGCGATCGCGATAGTCGTCGCCCAGATACTGAACGTCGCCGGAGAGGCGAACCGGACCGTCCGTGAGATCGGCGCGTGCATAGGCCTCGCGGCCGGGGCGCTGCGGCAGCCGCTTGCCGCTCCACGCGCTGTAGGGACCGGTGTCGATCGCGCTCTGCCAGGTCGCCGAGGCCGCGAGCGCAAGCGGCGCGATGGGCCGCAGCCGCACGCTCAGCTCGTGTCCACGGATCCGCGCGCTGGTGATGTTGTCGGCGCGAGTCGTGTTCGGCGAGTTCGCCCAGTAGAGGATCAGATCCTGGATTCGCGAATCGAACCATGCCCATTCGAGCGCGGCTTCACGAACGCCGCGCGCGATCGACCACGCCCCGCCGAAGTCGCGATTCTCCCCGCGCTCGGGGCGCAGGTTCGGATTGCCGCTGACGCTGCCCTGATTGCCGAACAGCTCGAGAAAATCCGGCGCTCGCGCGGCGCGAGCCCAGTTGGCGCGCAGCTCCAGGCGTCGCGGCAGAGCGAGCCGTGCGCCGACCTGAGGCGAGTCGAGCTCGCGCGCGACGTCGAGCGCGGTGAGCGAGCCGGCGACTCCGGTCGCGCGCAGGTGGTCGATCAGCCGGTCCCAGCGCCGCGCCGCGTGCACGATCAGCCGGCCGCCGGGAGCGTTCCAGTCGAGTCCGAGCGATGCGCCGCGCGCGTCGCGGCGGCTGGGCGCTGGATCCGGGTAGCCGTCCTCGGGGTCGCGGAGGTTCGCGCGCTCGTCACCGGCGTCCCCGCTGGCGAGGAACGCGAAGCCGAGCGGCAGTCGCCGCCACCCGAGCTCGAGCGCGAGGCGCTCGCGGCCGAAGTGGTCATCACTGTTGTGGCGCCCGAGGTTCAGCTCGCCGAGGCCGAAGGCGCCTCCATCGTCGCGGAAGCGATTGATCTCGCGCTCGAGGCTCAGCGCCAGACGCGTAGCGGGAATCGAGCGCGAGCCGGGCGACGACACCGCTTCGAGCTCGGAGATCGAACGCAGGAACGAGAGCCTCGTGTTGAGCGCCGGCGCCGTGCCGAGCCCGGGCAGACCCTCCGCCTTGCGGAAGAAGTCTTCGCGTAGCGAGAGATCGAAGACTCGATTCGCGCGCCAGCGCAGCACGCCGAGGGCGGTGGCGGCGTCGAAGCGATTGTTGAGCCGCGGAATCACGCGGTCATCGGCGGTGTTGTGGGGCGTGCCGTGGTCGTCGAACCATTCGAAGTCCCCGCGCGACGACTGGAGTCCGCCATGGATCAGCGCCGAGAGCGCACCCTTGCGAGCGCCCGCGCTGGCGCGCGCCTCCCAGGTTTCGTAGGAGCCGCGCGCGATCCGGAGGTCACGGACCTCGGCCGCGGGCGAGGTGACGAGATTGATCGCGCCACCGGGCGTCGCCGGTCCCATCGCGAGCGGGGCGAGCCCGCGATAGATCTCGACGCGATCGATCGCGCCGGCGGGCAGGTCGGCGAGGTTGACGACGCCGTGCGCCGCCGAGGTCAGCGGCACGCCGTCGAGATAGACGCTGACCTGCCCCGGCGGAGCGCCGCGCAGCGAAACCGTGCTGAACGCGCCGAGCCCGCCGTACTCATCGACGTGAACGCCCGCGGATTGCGCCAGAACCTCGGACAGCGTCTCGATCGCCCGATTCGACCGGCCGGTCGAGAGCTCGCTGACGAACGCGGTCGGGAGCCGGCGGCGCGCCTCGCTGAGCGCCCGTTCGTGTTCGACGCGGAGCTCCGGGAGCGTGACGACGACTCGCGCGGAATCCTCAGGCGCCGCGGCGATCGAATCCGGCCTCGCGACGCGCGCGGAATCCGTGACCGCGACGCGCGGGGAATCCGCCGGCGCGACGGCGCGCACCGAATCGAGGGCCGCGATGGAACCGGCTCCAGTGGCCAGCGACAGAAGAACCAGCGATGCGATCACGGCGTCTCGCGCGCCTCAATCGAAAACCCCGGCTCGCGAAGCATCGGAGCCGGGGCCATGGGGCGCGCCGTCCGACGATGCTTTCTCGCGAAGCATCAGGGCACATGGCTTCCGGGCAGGTTTCCTGACTCTGGGCCGCGCGGGTCTCGCCTTCCCGATCTTGCGATCAGTGGCGTTGAGACCCCGAATGCCCATCACAGTGGCGGGACCGTGGGGGATTCACACCCCTCTTCCCTATTACCCCACGCGATGTGGGCACCCGGAAGTTGTCGAGCGGCAGGATGCATCCGGCACCGGCGCGGGTCAAGCGGGTTCCGCTCCGCTCCCCGACCGGACCCGGTTCGCGCCGGATTCTCAGCGCGCGCCGTCGCGCTCGACGGCGTCCACGCGCTCCCGTGCGCGCGCGAAGATCGCGTTCCACGCCGCGCGTGAAAGGCGTCCGGTCTGCGTGTTCTGGCGGCTCGGGTGGTACGAGGAGATGAGCACGATGCCGTTCGGCAGGGCGGTCTCGCGTCCGTGGGCGAACGGAGGCCGCGACTCCGGCTTCGGCCACCATCCCGACGCGCGAAGCCAGGCTTCGTGTGCGATCGCGCCCAGCGTCACCACGACGCGCACTCGCGTCAGCGTCGCGATTTCTTCCTCGAGATAGGTGCGGCAGAGGGCGAGCTCGTCGCGCGACGGGCGATTGTCGGGCGGCGCGCAGCGGGCGGCGGCGGTGATCCAGACGCCGGTGAGCCGGAGGCCGTCGTCACGCGTTTCGGAGCGCGGCTGGTTCGCAAAGCCATGCACGTGAAGGGCGGCGTAGAGCCAGTCACCGCTCGAGTCGCCGGTGAACATGCGGCCGGTTCGATTCGCTCCGTGCGCCGCCGGCGCCAGCCCGACCACGAGCAGCCGCGCTCCGGGATCGCCGAAGCCCGGGATCGGACGGCCCCAGTAGGTCTGATCGCGGAACGCGCGCCGCTTTTCGCGCGCGACCGCGGTGCAGTGCTCGCGCAATCGCGGACACAGCTCGCAGGCCACGATGCGGCGCTCGAGCGACACGAGCGTGGAGCGCGCCGCCGTCCGCGCCGGCGTCGCGGCCTCCGCCGCCCCCGATTCCGGCGTCGCGACGTGCGCCCGCGGCGCCGCCCGCGCGCTCACCTGCCCCGAAGCCAGGTCAGCCTCGACGTGGTGACACCGCCGGAGTCGCGTGCGCGAGCGAAATAGATTCCGGCGCGCGCGAGGGAACCGTGATCGTCCCGCCCATCCCAGACCACAGCGTTCGTTCCCGGCGACAGCGCTCGATGCCAGATCCTCCGTCCACTCGAATCGAGAATGTCGATCGTTCCTTCGGCGCGAACGCCGGCGAGCTCGAGCAGCGCGAATTGCGACGCCGGATTCGGTGAGACCCTGAGCGCCGGCCCCGCCCCGGTGCGAACCGGGGCGCCGGGACCTTCGATCCGGAGCAGCGCGAAGTCCCCCGCCGTGAGATCGAGCGTGACGCGCGAGCCCGCGGTTACGGCGGCCGCGGCGACGGCGTTCCACACTTGCCCATCGTCGGACAGGCGATCGATGCGACGCGCTCCCGCGAGGATGAGCGCGACGCTCTGCGCCGCCGCCGAATCGCTGTTGACCGCGAGCGCGTAACGGGTGCCGATCGAATCCGCGTACATCCCGATCGCGGCGCGGCCCTCGACCGCGACCAGCCAGTCGTTCGGGACGAACGGAGAGCCGAACGGTGGAACCGATCCCGCATGCTCGGTTGCGATCCACTGAAACCGCGCGAGCTGTCGCCCGGCGGCCCCGACGCGCGGATCGAGCGTGGCAGTGAGGTCATACCAGTGCGTGCGCTCGCCATTCGGGCCGATCAGTCCATACTGCCAGTTCCACGCCGGATCCGGCGCCGGCGTCCAGTAGGTGAAGTAGCCGACGCCGTTCGCCGAATAGGCCAGCGCCATCGAGACCTGCCAGCGCAATTCGCCGTCGGTCAGCGCTCGATACGTTCCGTGCTGGATCAGCTGCACGATGGGCCAGAATGGAATCCCGTATTCGCGCGCGATCGCGCTTGCCTCGGACAGATGCCGGATGAAGAGGCCGCGATCTCCGGTCGTGAGGAAGTCGTATTCGTTGTAGCTGAAGACGCGGGCGCCGGTCGCGTTCAGGTAAGCACGCACGTAGTCCGTCCACGACGACATGCCGCCGATCGCGTAGGATGCCGGCAGATCGTTGTAGGCCGGATGAGCCGGGTCCCGTGACGCCAGCTCACGGAACAGGCGCTCGAGCAGCGGGAACTGTGTGGTCGGAGGCTCGTCGCCGAGGTAGTAGCCGGCGAAGCCGGGATGATCGCGGTAGGTCGAAACGATCGAATCGAGCAGCGCGGTGGCTTCACTCGACGTCGAATCGAGCTCGGAGTATCGCTCGAAGCGCCGATCCCAGATCAGGCATCGCCCTCCGTTGGCCGACGCGAGGTCCAGTCGCCGGAGATTGTCGGCGACGAATCCCGAATCCGCCCACGCCGGCAGCAGGAGGTTCAGACCCGCGCCGGTCAGCTCGGCGATGCGTGCCGCGGTGGTCGATTCGACCGGAGGGCTCACCCAGCCGAACTGCGCGAACGCCGGCAGCGCGGTCGCGATCGCGCTGTGCGGTGCCGCCGGCCGCGAGACGCGATACCCCGCCGGCACCGGTTGATCGCTGGTGGTTGCCACCGTGAGTGTCAGGAGGCCCGCACCCAGCAAGGATTGCAGCGCGCTCACGTCATGCCCCCACGCTCTTGCGCCTGCGCCTGTGAGTCTCTAGATTTTGCCGGTGCTCGAACGATTGAAGGGCCTGCTCCTCGGTGGGCCCAAGAACCTCTTCGATCCACGCATCCACCATTCGCTCGCGCTGATCGCATTCTTCGCCTGGGTCGGGCTGGGATCCGACGGACTCTCCTCCTCTTCCTACGGACCTCAGGCCGCTTTCCTCGCGCTCGGCGCCCATCGCCACCTCGCCCTCTACCTCATCATCGCCACCGTCACGACGGTGTTCCTGATCTCGGCCTCGTACAGCCAGATCATCGAGCTGTTTCCGAGCGGCGGAGGCGGTTACCTGGTCGCGACCAAGCTGCTCGGCACCACGCCGGGCGTCGTGTCCGGCTGCGCGCTGGTGGTCGATTACGTGCTCACCATCGCCACGTCGGTCGCCTCGGGCGTGGATGCGGTGTTCTCGAGCCTGCCTCCGGAATGGCACGGAGTGAAGCTTACCATCGGGTTCCTCGTCATCGCCGGGCTCACCGCGCTCAACCTGCGCGGGGTGAAGGAGTCCGTGCTGGTGCTGATGCCGATCTTCTTCACGTTCATGGTCACCCATGTCGGCCTGATCGCGGTCGGGATCCTGAGCCATCCTCACGGCATCGGGTCCACCCTCGTGGCGACCGGGAACGACACGCGGCTCGCGATCGGCGACGTCGGCATCTTCGGCGTCCTCTACGTCTTCCTGCGCGCGTTCTCGCTCGGCGGCGGAACCTTCACCGGCATCGAGGCGGTGAGCAACAGCACCGACATCCTGCGCGAGCCGCGGGTGCAGACCGGCAAGCGCACCATGCTCTACATGGCGTGCTCGCTCGCCTTCACCGCCGGCGGAATTCTGCTCTGCTACCTGCTGAACGACGTGCAGCTCCAGCCGGGACGGACCCTGAACGCCACGCTGTGGAACACGGTCGCCGGGCACTGGACGCTGGGGCCCTGGTCGATCGGACCTTCGATCGTCTGGCTGACGTTGCTGTCCGAGGGCGCGCTGCTCTTTGTCGCGGCCCAGACCGGCTTCGTCGCCGGGCCGCGCACGCTGGCGGCGATGGGCGTGGATCAGTGGGTGCCGAAGCGATTCGCGCACCTCTCGGAACAGCTGGTCACGCAGAACGGCGTGCTGGCGATGGGTGTCGCGGCGGGGCTCGTGCTCGCCTACACCGGCGGCAGCATCGAGATGCTGCTGGTCATGTACTCGATCAACGTGTTCATGACCTTCACGCTCACGCAGATCGGCATGGTCCGCCACTGGTGGAACACGCGGCGTGAGCTGCAGCACTGGCATCGGCGGCTGTTGATCGCGCTGCTCGGCGCGACCGTCACCGGCGGCATCCTGGTCGCGACCACCACCATCAAGTTCCGCGAGGGCGGGTGGGTGACGCTGGCCGCGACCGGCGCGCTGATCGTGTTCTGCTTCGTCGTGCGCTCGCACTATCGCCGCGTTCGCGCCATGCTGTCATCGCTGGACGATGTGCTCACGAATCTGCCGCTGCCCGAGCCGAAGGCGCTGGCCGAGCTCGCGCCCGATGGACCGACCGCGATCGTGCTGGTCGAGTCGTACGCCGGCCTCGGGATCCACACCCTGCTTTCGATCCAGCGCATGTTCCCGCGGCACTTCAAGAACTTCGTGTTCTGCTCGGTGGGCCTCGTCGATTCGGGACAGTTCAAGGGGGTTCAGGACGTCAAGGCGCTCGAGGACAAGGTGCGCGTCGATCTCGAGAAGTACGTGAATCTGGCGCAGCGGATGGGCTACTACGCGGAATACCGATTCACGCTCGGCACCGATCTGATCGCCGAGCTCGAGGGCATGTGCCTCGATCTCATCAAGGAATTCCGGCGTCCGGTCGTCTTCGCCGGTCAGCTCGTGTTCCAGAAGGAGAATCTGTTCACGCGCTCGCTTCACCACGAGACCGCGTTCTCGATTCAGCGCCGGCTGCAGTTCACCGGCGTTCAGGTCATCATCATGCCGATACGGGTGTGGGAGAAACAGCGGGCGGCGTAGCGGAACGCTGTCGGTTCTCACCAGCGGGCGGCGTAGCCGCAGGTTTTCACCAACCGGCGGCGTAGCCGGGGAGGCGGGATGTACGCGATCGATCTGAAGGGACGCGGCGCGCTCGTGATGGGCGTCGCCAACCATCGCAGTCTCTCGTGGGCGATCGCTCAGGCGCTGCACCAGGCCGGTGCGCGCCTCTGCCTCACCTACGCGGGGGACCGGCTGAAGGACATGGTCGGCGAGCTGGCGGCGACGCTGCCGGGCACCCTGCTGCTAGAATGCGACGTCACCCGCGACGACACCATCGACGCGGTACGCGACCGGCTGACGTCGGAATGGGGCTCGATCGAAGCGTTCGTTCATGGCGTCGCGTTCGCCCGCAAGGAAGACTTGGAGGGCGCCTTCGTCGCGACGCCGCGCGAGGGCTTTCAGCTCGCGCTCGACATCAGCGCCTATTCACTGATCAACGTGACCAACCGCATGCTGCCTCTGTTCGAGAAGAACGGCGCGGCCATCGTCACGCTCTCCTACCTCGCCGCCGAGCGTGCCGTGCCGTCCTACAACGTGATGGGCAGCGCGAAGGCGGTGCTCGAGCAGAGCGTGCGCCAGCTCGCGTTCGAGCTGGGACCGAAGAACATCCGCATCAACGCGCTTTCCGCGGGGCCGGTCAGCACGCTGGCCGCGCGCGGCATTCATGGCTTCACCGACATGCTGAAGAAGCACGCCGAGAAGGCCCCGCTCCAGCGCAACATCACCAAGGAAGAAGTCGGACGGGCCGGCCTGTTCCTGCTCTGCGATCTCTCGAGCGGCATCACCGGCGAAACACTCTACGTCGACGCGGGCTATCACGTGATGGCCTGGTAAGGCCCGCCAACCCGTCCGCCCGGCCCGGCAGTGCCGAAAAACCGGCCCCGTCCAAGCCTCGGACCGCCCCCGCTGGACAAGGCCCGGACAACCGCGCTTCGCACCTCGCCCCGCGGGAATAAGCCCGGAACACACGCGTATGACGGTCATGATGCGACGCGGAACACTCCCAACCGCGCGCCGAGGAGGACCGTCATGATTCGTTTCCTGACTTCGTTTCGCCCACTGGCGGCCGTTGCCGCCCTGAGTCTCACCTCGCTGCTGCCGGTCGCCGCGAACGCGTCGCCGTCACAGGGCGATCTGCGCGGCCAGCTCGTTGACGCGCGCGTCCTGGTCGATGGCCGGGTGGCTCCGCTGTTCGCGCGCCCATGGACCTGGAGTTCCCAGCGCCGGTACTTCGAGGCGTTCCAGGGCGGCCGCTATGCCATCGAGCTCCGCAATCTCACCGATCGCAGGATCGGCGTCCTGATGACCGTGGATGGTCTCAACGTCGTGAACGGCGAGCGGTCGAGCCTGTCTCCGAGTGAAGGCATGTACGTGCTCGATCCGTTCGAGAGCGCGGTGATCCGCGGCTGGCGCACCTCGCTCGACGATGTCCGCCAGTTCGTCTTCGTCGACGAGCAGCGCTCCTACGCCACGCGCACAGGCCAGGCCAACGGCGACATGGGTTGGATCCGCGTCGCCGCGTTCGAGGAACAGCGCCCGCAGGCCTGGGGACACATCAAGAGCCTGTATCGTGGCGGCGGCGAGCCGGCGCCGAGCGCGCCCGCGCCCGAATCGAACTCCGACGGCGCGCGTCGCGAGAGCGATCAGAAGGCTCAGCGTGGCGCCCAACCGAACTCGCAGGGTCTGGCTCGCGACGAGGCACGCGGCGACGAGTCCTTCCCCGGCACCGGATGGGGCGAGCGTCGCGAGGATCACGTGAATCGCGTCGAGTTCCTGGCCGCGAGCACGCCGACGGATCAGCTGGTTCTGCGCTACGAGTACGCGGACGGTCTGAGGGCGCTCGGCATCCAGCCGCGCACCAGGCGGGTGTGGGATCGCGAGCAGGGTGAGCTCGGCTTCGCGCGGCCTCCGCAGTGGTAACGACGTGAAGGGTTGAGGGGCCGCGGCGGTTGATCCGAGACTCGGTGCGGGGACGCCGCGGGCCCATGACGACGGGGAGAGGTCGAGAGACCTCTCCCCGCTTCTGTTCATGACGCTCGCCGGCGCGGGTTCTCCTCCCGCGTGCTGCGTCGGGTCGCCTACTGGCCCGAGCTGAGCACCAGGCTCATCGGGAAATTGACGCCGCTGGTGACCTTGCCGACTCCCTTGATGTTGTAGGTCACGCCATTCGAGTCGCCATAGCTGGTCAGGCCGGAATTCGGGCTGGGGTCGCCCGCGAACGAGGCGCGATCTTCCCAGTTGTTCGTGGTGGTGCCGGTGAACGGGTTCTTGAAGTTCGCCCCCGCCGAAGGCATCAGCGCGGCGACCTGCCCGCCGGTCCCGGCGTAGACCGCATTCCACTGAATGCCGTAATCCTCGGCCGACAGCTGGAACGTGTGCATGTTCGACTTGGTCGCGCCTTCCTTCGCGCGATCCTGCATGGCGATGAAGTTCGGAATCGCGATCGCCGCCAGGATGCCGATGATCACGACCACGATCATCAGCTCGATCAGCGTGAACCCCTGCTGAGCTCGATGCGTCATCTTCGACCCTCCGCGAGGGGAGTTGCTCGGGTAGGAAGGCGTGCGCGGCCGGCCGGCGTCCGAAAAAAACCGAAACGGGAAGAGGCGGCCCCTCTTCCCGTGATTGGTTTGAAACCGGCTTCGACTACTGGCCGGCGGTGAGGACCAGGCTGAGCGGGAAACCGGTTCCGCTCGTCGCCTTGCCGACGCCCTTGATGTTGTAGGTCACGTTGTTCGAGTCGGCGTAGCTGGTCAGACCCGAGTTCGTGGCCGGATCGCCCGAGAACGAAGCGCGATCTTCCCAGTTGTTCGTGGTGGTGCCGGTGAACGGGTTCTTGAAGTTCGCGCCTGCCGAAGGAAGCAGAGCCGCGACCTGGCCGCCCGTACCCGCGTACGCACCGTTCCACTGCACGCCGTAGTCCTCGGCCGAGAGCTGGAAGGTGTGCATGTTGGCCTTGGTGCTGCCTTCCTTGGCGCGATCCTGCATGGCGATGAAGTTCGGAATCGCGATCGCCGCCAGGATGCCGATGATCACGACCACGATCATCAGCTCGATCAGCGTAAAACCCTTGACGTTGCGGTGCATCGTTCGTCCCCCTTGGTTCGATCTGCAATCCCACGCTGCAGACACTTCGGTGGCTGCAAGCCGAATGCCGAAGCGAGAGACGCTCTTCAGAGGCGCCGGAACGAGCCTCGCAATGAGGCCTTAGAGAATGTCGCCCATGGGGATCGGCGCGCCGCGGCGACGGGGACATCGGGCAACGAGCACGACGCCGGGGTGGCTAGATTCTCAACATGCACGAGGTGGGTGGATTCACATCATGCAGTCGGCAATCCCCTACGGCTGGATTCCGCGCCGCTGCAGGACGTCCTTTCCGTTCGGTCCGCTCAGGCATCGGAGGAATGCCTCGGCCGCGTCGCGATGCCGGCTCGACCGCACCGCTGCCGCGACCGAGGGCGCGCGTGGACCGATGAATTCCGGCATGTTGAGGACTCGAGTCCGGCTGCTGGCCTCGTCGACGTCGGCGGCGAACACGACCCCAGCCCCGGCCTTTCCGTCGATGACGCGCCCGAGGACGGCGCGGCTGTCGGGCTGGTCCTGAGTCAGATTCACGCGAATCGCGGGGACCAGCTTCGGCGCGTCACGCCGGATGGTCTGCATCCGCATGAAGAGAATGTCGGTGTAACGCCCGAGGCAGGTCGCCGGCGTCGCCGAGGCGATCTTGAGTCCCGGTTTCGTGAGACTCAGATACGAGATCAGGTCGAGACTGGCGTCCGACCCTCCCGCGATGAGAGCGATCCGGCCGTTCGCGAACGCACGCGGCGGACCGGTCTTTCCCGACCGGGCCATCGACCCCAGCACCGACGAATCCGCCATGACCACGACGTCGGCCGCCGCGCCGTGATCGAGCCGCTCGCGAATCTCTTCGCTGTTCGCCGGCACCAGCTCGACCGCGAGTCCCCCGAGAGAGTCGTCGCAGGCGTGCGCCATTTCGCGGAACGCGCTGGCGAACGCGACCGGGATCCACACGACAAGAGAATCCCCGGCGCCGCCGCCCGCGGCCGACGCCGCGCGCGGCGTCGTGAGGGCCAGGGCCGCGAATGTCATCGCGACCAGGAATCGCGCACGTCCGGCGTGGCGCTTCGGCATTCGAATCAGCGGCCGCGCCGCCGGCGAGTACCACCGGCGCGGGCACGCTTGGGGCGCCCGGACGTGCGCGAAGCGCTCCTGCGCGGCGCGCGCGGCCGGCCCGCGATCACGGCCTCGACCTCCAGCCATTGATCGTCCGAGAGCTTCACCTCGGCGTAGCGCAGATTCTGTTCGAGCTGCTCGAGCCGCGTCGCGCCGGTGATCGCGCATGACACCTGTGGCTGCCGCAGCACCCACGCCAGGGCCACCGGGGCCGGCTCGACTCCCTTCGCCGCGCACCAGGCCGCGAAGCGCTCGGCCGCCGCGATGTTCTCGGGCGTCAGCGCCTTCTCGCCGGTGAGGAAGTGGGCGAATTTCGTGGTCGCGCGGCTGCCGGCCGGGGTCGCGCCGCCCGCGTACTTGTTGGTGAGCACGCCCTGGGCGAGCGGCGAGTAGACGATCATGCCGATCCGGCTCCGGCGGCAGAAACCGGCGTGCTCCTTTTCGACGTGGCGGTCGAGCAGGCTGTAGCGCGGCTGGCTCGAGACGAAGCGCGTCCAGCCGCGCCGTTCCTGAAACGCAACCGAGCGCCGGGCCAGCGCCGGATCACGGTCGAAATTCGAGAAGCCGAGATAACGCGTCTTGCCGGCGCGGACCAGATCCTCGAACGCTTCGAGCGTCTCTTCGATCGGCGTGTCCTTGTCCGGAGCATGGGCCTGATACAGATCGACGTAGTCGACCCGCAGGCGCCGAAGGCTCTGATCCATCGCGTCGAAGATGTGCTTGCGGGAAAGACCGGCGCCGAGCGGGCCGTCCCAGGTCCGCCCCATGCACTTGGTCGCGACCACGATCTGCTCGCGCGGCAGCTCCTTCAGCGCGCGCCCGAGCACGGTTTCCGCGCCGCCGCGCACGTACACATCGGCGGTGTCGAACAGGTTGATGCCGAGCTCGAACGCGCGCCGGATGATGGCGATCGCGTCCGCTTCATCGACCGAGCCGCCATAGGTGGTCCAGGAACCCAGCGCGAGCTCGGAGATCTTGAGGCCGGTATTGCCGAGGCGGCGATAGTCCATGCAGCTCTCCGGTCGCAGGAACGGGACGTCGTCAGGGTGGGAAGGAATTGATTCTAGCATTATGCTGCACGCATGATCCGGGCGCATTCCCGCCGCCGCGCAGCAGCCGCGTTGCTTGTTTTCGGCGCCGCCCTCCTGCCGGTCGCCGCCGGCTGCTCGCGTCGCGCGACTCCCCCGCCTCCAGCGGGGGCTCCGGCCGCGCCGGCCGATCCCGCGATCGCGGAGATGGCGCCGCGCCTCGGCGAATGGCTCGCGCTCTGGCGTCGGGCGCTGCCGGGCGTGGGTGTCGATTCGCTGCGGCGGGTGGCCAGCGGGCCGTTCACGCTGAACGACATCCATCACATCGATCTCGACGATCGCGAAGAGCGCGCCTGCCTGCGCGTCTTCGGCGTCGATTCGCCGGATTCGACCCGCGTCGTGAATCCGGACGCCAACTTGGTCGTCACCCGCAGCGATACCGGTGTCAGCATCGCGAGCGGGCCGGAGTCGAAGCCGGTGCTGGTCGATCTGAAGACCAGGAGCATCGCGACGCTCGCGACCGAGGGTCGTTATGACGGCGCGTTCTGGCTCGATCCCCTGCGCTTCGCGCTGACCGGCAGCCTCGTCGTCAACGACAGCACCGGCGCGCGGTGCGGGCGCGTGCTTCTCTACGACCTCAACGCCGGAACGATGACCGAGTACCGCCTGCCTCCACTCGCGGATGCGGTGGCGTGGCGGCCGGTGGCAACGGCGGTGGATTCGGCGCTCACCGTGCGCTACCGGGCGCGGTAGCTCGATGGCCCATCCGCTGAACTCGAGTGGCGGGCGCTTTCGGCTGCGCGACCTCCTGCCGTTTGGTCCGCGCCGGCATCCGCGGCCGCGCCCGTTCGTCGAGATGGCGCAGGTGGTGTGGGAGAACCGCGACCAGCTCGGCTATGCCTGGCGGATCCTGAATCACGGCGTGTGCGACGGCTGCTCGCTCGGACCGCGCGGCCTCAAGGACGACGTGATCGACGGCGTGCATCTCTGCATGACACGGCTGAAGCTCCTGCGCCTGAACACCATGGGCCCCGTACCGGATTCGTCGCTGCGATCGCTGGAATCACTGCGGGCGATGAGCAACGAAGAGCTGCACCGGCTCGGACGGCTGCCTTGGCCTATGTTCCATCGCAAGGGGAGCGACGCGATTCATCGGCTGTCATGGGACGAAGCCCTGTCGATCATCGGCTCGGAGCTGAAGGGCGTGCCGGGTGAGCGCCTCGGCTTCTTCGCCACCTCCCGCGGCATCACCAACGAGACCTACTACGCGTTCACCAAGGTCGCGCGTCTGATGGGCTCGAATCACGTCGACCTTTGCGCGCGGCAGTGCCACGCCGCCAGCGTCGCCGGCCTCAAGGACACGCTCGGGGTTCCGGCCCCCACCTGTTCGCTGAAGGATCTGATCGGCAGCGATCTGGTGGTGATCTGGGGATCCCACCTCGCCAACAATCAGCCGGTGACGATGAAGTACCTGTGCTACGCGAAGCGGCGCGGCACGCGGATCCTGGTCGTCAATCCGATGCGCGAGCCCGGGCTCGAGCGCTACTGGGTGCCGAGCGACGTGCGCAGCGCCCTGTTCGGCACGCGTCTGATGGATGACTTCTTCCAGGTGTCGGTGGGCGGCGACATCGCGTTCATGCACGGCGCGCTGAAGCATCTGATCGAGCGCGGCGCCTGCGACCGCGAGTTCATCGACCGGAGAACCACGGGATTCGACGGGCTCGAGCTGTATGTGCGCTCGCTGGAGTGGGAGAAGCTGGAGGAGGCGTCCGGACTGTCGCGTGAGGACATGCGGCGCTTTGCCGACGAACTGAAGAAGGCCAGAACGGCAGTATTTGTTTATAGCATGGGGCTGACCCAGCACCGCTTCGGCGTCGACAACGTGAAGGCGCTGGTGAACCTCGCGCTCGCCCGCGGCGTTCTCGGTCGCGAGAAATGCGGCATCATGCCGATCCGCGGGCACTCCGGCGTGCAGGGCGGAGGCGAATGCGGCGTCGATCCCGACAAGCTGCCCGGCGGCTTCGAGGTCGCGAACGACGCCGATCGCGCGCGATTCGAGAGCCTGTGGCAGGCGCCGATCCCGGCGTGGAAGGGACACCGCACGCTGCAGATGCTCGAGGCCGCGCATCGCGGCGAGCTCGACCTGCTCTATTCGATCGGCGGCAATCTGTTCGAGACCATGCCCGATCGCGCGTTCATGAGCGATGCGCTGTCACGGGTGAAGCTGCGCATTCACCAGGACATCGTGCTCAACACCTCCGCCCTCCTGCCGGGCGAGATGGTGCTGCTGCTTCCCGCCGAGACACGCTACGAAACCGCAGGAGGCGGAACCGCGACCAGCACCGAGCGGCGCATCCGATTCACGCCCGAAGTGCCGGGCCCGCGGATCGCGGACGCGCGGCCGGAATGGGGCATTCCGGTTCAGATCGCCCTCGCCGCGCGTCCGGCGCTGGCGCGCTCGTTCCCCTGGCGCGGCACCGCTGACATTCGCGCCGAGATGGCGAAAGCGATGCCGCTCTACGCGGGAGTCGAGAAGCTCGATCACGAGGGCCAGTGGGTGCAGTGGGGCGGTGAGCGGCTGTTCGAGGACGGCTTTACCCGCATGCCCGAAGGGCGCGCGCGGTTCAGCATCGTCGAGCTGCCCGAGATCAAGATTCCGCCGGGCTGGTTCTATCTCACGACCCGCCGCGGGAAGCAGTTCAACAGCATGAGCTATGGAACCCGCGACTATCTGATGGGCAGCGACGACCGCCGCGACGTGCTCATCAGCCCCGCCGACGCCGAAGCTCTGGGGATCGGGGACGGCACGCCGGTCCGGCTGAAGAGTGACGCCGGGGAATGGATCGGCAACGCCCGCCACGCCCCGATGAAGACGCGGAACCTCCAGGCCTACTGGCCGGAGACCAACGTGCTGATCACGCGCCGCTTCGATCCGGTGAGCGGCGAGCCCGACTACAACGCGCTGGTGACGATCGCTCCGCTCCGGCGCGACGGCGACGCCGAACGCCCGCTGGCCGCGATCCCGAGTGCCCAGCCGGCGGGCGCGGGATAGCGCCGGCAGTCGCGCGCTGCGGGGCAACGATTTGCGCCCGGGGTGAATGTGAAGCCTGGATCCGGCGGGAGATTGCGCGATTACGGCGCGCGCACGAGTACCACCTTGCGCGCGGTCACGTGTCCGTCGGTCATCAGACGCACGAAGTAGACGCCGTTCGCCGCACGGTCTCCGGAGCTCCCGCGGCCGTCCCAGGTGAAGACGCGCGTCCCCGCCGGAAGCGCACCGCGATGAATCGTGGCCAGGCGGCGGCCGACGAGGTCATGGACTTCGAGCTCCACCTCGGCGGCTCGCGTCAGGTGAATGGTGAAGCGCGTCTCACGGCTGAAGGGATTCGGCTGCATCGCCGAGAGACCGATCGGCTGCTCGGCCAGCGCCTGGACCGGAGCGCCGAGGTCGACGGCAAGCGCCGCCCCGGCGGGATCGCTGAAGTCGCCTCCCACGAGCGTGACCATCCCGCCCGCCGAAGCGCCGGGGCGCAGCGCAAAATGAAGCAGCACGTGCACGCGCCCGTCGGTGACGACCGCGGGCGCCACCCTACTCGGAATGCGGATCAATCCGAGCAGCACGCCTTCGGCGTCGGGCTGGTGCAGCTCGAGCCAGGTGCGATCGAGACCGGTGACTTCCGCGCCGGCGAGATCGAAGCGATCGGTCGGGAACGACAATGAAAGCCGTGCCGCGCCGAACAGGTGGCTGCCGGTCAGCGCCAGCGGAACGTCCACGCCGTTCGCGCTGGGAACCGGATCGCCGAACTCGGCCGTGATGCCGTGCTCGGGGCGCGCCGCCGTGCTGTCGGGCAGGTGTCCGGTCAGGATCACGCCGCCGCAGCACAGCACGTCGTCGAGGTTGACGCGACCATCGCCATTGCAATCGAACACGGCTGAGGACGAGTCCACGCACGTCCCGGTGCTCAGCACGCAGTGGATCATGACCACGAGGTCGCGCACGTCGAGCGCGCCATCGTGATTGACATCGCATCCCTGGCTGCCGTTGCAGATGTAGGCGAACGGATCGCGCCGGATGCAGAGCGACGCGCACTCCTCGATCCCGCTGCCCCCTTCGTCAGACCCCAGCAGCTCGAGGGCGGTGATCCCGCTGACCGACGCCACGATCCCGGTGTCGAGCGGCGCCGCCGTGACCCGCAGTACCGGCACCGCCGTGGTGTCGTCGAGCGGCACCGCGGGGATGGGCGCGCCGGCATCCGCGAACATCAGGAAGCGCGCACCGTCCGCCGTGGGACTCCACTGGACGTGCATGCCCGACGCGACGCCGATGGGTTCGATCCGGGTAATGACGAGCGCGGTCGCCGATCCGGTCGGAGGCATGGTCCCACGGACCGCGCGGTCGAGCCCTCTCAGGGTGAACCGGCCCTGGAGTCCCGAGAGCGGCACGCTCGACCGCACGTCGAACGTGAGATTCGCGGGATGATCGGATCGAACGAAATCATCGCAGCCGCCGAGGTTCGGGTGCTGCCACGCCGGAACCAGACAGCGCGTCGCGAGGTCCACGGTGGTGCTGCAGTTCTCGACTACGGTGAACGGCACGGTCGTCGAATGCACCGAGCTGTCGCTCGGGAAGGTGTCCGAGCAGCTGCTGGTGCCGACGATCACATCGAGGCCATAGGCATTCGGCGGCAGCCCCGGCAGCTTGACCTCCGCCTTCCACGGGAAGTCCCCGCGAAGACACAAACGCTCGAGGCAGCCCATGTCGTCGACCAGCACCCGCACGAACGGCGGATGCGGCGCCGGGGCGACCAGGAAGACCGGCTCGATCAGATCGATGCGCCGGATGCGATAGCAATCGCTCGGGAAGCTGCCGAGCAGGGTGACTGGAATCGAGTCGTTGGGGCACACCACGGGCACGCCGGTGCAGGGATTCGGTGATCCGATCCGGATCTCATGGATGTAGGGCAAGGAGGGTTGCGGAGCGTCGGCGACGTCGAACTGAACGTAGAGCGACGAGTGACCGACCGAGCCCGACGAGTCGCGCGCGACCGTCTCGACCAGCACGGACTGCGGACCCGCGGTGAGGCCTGCCACCGTGAAGAGCGTCTGCGGCCATGGGCACAGCCGGCTGCAGGGACCGATGTCCGAGCGCTGGGTCAGCGACACTCGAAAATGTGTGTTCGAGATCCGCTCGACCGAATCGATGTCGGCGCAGGGATCGCAATAGTTGAGACTGATCCGCACCACGTCGCCGACGATCGGATGGCTGGGATCGATCTGAGCGGTCGGCGTGATCAGCAGGGAATCGATCGACGTGCGCGCGGCCGCGACCGAGAAGCCACACGCGATCGCGAACGCCGCGAGAACGGTAAGCGAAAAGATCCGACGCATGATGCTCTCCTGCGCGCGGGGGCAAGAGCCGCCACGCGGAGTGCGGTGAGGGGCACGAAGTCCGTCGCCGCGGTCATCTGCCCGGTCGGATGAGCATCGAGTGTTTCGCCGCGGCGGCTGGGCGTCAAGGGCTGATTCGCATGCTATCTTCCGTGCGGCCCCTGTTTTGAAGACCCGATCTCATGGAGGCAAGTGGCCGAAGGACCGGAATCCAAGCCGCTCGATCTCGTGATCCTGGGCGGGGGTATCACCGGCGCCGGGATCGCGCGGCTTGCCGCGCGCAACGGACTGGCGGTCGCGCTGGTCGAGCGCGGCGATCTCGCGTCGGGAGCGAGCAGCGCGTCGAGCCACATGCTGCATGGCGGCCTGCGCTATCTCGAGCACGGCCGCCTCAACCTGGTGCGCGAATCGCTGATCGAGCGCGCCGCCCTGTCGCGCATGGCACCCTCGCTGGCGCGACCGCGACGGTTCCTCGTCCCGCTCTATCGCGGCGACCGCGTCGGGCCCTTCAGGCTCCGTGTCGGTCTTTCGCTCTACGATTTCCTCGCCGGCTCGCGCGGACTCGCGCCCCATGTGATGGCACGCCCCCGCGACGCGCTCGAGCTCGAGCCGCAGCTGGCGCCGCAGGGCCTGCTCGGAGCCGGCATCTACTCGGACGTCGTGATGGACGACGCACGCGTGGTGGTCGCGGTCGCGCGGGACGCCGCGGCTCACGGCGCGGAAATCCATACCTGGACCGAGCCGGTGGCGGCGCGGCGATCGGAGGCGAAGGAAGGCTCGGCGCCGGGCGGGATCGCACTCACGGTGCGTGACCGGCTGGACGGCGCCGAGCGCACGCTGGTCGCGCGCCTGCTGATCAACGCGACCGGGAGCTGGAGCGACGCGACCCGACGCTGGCTCGCCGCCTCGATGTCGCCGGGGTCGCCTCCTCCGGCACCGGCGCTCCGGCCTTCGCGCGGCACACACCTCATCTACCCACCGCTGACCCGCGGTCATGGTCTTCTGCTCACCGCTCGCGCCGATGGTCGCGTCTTCTTCGTCGTCCCGTTCGCGGACTGGTCTCTGGTCGGAACCACCGAGCTCGAGGTTCCTTCCCCGCCGCCCGATCGGGCGTTCCTGCCGACACTCGAGGAGGTCGCGTATCTGCGTGCCGAGCTCGGCCGCGCGATGCCGGAGGTTGCCGACGTGCCTCCCATCGCCGCATTCGCCGGACTCCGGCCCCTGCTCCATTCGAGCGACAGCATCGGACATGCATCACGGGAACATCGCGTGATCGACGAGGCGCCGGTGATCACGATTGCCGGAGGGAAATACACGACGTTCCGCGTCATGGCGCGGGACACGCTGGCCGTCGCCGCGCGGCGCCTGGGGCGCCGGGTCGCGATTCACGATTCGGATGATCCACTGCCCTCGCCGCTCACCGGTCCCGCGACGGCGGAGCGCATCGCCGATCACGCGATCGATTTCGAATTCGCGCGGCGGATCGAAGACGTGCTCCGGCGACGGACGACGCTGTGGCTGGCGGCGGATCGTGGACGGATCCCGGCACGGCTGATCGCGGAGCGCATGGCGCAGCGGCTGGGCTGGAGCGCCGAGCGGACGCGCGAGGAGGTGGCGCTCTGGGATGGCGCTCGCTACGAGGACGACGTGCTGCTCGAGCGCACGAGGCAGGCCGGATGAGCGCCGGACGCGCTCAGCGC
>DATJEP010000069.1:0-27949 GCA_035496475.1 Candidatus Udaeobacter sp.
CGAGCGATCCGACCGAGACCGCGACGCGCGCCGCCGCCGGTGAGGACCCGCGGCCGCGCACCGTGCCGTTCAACTGGGATCAGCGCCATACCCTGAACCTGACGGCGACCTACGGCCCGCCGAATGCCTACTCGGTGAGCAGCATCGTCCGGATCGCGAGCGGACAGCCCTACACGCCGGCGACGACGACTGGATTCGGCTACGGGCTCGAAGCGAATTCCGGGCGGAAGCCCGGCACCGTGGTGGTCGACGTGCGCGGGGAACGCGCCGTCACCGTGGGCGGTATCCCGTTCAGCGTGTTCACGCGAGTGTTCAATCTGTTCGATCAGCGCTTCGACAACGGACTGGTCTTCGATACGTCGGGAAGCCCCTACTACTCGCGCTTCCCGGCCAAGGATGCGGTCACGCTCTCCGATCCGACCCGGTTCTATTCGCCGCGCCGGGTCGAAATCGGCATCGGACTGCGATCGGCGGGGTCCCAGCCATGAGTCGCGCCTCCGCTCGTTCTGCCGTCATCGCCGTGCTCATCACGCTCGCCGCGATGACACCGCCCGCGCGGGCCCAGCTCGTGCCGCCGGATCAGCGCGGCCGCGCCGACGCGGAGCGCTCCGGAACGCACGACGCGAACAACATGCGCACCATCTTCTGGAACTACGGAATGGTCGGGGACTATCCGCCCGACCCCGGCAACGTCGACCTCTCGGTCTTCCATTCGATGGAGGTCCCGAAGGGCAGCGGCATGAACTACAGCGACGGCGTCACGCCGTTCGTTCTGAAGAAGATCACGCAGACCAACGGGCTCGACGCCTACATCATGGAGACCGGGTTCCGCGAACGGCAGGGGATCAGCCCGTACTACAACCGCGTGATGCGCTTCGAGCCGCGTCCCGGCTACTTCCAGCCCGACCCCAACGTCAACAAGGGGCGCTCACCGGCGATCAGCAGCGATCCGCGCACCTGGCCGTCATCGTGGCCGGATCGAGCCTCCGATCCCGACGACCCGGGCTGGTCCGGATCCTGGGATGGGTACTTCGGCAAGCGCCCGGCCGCGGATCAGGAAAGCTTCACGGTGATGGACGACAACTACTACGACGCCTGGGACTACAACCCCGACTCGCGTGACTCGACGCGTCGCGGGCTGGGATTGCGGGTCGAGGTGCGCGGGTTCCAATGGTCGAATCCCCAGGCCGGAAATGTGATCTTCTGGCACTACGACATCACCAACGAGAGCACCACCGACTACGACAACATCATCTTCGGGCTCTACATGGACTCGGGCGTCGGCGGCTCGGCGCTTTCGTGCGACGGCGTCTACGAATCCGATGATGACAATGCGTTCTGGGACAAATCATTCCCGGGGCTCAACCTGGTCTACACCTGGGACGTCTACGGCCACGGCGTCGACCTGAGCGGCAACTGCGGCCGCACCGGTTATCTCGGCTACGCCTATCTCGAGACGCCGGGGAACCCGTTCAACGGCATCGACGACGACGACGACGGGATCACCGACGAGAGCCGTGACAGCGGGCCGGGGCAGCTCATCGTCGGTCAGGACGCGATCATGGCCTACGTGGCGGCGCACTACGACACCACGAAGTTCGTCGCGTTCTACGGCCCGATTCAGAGCCGCCCGGCGTACAAGGCGGGGCGCTGGTGGACCGGCGACGAGGACATGGACTGGACCGCCGAGCTCGACGACGTCGGCGCCGACGGCATTCCGAACACGCACGACACCGGCGAGGGCGACGGCATCCCGACGTCGGGCGAGCCGAACTTCGACAAGACCGACCTCGACGAATCGGATCAGATCGGGCTCACGGGATTCAAGATGAGCCGCATCCGCGCGGGCCAGGGCAATCCCGATCCCACCACCGACAACGTGCTGTTCTATACCGACCAGAACAACTGGCCGCAGAAGCTGTACGACAAGTTCACCAATCCATTCGTCCCGGCGCGCTTCGATTCCGCCGTCGCGGCGAACTACAACATCGCGTTCCTCTTCGCCTCGGGCCCGTTCCAGCTGAAGGCCGGGAAGCACGAGCGCTTCAGCCTCGCGCTCGGCTACGGAGCGGACCTCGACGAGCTGCGCGAGACCGTTCACACCGTCCAGCTGATCTACAAGGCGAACTACCAGTTCGCCATCCCGCCGCCGACGCCGACGGTGACGGCCGAGGCCGGCGACGGCAGGGTGCGCCTGTCCTGGGACGACGTGGCGGAGCGTGCGCTCGATCCGCTGTCGAATCAGTACGACTTCGAGGGCTACCGCATCTACCGGTCGACCGATCCCGACTTCCTCGATCCCAAGGTGATCTCGAATGGGCGTGGAACCGGCACCATCGGCAACGGCAAGCCGATCGCTCAATTCGACCTGATCGATGGGAAGCGCGGCTTCTCGCGCAAGACCATCAATGGCGTCGCCTACTACCTCGGCGACGACACCGGGATCACGCACACCTGGACCGACACCACGGTCACGAACGGCCAGCTCTATTACTACGCGGTCTGCGCCTACGACTACGGCTACGATCCCGGCCCCGACTCGCTGGCGGTCTATCCGTCCGAAGACGCCATCACGATTCACCGTACGGTGCGTGGCGGAACGATCCTGCCGATCAACGCGGTGGCGGTGCGCCCCGACGTGCGCGTGCCGGGCTGGTCGCCGGCCACGCTCGACACCGCGACGCACGTCGCCGGGCCGGGAACCGGGACGGTGCGACTCCAGATCGTGAACTCCGATCTCATTCCCGACGGGCATCTCTTCAGCCTGGGCTTCACGGTTCCGACTCCCGACAGCATCCGCGCCACGCAGTACTGGCTGCGCGACAGCACCGCGCACCACACCGAGTTCAGCACCGGCGCCGATTTCCAGGGCGCGGGCATCGGACCGGTCGGCGCGGGCATCCTGCCGATCGTCAGCACGCCGCCGATCGTCAAGGTCAGTCCGGCCTCGGGCTTCGATCCCGGGTGGCTGACCAACACGCATCTCTCGGTCGTCTATCAGCCGACGCTGCCGATCGAGCTCCGCCGGCCGGGATTCCCGGACAGCATCACCATCGCGTTCGCCGACAGCGTGGTCGACACGTCGATCACGCTGTTCCCGTACGTCAAGAAGCCGGTGAAGTTCCAGGTCATCGCCCACACCGACAGCGGCGACATCCGGCTCAAGTTCCGCATCAGGGACTCGGACAACGATGGCACGCTGTCGCGGCCGGACGAATTCATCGACATCGTCACGTACGCCCGCTCGCAGCCCAACACTCCGGCGACGACCTGGCGCGTGGCGCTCGACACGCTCGGCCAGGGAGCGCGCGGACCGATCCAGCCACCACGCCGCGGCGACACGTTCGAGCTTCGAACCATCCGGCCGCTCGGCCCCGCCGATCTCTTCGTGTTCGGGACGCACGGCTCGCACGTCGACGCCGCGCGCGCCGAGGCGCAGAGCAAGCAGGCGCCCTACGTGGTTCCGAATCCCTACATGGGGTCGGCCAGCTTCGAGCCGGCTCGATTCGCGACGTCGGGGCGTGGCGAGCGCCGGCTGGAGTTCCGCAACATCCCGATCAACGCCACGGTCCGGATCTACACGGTGCGTGGGGATCTGGTGCGGACGCTGCGGCAGGACGGCTCCTCGAGCGGCATCGTCGCCTGGGATCTTCGCACCAAGGACAATCTCGACGTCGCGCCGGGGCTCTACCTCTATCACGTCGAAGCG
Source organism: Candidatus Udaeobacter sp. (assembly GCA_035496475.1). Lineage (GTDB taxonomy): Bacteria > Eisenbacteria > RBG-16-71-46 > RBG-16-71-46 > RBG-16-71-46 > JACOSU01. Next base: position 3,710 of record DATJEP010000069.1, read on the forward strand.
CCGGGCGCCGAGCGCCACGTCGGAAAGTTCGCGGTGATCAAGTGACCCCGGCCTGCGCGACGCGACTCCGAGTGATCAGATGGGCGCTCGGCGCCCTCCTCATCGCGACGCCGCTCCATGCGCAGTCCAAGACCGGTGCGACGGTCGGCGACTTCCTCACCATCGAGCCCAGCGCGCGGATCGCGGGGATGGGCAACGCGGGGGTGGCGCTCGGCGAGGACCTCGATGCCGTGTACTACAATCCTGCCGTGATCGGAGGGCTCGATCACCCGGGAGTGATCTTCATGCATAGCGCCTGGCTGGCCGGCATCTCGTTCGACTACGGCGCCGGCGCGATTCCGCTCGGCGGCTGGGGCCGGGCGTTCGCCAGCATCACGTCGCTGCGCTCGGGCGACATGGACGTGCGTACCGTCGACCAGCCGCTCGGAACGGGGGAGAAGTTCGGCGTCGAGGACGTCGCGATCGGGCTCGGTTACGGACGACAGATCACCGCGCGGTTCACGGTCGGTGCACAGCTCAATTATCTGCAGGAGACGATCTGGCACAGCTCGCTCGGCGCGTTCACGTTCAACGTTGGGACGATCTACCGGATCTCGAAGAACGGATTCCACATCGGCTCCAGCATCTCGAACTGGGGCACGCAGTCGGGCTATTCGGGACGCGATCTCAGGATCGCGTACGACCCGTCACCGGGCGTCAACGGCGACAACAGCAGCCTGCCGGGCTCGGCGTTCGCGGGCGACTTTCCGCTGCCGGTGCTGTTCCGCGTCGGCGTCGGAATGCCGCACCAGCTGAACGCCCAGACGCGGCTGTCGTGGGAAGTGGATGCCTTTCATCCCAGCGACAACACCGAGAGCGTCAGCGCCGGGACCGAGCTCCTGATCCGCAATGCGCTGTCGGTGCGCGCGGGTTACCAGAACGCGTTCGAGCAGGACTCGGAGCTCGGCTGGACGCTCGGCACCGGCTTCAAGGGACGCGCCGAGGCGTTCGACTACCGTCTCGATTACGCGTGGGCCGACCAGGGCCGTCTGGGCAGCACGCATCGTTTTTCCCTGGGTCTTTCATTCTGAGGAGCTCGAAGTGAACGGTCGCGTGGGGTCGCCGAAAGGAATCCGATGAGACGTCTGGGCCTCACCGTCGCCGTGCTGATGCTGATCGCCGCGCCGGCCCACGCGCAAATCAGCCAGGACGCGCTGCTCGATTCACTGCAGGCGTCGGGCTTCCGCTATTTCTGGTATCAGGCCAACCCCTCGAACGGGTTGATCCGCGATCGCGACACCGGGACGTCGCCCTGCAGCATCGCCAGCGTCGGATTCGGCCTCAGCGCCATCTGCGTCGGCGTCGATCACGGCTGGGTGTCGCGCGCCGACGCCGCGTCGCGCGTCCTGACCACGCTCGGCACGTTCTGGAATGGGCCTCAGGGCACCGCCACCAGCGGAACGATCGGCTACCAGGGCCTCTTCTATCACTGGCTCGACATGAACACCGCCACGCGCACCTGGAGCAGCGAGCTCTCGACCATCGATACCGCGCTGCTCCTGGCCGGCATCATCGACTGCCGGCAGTACTTCGGCGGCGTCGATACCACCGAAACGCAGATCCGCGCGATCGCCGATTCGATCTACCGCCGCGCCAACTGGCACTTCGTCGCGCTCGGCAGCAACGGCCCGATCTACATGGGATGGAAACCCGAGACCGGATTCGCGAACTTCGGCTACTGGCAGGGATACAACGAGGCCAAGGTCCTCTACCTGCTGGCGATCGGATCGCCGACCAACGGCCTTCCGGGTGGGCTCTGGAAGGGATGGTGGTGCAAGACCTACTCCTGGCAGACCCAATATGGATATTCGTTCTACGTATTCCCGCCGCTGTTCGGCCATCAATACACCGAGTGCTGGTTCGATTTCCGCGGCGTGATGGACGACACCATGCGCACGCGCGGCATCACCTACACCGAGAACTCGCGGCGCGCGACGCTGGCCCAGCGCAACTACTGCATCGCGAATCCCGGGCACTTCCTCGCCTACTCGGACAGCATTTGGGGGATCACGGCCAGTGATGACCCCTCGGGCTACAGCGCGCGCGGGGCACCGCCGAATCAGGGCGACAACGGAACGCTGGTGCCGACCGCCTGCATCAGCTCGATGCCGTTCACGCCGGATGAATCGATTCAGGCCGCGCGCACGCTGTGGGACAACTTCCACGACGAGCTGTGGGGACCGTACGGCTTCCGCGACGCCTACAACTACGGTTCGGGGTGGTGGGACACGGCCTATCTCGGAATCGACGAGGGACCGATCGTGCTGATGATCGAGAACTACCGCACGCGGGCGATCTGGAATCGTTTCATGCAGAACGCCGACGTCCAGCGCGGCATGTCGCTGGCGGGCTTCCTGCCGTTCGCCGGCGCGTCGGTGCCGGGACCCGCCGTCGATCTCGCGCTGTGGAGCGAGCCGAGTCCGGCGCGCGGGCCGGCGCGATTCCACTTCCGCCTGCCGTCGGCGGGGCACGTACGGCTCGCGCTCTACGACATCGGCGGCCGTTGCGTGGAGCGGCTGATGGACGGCGACGAGTCCGCCGGGGAACACATCGTCACCGGCGGGCGGCTTCAGCGTCCGGGCGTGTATCTCGTCCGTCTCGAGGCGAACGGCGCCGTCCGCGCCGGCAAGTGGGTGCGATTGAACTGAGCGTCCCCTCCGCGCGCGGAGCCCACGCGCGCGGAGCCGGCCGCTCGAAGGGGACCGCGTGGCTACGATCCGAGATGTCGCCCGAGTCAGCCGGGTATCGATCGCGACCGTCTCTCGCGTGTTCAACAACAGCCCGCGCGTGAGCGAGGTGACGCGGCGGCGCGTGCTGGCGGCCGCGGAGCGCGTCGCCTACTGGCCCAACGCGACCGCCCGAAGTCTGATCACCAGCCGCACGCACACGCTCGGCCTGCTGCTCCCCGACCTTCACGGCGAGTTCTTCTCGGAAGTGATCCGCGGCTTCGATCTGGCCGCCCGCGCGCATGGCTTCTCGCTGCTGGTGTCGCGCTCCGGCTCGCGCGCCGACGAGCTGACGCTGGCGATCCGCTCCATGCGCGGGCGCGTCGACGGCATTCTGGTCATGGGCCCCGACCTCGACGATTCGAGCGTGCTGGCCCAGGTCGCGGGGCACGTCCCCGGTGTGCTCATCAATACCGAGCTCCGCGTGCCGGGCTGCGACACATTGATCTTCGACAACCACGGCGGGGCGCGAGGCATCACCGAGCATCTGATCGGCCTCGGGCACCGGCGGCTCGCGACGATCCACGGACCCCTGCACAACATCGATGCGCGTCGCCGACTCGAAGGCTTTCGCGCCGCCCTCGAGGCCGCGGGCATCGAACCCTCGCCCGAATTCGAGCTGCAAGGGCTGTTCACCGAGCGCTCGGGATACGACGCGGCGGAGGAGCTGCTGCTGATGCGTCCGCGGCCGACCGCGGTCTTCGTCGCGAACGATCAGATGGCGGTCGGACTGATGGGCGCTCTTCACGATCGTGGGCTCCGCGTGCCCGGCGACATCGCCCTGGCGGGATTCGACGACATCCCGATGGCGCGCTATCTGACGCCGCCACTCACCACCATTCACCTCGACGTCGAAGAGCTGGGCCGCCGCGCCCTGCGGCTGCTGCTCGACCCCGATCGCCCGGATCCCTTGCTGGGTCGCGACGAGATCGTGCCGGTCAGCCTGGTGGTCAGGAGCTCGTGCGGCGCGCGCAGCGCGGAGAGCGGCTCGAACCGCTGGCATCGCGGGCGCCCGTTCGCCTCCTCGACGAGCACGAAGTGATGTCGGCGGGCGCGGCGATGATCGATCGCGCCCTTCGTGTCGGTCCGGCCCGGATCGCACGCGCCGCCGCGTGCGTGATGCTGGCGGCGGCGCTGATCGGAAGCGCGGCGCCCCGCCCCGCGTGCGCGGACGCCCCATCGCGGCGGCACACGGCCCGCCCATCCCCGGCGGGCGTGACCTCCCGCGCGGCGATCGCGTTCGTGGATTCGCTCGAGCGCGGCACCTTCCGCTGGTTCTGGGATCTCCGCGGGATCGACAGCGTCCTGACTCCGGACCGCGAACCGACCCGATCGTTCTCGAGCGTGGGCGCGATCGGGTTCGCCCTGACCGCCTACCCGATCGGCGCCGAGCGCGGCTGGGTGCGTCGCGACGCGGCGGCGCGACGCGCGCGCGCCACGCTCGAATACCTGTGGCGCGCCCCGCAGGATTCATCGGGCGGCGCGAACGCGGGCTATCGCGGGTTCTTCTACCACTTCCTCGTCCCCGAAACCGGCGCGCGATTCAAGGATGTCGAGCTCTCGACCATCGACACCGCGCTGCTCCTCGCCGGGGCGCTGTTCTGCGAGAGCTATTTCGATCGCCGGAACCCGGTCGAGGCGCGGGTCCGCGCGCTCGCCGAATCGCTGTACGCGCGCGCGGATTGGCGCTGGATGCAGGTCCGGCCGCCGACGCTCGCGCTCGGCTGGACTCCGGAGAAGGGTTTCCTGCCCTACGACTGGCGCGGATACGACGAGGCCATGCTGCTCCAGGTTCTCGCGCTCGGCGCGACCCGGCATCCGGTCGAAGGCGACGTGTGGGAGGCGTGGACCCGCGGTTACCGGTGGGGAACGTTTCAGGGCGAGGAGTACATCGGATTCGCGCCGCTGTTCGGCTATCAGTATTCGCACATCTGGATCGACTTCCGCGGAATTCAGGACGACTACACGAAGAAGCGGGGGATCGACTACTTCGAGAACTCGCGCCGCGCCACCCGCGCGCAGCACGCGTATGCCCTCGCGAATCCCGGCGGCTTTCGCGGGTACGGACCGCGGCTGTGGGGCCTCTCGGCCTGCGACGGACCGATCGACAGTGCGCTGGTCCTCGGCGGCCGATCGCGCGAATTCCACACCTACGAGGCGCGCGGCGCCTCGTTCGTGCGGGTGACCGACGACGGCACGATCGCGCCCTGCGCCGCGGCCGGCTCGATCGCGTTCGAGCCGGAGCTGGTGATCCCGACGCTTCGGGCGATGCGGGAGGACTTCGGCGCCGACGCCTTCGGAGCGCATGGCTTCGTCGATGCGCTGAATCCCACCCTGAACGTGGCGGTGCGGGTGCCGCAGGGGAGGATCGTGCCTGGCGTCGGCTGGTTCGACACCGACCGGCTGGGCATCGACCAGGGTCCGATCCTGGCGATGATCGAAAACTGGCGGAGCGGTCTGGTCTGGCGCGTCATGCGGCGCAATCCGCACATGATTCGCGGACTCCGCCGCGCCGGATTCCGCGGCGGCTGGCTCACCGCGAGTCCAGGCCGACCGTGATCTCCCGTCGCCGAACCTCGGCCGCGGCGGTGCGGCTGGGATACGCGCTCGCGCTGATCGCGGCGCTGCTGCCGCTGCTGTCGTGCGTTCGTGATCAGCCGGTGCGCCTGCGGTTCTGGGCGATGGGCCGCGAAGGCGAGGTGGTCGCCGAGATGGTGCGCGATTTCGAGCGCGAGAATCCCGGCATCGAGGTCGAGGTCCAGCAGATCCCGTGGTCGGCGGCGCACGAGAAGCTGCTCACCGCCTACGTCGGCCGGTCGACTCCCGACGTCTCGCAGCTCGGCAACACATGGATCGCCGAATTCACCGCGCTTCACGCGCTCGAGCCGCTCGACCACTGGATCGCGGCCTCGAAGGACGTGCGGGACTCCGCGTTCTTTCGCGGCATCTGGGACACCAACGTGATCGGTAGCGTCACCCGCGGAGTTCCGTGGTACGTCGACACGCGCGTGCTGTTCTATCGCCGCGATCTCCTCCAGCGTGCCGGGGTGAAGGAGATGCCGGTGACGTGGAGCGCGTGGCGATCGGCGATGGAGTCGGTGCGGCGGATGCTCGGGCCCGGCCACTACGCGATCTTCCTTCCCACCAATGAATGGCCCCAGCCGATGATCCTCGGTCTTCAGAGCGGGGCCGACCTGCTCTCCGACGGCGGCACGCGGGGCGACTTCGAGTCGCCGCGATTCCGCCGCGCGTTCGATTTCTATCTGAGCCTCTTCCGCGACCAGCTCGCACCGCCGTTTTCCAACAATCAGGTCGCGAACATGTACCAGGAATTCGCCCGCGGCACGTTCACCATGGTGATCACCGGCCCCTGGAACATCGGCGAGTTCCGCCGCCGCCTGCCGCCGGAGCTGGCCGCTTCCTGGACCACGGCCGCGCTGCCCGGGCCCGACGGACCGGGAGTTTCGATGGCCGGGGGATCGAGCCTGGTGGTATTCCGCTCGTCGCGGCACCGGGACGCGGCATGGAGGCTGGTGGAGTTCCTGTCGCGCCCGGAGCAGCAGCTGCGTTTCTATCGCCTGAGCGGGGATCTCCCCGCGCGGGTCGAATGCTGGCGCGACACCGCGCTCACCCGGGACCCCGAGGCACAGGCCTTCGGCGAGCAGCTGCAACGCACGGTGTCCTGGCCCAAGGTGCCCGAATTCGAGGAGATCGCGATCCGGCTCCAGGATCAGGTCGAGCGCGCGGTGCGCGGGGTCACGCCGCCCGATTCGGCGCTGGCCGCGCTCGACCGCGACGTCGACCGCATTCTCGAGAAGCGGCGCTGGATGCGCGCGCACGGCCTGGTCTCGGAACACGAGGAAGCGCCATGAGCGGGGCGGGCGAACGACAGGATCGCGCGGCGTGGATGTTTCTCGCGCCCGCGCTCGCGCTGATCGGCGTGTTCTTCGTCCTGCCGGTGATCGCCGGCTTCCTGCTCAGCTTCACCGACTTCGACATCTACTCGATCGGTGATCCGCGCGTCGCGCGACTGATCGGCGCCGCGAACTATCGCGACGTGCTGACCGACGCCGAGTTCTGGAACGCGCTCCGGAACACCCTGGTCTACGTGCTGCTCGGAGCGCCGCTCGCCGTCCTGGCCTCGTTCGGCGCCGCGTTGCTGGTGAACGCGCCGCGCCTTCGCGCCCGCGGTGTCTTCCGGGTCGTGTTCTTCACGCCGGTCGTCACCACGCTGGTCGCGGTCGCGATCGTGTGGCGCTACCTCTACCACCCGCGCTACGGACTCTTCGACTGGACGCTCGCGCACTTCGGCCTGCCGGCGGTTGACTGGCTCGGCGATCCCCACTGGGCGATGCCGGCGATCATCGTTCTCGCAGTGTGGAAGAACTTCGGCTACAACATGCTGATCTTCGTCGCCGCGCTGCAGGCGATCCCCGCCGAGCTGAACGAGGCCGCCGAGCTGGACGGCGCCGGGGCGTGGCAGCGCTTCCGCTACGTCACCGTGCCCGCGCTCCGCCCGGCCATGCTGTTCGTCACGGTGATGACGGTGCTGGCGAACTTCCAGCTCTTCGCCGAGCCCTACGTGATGACCCAGGGCGGCCCGCTGCACAGCACCGTGAGCCTCGTCATGCTCATGTACGAACAGGGTTTCCGCTGGTGGCGGATGGGGCGCGCCGCCGCCATCGCGTTCCTGCTGTTCGTGCTGATGCTCGCCGCCACGCGCATCCAGCTCCGGCTCCAGCGCGAGCGCGCCCGATGAAGCGCGTCTCCGGAACGCTGCTGCTGCACGCCGCCGTCCTTCTCGCGGCGCTGCTCACGCTCGCGCCGCTGATCTGGATGCTGTTCGCCTCGGTGATGCCGTCGGGTGAGTCGACCACGCTGCCGCCGCCGCTGATCCCTCACCATGTGACGTTCCAGCACTACGTCGAGCTGTTCACGCGGCTCGACCTCGGACGCTGCCTGATGAACAGCACGCTGATCGCGGTCATCACCACGCTGGTCTCGGTCATCCTGAACGGCGCGGCCGGATACACGTTCGCCAAGCTGCGCTTCCGCGGCCGCGACCGGCTGTTCCGCACGCTGCTCATCGCGCTGATGATCCCCGCGCAGGTCGGCATGCTTCCGCTCTTCCTCGAGCTCAAGGCCCTGCACCTCGTGAACACGCTCGCGGGAGCGATGGTTCCGTATCTGACCAGCGTGTTCGGAATCTTCATGGTGCGGCAGTACGCGCTGTCGATTCCCGATGATCTGCTCGACGCCGCCCGCCTCGACGGCGCCTCCGAGCTGCGCATCTTCTGGTTCATCGTGCTGCCGGTGATCCGCCCCATCCTGGTGACGCAGGGCATCTTCAACCTGCTGGCGTCGTGGAACGATTTCCTCTGGCCGCTGATCGTGCTGAGCGACGAGCGCCACTTCACGCTGCCGCTCGCGCTGGCGAATCTGGTGGGCGAACACGTCCAGGACACCGAGCTGATGATGGCCGGAGCCGTGCTCACCGTTCTCCCGGTTCTGGTGGTCTTCTTCTGCCTGCAGAGGCTCTACATCCGCGGCGTCATGATGGGGAGCACGAAGGGCTGATGAACGAAGCGCGGGCCCGCGGCGGCGTCGCCACGCCCGGCGTCGCGTGCCGGGTCCTGGCCCGCGCCGGCACGGTGGCGTTCGCCGCCGGGTGCGTGGCCATGGCGCTCGCTGTGACCGCGCCCGGCGCGAACGCTTCGCCCCGCGTCATCGATGGCTTCGAATCGGCGGCCGCCTGGCGCGCAATTCCCGCCGACGGTGTCGAGATGCGACTCTCGAACGACGAAGGGTTCCACGGGCGGTCGCTGCGGGTCGACTTCCGATTCGTGAAGGGCGGCGGATACGCCGTCCTCCATCGCGACGTCGATCTCGACCTTCCCGCGAACTACGCGTTCCGCCTCGCCGTGCGCGGGCACACGCCGCCGCAGAACCTCGAGCTCAAGCTGGTGGATTCGAGCGGCGCGAACGTGTGGTGGTGCAACCGGCGCAACTTCACGTTTCCACCGGCGTGGCAGACCGTCACCACGCGCAAGCGCCAGCTGCCGTTCGCCTGGGGACCGGCCGGCGGTGGCGAGATCCGGCACGTCGCCGCGATCGAGCTCGCGATCACGGCCGGCAGCGGGGGAGAGGGCACGGTCTGGTTCGACGATCTCACGTTCGAAGAGCTGCCGGCCGAAGGCGCGGCGCCGCCGATCCGCGTGCGCGCATCGTCTCAGCGCCCGGAACACGGCGCGGCCGATGGGGTGGACGGCCGGCGCGAGACGCACTGGGCCAGCCGGAGCGGCGATGCGCGGCCCTGGCTGGAATTCGATCTCGGCACGATGCGCGAATTCGGCGGCATCGAGCTCGACGGCTGCGCTTCGCGCCGCCCGATCGATCTCGCGATCGAGCTCGAGGGCGCGGACGGCGCGTGGAGGCGAGCCCGTTCGATTCGCGATGCGCGGCGCGATCCCTTGTTCGTGTTCATGCCGGAGTCGGAGGCGCGGCGCATCCGTCTCCGCTGGCTCAGCGCTCCCGGCGCCCCCGGCGCGCGCCTCGGCGAGATGACGCTGATGCCGGTGTCGTTCGGCGACTCTCCGGAATCGCTCTTCACCGCGATCGCGAAGGCCGGTCCCCGCGGACGGTATCCACGCCCCTACGTCGGAGAGCAGCGTTACTGGACCGTGGTCGGCGTGGAAGCCGATCGCGAGAAGGTGCTGTTCGGCGAAGACGGCGCGATCGAAACCGGAACCTGCTCGTTCAGCGTCGAGCCGTTCCTGCGCGTGGACGGGCGGCTGCTGAGCTGGGCCGATGCGCGGCTTTCGCAGCGACTCGATCGTGGATCGCTCCCGATCCCGACGACACGGTGGGACGTCGATTCGCTCGGCCTCGAGGTCACCGCCACCGCGGTCGGCGATACCAACGATTCGCGTGTGTCGGTGACGTATCGCCTGCGCTCGGCCCGCTCGCGCCTGCGGCACGTCACGCTCGACCTCGCGCTGCGCCCGTTTCAGGTCAATCCGCCGACCCAGTTCCTGCGACTGAACGGCGGCGTCGCGCCGATTCATTCGCTGGCCTATACGAACCGCGTGGTGCGCGGCGACCCGGGCCGCGGGATCATCGCGGTGACGCCGCCCGCGCGATTCGGCGCCACCACGTTCGATCAGGGTGACATCACCGACTTCCTCGCCCGCGGCGCTCTTCCCGCGGCGCAGTCGGTGTTCGATTCGACCGGTTTCGCCTCCGGGGCCCTGTCCTACGCCTTCGCGCTCCGACCGGGAAAGACCGAAGAGGTCCGGATCGAGATTCCGCTGCATGGGATTCCCGCGGCGCGCGCGCCTGGAGCCAGTGGGACGGGAATGGAATCGACCGCGGCGTCGCGCTGGAGCGACCGGCTCGGCGACGTCTCGGTCGAGATTCCCGATCCCGACCTGCGGTCGACGCTGACCGCCCAGCTCGCCTGGATCCTCGTCGATCGAGCCGGTCCTTCGCTGCGGCCGGGCGCGCGGGCCTACGCACGAACGTGGATTCGCGATGGCGCGCTGATGTCCGCCGCGCTGCTCGAGCTCGGTCGACCCGACGTGGTGCGCGACTTCATCGAGTGGTTCGCGGGATTCACGTACGACAACGGCAAGGTGCCGTGCTGCGTCGACGAGCGGGGCTCGGATCCGGTGCCCGAGCACGACAGCGACGGCGAGTTCATCTTCCTCGTCGCCGAATACGAGCGCATGACCGGTGACACCGCGTGCGTCCGGCGGGTGTGGCCGCAGGTGCTGGGCGCCGCGCGGCACCTCGATGCACTGAGGGCCGAGCGGCGTGGCGCGGAATGGCGGACGCCCGCCAACGCGCTGTTCCATGGAATCCTGCCGCCGTCGATCAGTCACGAGGGCTATTCGGCTCATCCCGAGCACTCCTACTGGGACGATCTTTTCGCCTTGCGAGGCTATCGCGACGCCGCGGATCTGGCCGCCCGGCTCGGCGACTCCTCCGCGGAGCGGCAACTCAGGGCCTCGGCCCGCGAATTCGCCGGCGATCTCGGCGCATCGGTTCGCGCCGCGATGGCGGCGCACCACATCGATTTCGTTCCGGGCTCGGCCGATCTCGGGGATTTCGACGCCACCTCCACCACCATCGCGCTCGATCCGGTCGAGGCCGAAGGCGTGCTGCCGGCCGGCGCGCTGGAGCGGACGTTCGAGAAGTACTGGTCGTTCTGCCGCGACCGCTCGAGCGGCCGCGCGACATGGGATGCCTACACGCCCTACGAACTGCGGGCGGTGGGCGCGTTCGTCCGCCTCGGCTGGCGCGAGCGGGCCGATTCGCTGCTGAGCTTCCTGCTCGAAGGCCGGCGTCCGTCGGGATGGCGGCAGTGGCCCGAGGTGGTATGGCGGGATGCGCGCGCACCGCGTTTCCTCGGCGACCTGCCCCACACGTGGGTGGGATCCGACGGAATTCGATCGATCCTGACGATGCTGGCGTACGAGCGCGAAGCCGATCAGACGCTGGTCCTCGCGGCCGGTGTGCCCGAGCGCTGGGCGCGCGATCCTGCCGGAGTCGGCGTGCGTGCGCTGCGCACGCGATGGGGACCGCTGACCTATCACCTCGGGCCCACGGATCGCGGCTACGCGCTGAGCCTCGGCGCCGGCCTTCGGATGCCGCCCGGCGGAATCCGTGTGGTCGCGCCGGCCGTGACCGATCGATGGAGCGCGACGGTGAATGGGCGGTCGCAGCGAGTCTCACCCGGCGGTGAGATCGTGGTGCGCGTCCTGCCGGCGGACGTCGATCTCAGACGGCCCTGATCCGGACCGATGTCCGCGGCGGCGTCGAGAGCCCTCCGCGCGGAGGCTCGGCGTCGATCAGCGCGGACGGCGCGGAATCCGCACTTCGACGCGATGAACCCGGCCGTCCTGGAACGCCGGGATCAGGTTCGACTCCAGCCGCCGTCCATCGACACGGATTTCGGTGCCGCGCTTCGGCCGGCCGCGTGACGGGCCGCGTTCGACGCGAATGTCGTACGTCGCGCCGCGGAACCGGCGCCGCATGGTGAAGCCTTTCCAGCGTGGCGGCATGCACGGCGCGACGCGCAGGCCATCCCAATCCGGACGCACCCCCAGCATCCACTCGGTGCCGACGCGGAACAGCCAGGCCGCCGACCCGGTGTACCAGGTCCAGCCGCCGCGACCGAAGTGCGGTGAGTCCGGACCGTCGGCGTTCCCGGGCGTGACGTAGGGCTCGACCGCGTACCGATTGGGATCCATCCCGCGCAGGATCGGACAGAAGCTCTGATAGAGCCGCCACGCCGCCGCTTCGCGTTCGAGCTTGCACTCGGCCTGCACCGCCCACGCGCCAGCGTGAGTGTAGAGCCCGCCGTTTTCGCGCGCCCCGGGCGCGTAGCGGGTGAGGTAGCCGATGCTGGCGTCGGGCTTCTGGTAGGCGGGCCAGAGGAGCAGAGGCCCGTAGTGGCGATAGAGCAGCCGCTCCATCGAGCGCAGCAGCTTCGGGAGCCTTCGCGGCGTGACGACGTCCGAAAGGATCGCCCAGGTCTGGGCATTGAGGTAGATCCGGCCTTCGCGATTGCGCCGCGATCCGATCACCTCGCCGCTGTCCTTGGTGGCGCGCACGTACCAGTCACCGTCCCAGAACGAGCGATTGAGCGCGGCGCGCATCTTCTTCGCCTCGCGCCCATAGCGCGTGATCGTCGCCGCGCTCGGTCGCCGGCGACGTCGCTCGAGCTCGATCCATTGATCGAGAAGTCCCACCAGGAAGTGGCCGAGCCACACGCTCTCGGACTTGAGCCTCTTTCCGATCGCGGAGAGGCCGTCGTTCCAGTCGCCGGCGCCCATGCGCGGCACGCCGCGAGGCGAAAGGCGGGTCCAGAAGGAATCGATCGCCTTCCGGCAGTGCTGGTAGAGCGTACCGCGCACGAGGGACGTCGTCCCGTCGCCCGACAGATAGGGAACGCGCTGGTCGAGGATGCCGAAGTCGCCGGTTTCCCGCAGGTACTGGCAGACGGTGAACGGGAGCCAGAGCAGATCGTCGTTGAGCGGCTTCTTCAAGCCCGCTTCGGTGAGCGGATGCCACCAGTGCCACGCGGTGCCGTCGCGGAACTGATGCGCGGCGTGAAGGAGGATCTGCCGTCGCGTGAATTCCGGCGCGAGCGGAAGGAACACCTGCGAATCCTGGAGCTGGTCACGGAAGCCATAGGCGCCGCCCGGCTGAAAGTAGCCGGTTCGTCCCCACAGCCGGCTCGAGATCGCCTGGTACTTGAGCCAGCGGTTGTTGAGAAGATCGAAGGCGGGATCGGGCGTCTCGATGCGGAGCGGGCCGAGCAGGCGATCCCAGAAGCGCCGCGTGCGCTGGAGCGCGCGATCGGCGGCGCCGCGCCCGCGATACCGTCGCGCGAGCCGCAACGCCTCGCTCCGCGTCTTCGCGACGCCGAGGGTCAGGCAAAGGTCGCGTCGCTCTCCGGGCCTCACCGTCACCGCGAGCTGGATCGCGCCGATCGCGTCCTGCCACTTGCCGGTGGTTCCGGTCAGGCGCGGGCGCGACATCGCCGCGGGTCGCTCGAGCGAGCCGTTCCGGCCGAGGAACGCCTCCTTGTCGCTCTCGACCGCGAGCGGCCGAACGCTGGCGGCGTGAAACGCGACGTGAGGCCACTCGACGTTCCAGGGATCCCCGGCGCCGTGCTCGGCGATGGTGTTGAGTCGCTTGGTCGCGAGCATCGCGCCGGCCGCCGGGACGTATTCGGTCTCGATGAACAGTCGATGGAATTCGCGGTGGGTGTCGGGCGCCGGCCCGAGGTTCCACTCGAGGTAGCTGAAGAGATCGAAGCGCCGCGTCCGCCGGCCGTGGTTCGTGATCGAGACCTGCCAGATCTCGAGTGGCTCGCCGGGCGGAACGAACACGGTCATGCCGGTCTCGATGTCGCCCTGACGCGCGCCGAGGACGCTGTAGCCGATTCCATGCCGGCACTGGTAGCGGACGCCGCGGGCCCGGACGGGCTGGAAGGTCAGCGAGAACGTCCGCCCCGAATCGCGGTCGCGAAGGTAGAGGTACTTGCCCCACCCGTCGCGAATCAGATCCTGCTCCCAGCGCGTGACGCGATTGAGCGACGCGTGGTCGAGCCAGGAATAGCCCGATCCAGCCTGGGAGATCACCGTCCCGTACGCGCCCGGGCAGATCACGTTGACCCACGGGCGCGGTGTGTCGGGACGCGTGATCACGTACTCGCGCCCATCCGGCGTGAAATATCCATACCGCGTGCGGAAGAGCGGTTTCGTCCGTAGCGGGTCCATCGCGAGGGGATCGTCCTCGAGTTTCGGGCGCGTTCGGGCCGCGGGGGCGGCCCCAAGGGGGCGGCGAGAGGCGGGCATGGTGCGCGGTCGCACCGGTGATTGCAAGCGTATTGACGGGCTCTCCGCCGATCGCGCACACTCGTTCGAACGTGATTCCCTCCGCGTCCGGCTCGTCCGCGTGAGTCGCTCGATCCGATGAGCTCACCCCTCATGATCAGCGTCGCCGGAGTCCGCGGCATCGTCGGCGACTCGCTCACTCCCGAAGTGGTCTCCCGCTTCGCCGCCGCATTCGCCCGCGAGCTGCCGCCCGGCGCCATCGTCCTCGGTCGCGACGCCCGTACCCACGGGCCTCTGATTTCGGGCGCCGCGGCCGAGGGTCTGCTTTCCGCCGGGCGCGATGTGGTCGACATCGGCCTCGCCACGACGCCGACCACCGAGATCGCCGTCGAGCATCTCCGCGCCGCCGGTGGCGTGATCGTCACCGCCAGCCACAATCCGTCGGAGTGGAACGCGCTCAAGTTCCTGAACGCGCGCGGCGAGTTCCTCGGCAGCGCCGAGGGCGCGGCGGTGCGCGCCCGTTTCGAGCGCGAGGATCCGGTCGCCGCGGCGGTGGTTCGCGGCACCCGGCGCATGGAATCCTCGGCGCTCGAATGGCATCTCGAGCGCGTGCTCGGCCTCGACGTGATCGACGTCGCGAGGATTCGCGCCCGCGCCCTCCGGGTCGTGGTCGACGGATGTGCGAGCGTCGGTGGCATCGCGGTGCCCCCGCTGCTCGCGCGGCTCGGAGCCGACGTGATCGAGCTCGACTGCGAGCCGACCGGGCGCTTCACGCGCGAGCTCGAGCCCCTGCCCGAGCACCTCGGCGCGCTGAGCGGGAGGGTGCGCGAGCATCGCGCCGACTTCGGCGTCGCCCTCGATCCCGACGCGGATCGGGCGGCGTTCGTCGATGGAAACGGGGTGCCGCTCGGCGAGGAGTACACCGTCGCGCTGGGCACGCGCTGCGTGCTCGAGAAGCACCGGGGGCCGGTGGTGACAAACCTCTCTACCTCCCTTATATTGGAAGCGGTTTGCCATCGAGGGGGGGTCCCGCTCCACCGCACCAGGGTGGGCGAGGCGCACGTGGTGGCGAAGATGCAGGCCGTGAGAGCGGTCGCGGGCGGCGAGGGCAACGGCGGCATGATCCTGCCGGCGGCGCACTACGGCCGCGACGGTCTCGTCGCGGTGGCGCTGATCGCCCAGCTGGTGAGCGCGGGCGGCCGGAGCCTTCGCGAGCTCGCGGACGAGCTGCCGCGAACCGCGATGATCAAGAGCAAGCTCGATCGACCCGACGAATCGTGGCCGCGCACCGCGGAGCGGCTGAAGGCGGCGTTCGCGGGAATGGCGCTGGACGAGGCCGACGGACTGCGCTTCAGCGGCGACCGGGAATGGGTTCACGTGCGGGCGTCGGGGACGGAGCCTGTCGTGAGGGTGATCGCGGAATCGGAAGACGAAGAGCGCACGCGATCGCTCGTCGCACGCGCCCGCCGCGCCCTCGAGGGCGTCCGGGCAGAGGGGACTTCCTGAAATGTGCGGCATCGTCGGCTACGCGGGGCGCCGTGAGTGTCTCGGCATTCTGATCGAGGGCCTGAAGCGCCTCGAGTATCGCGGCTACGACTCGGCCGGCGTCGCGATGCAGGGCGACCATTCGCTCAGCATCGTCAAGGCCGCGGGCAAGATCCGTGAGCTCGAGAGCCGTCTCCAGAAGCGGCGCCTCAGCGGGACCACCGGCATCGCCCACACGCGCTGGGCCACCCACGGCGAGCCGAACGACATCAACGCGCACCCTCATACCGACGCGACCGGCCGCGTCGCGGTCGTTCACAACGGCATCATCGAGAACTACGCCGTCCAGAAGAGCGCGCTGGAGGCCGAAGGCCACCAGTTCGAGACCGAGACCGACACCGAGGTGCTGGCGCACCTGATCGGCAAGCATCGCTCGCGTGGCATGTCGCTGGAGCGCGCGGTCGGGCGCGCGCTTGCCGACGTCGAAGGCACGTACGGCATCGCGGTGGTGTGCGCCGACGAGCCGGGCACCGTGATCGGCGCGCGCAAGGGCAGCCCGCTGGTGGTCGGCATCGCCGACGGCGAGTACTTCCTCGCCTCCGACGTGGCTCCGATCGTCGAGCACACGCGCCAGGTGGTGTATCTCGATGACGGCGAGATGGCGGTGCTGTCGCCCGATGGCTTCCACACCGCCACCATCGCCCACGAGCCGGTCGACAAGGCGGTGCACGAAGTGGAATGGGATCTCGCCCAGATCGAGAAGGGCGGATTCGATCACTTCATGCTGAAGGAGATCTTCGAGCAGCCGACCTCGGTGCGGAACGCGATGCGCGGGCGGCTCAACACCCAGGAAGGCCTGGCGCGGCTCGGCGGACTCAACCTCTCGATCGACGAGATGCGCGAGATCAAGCGGCTGATCATCCTCGCCTGCGGCACGTCGTGGCACGCCGGACTGATCGGCGAATACATGATCGAGGATCACGCGCGGATTCCGGTCGAGGTCGAGTACGCCTCCGAATTCCGTTACCGGAACCCGATCGTCGACGAAGGCACGGCGGTGATCGTGATCTCGCAGTCGGGCGAGACCATCGACACCCTGGCGGCGATGCGCGAGGCGCAGCGCAAGGGCGCGCGCACGCTCGGCATCGTCAACGTGGTCGGCTCGACCCTCGCGCGCGAATCGAACGGCGGCGTCTACATCCATGCCGGCCCCGAGATCGGCGTCGCCTCGACCAAGGCGTTCACCAGCCAGGTCGCGGTGCTGGCGCTGCTGACGCTCGCGCTCGGCCGCCAGCGGGCGATGTCGCGCGAGAGCGGCATCGAAGTGGCGCGCGAGCTCGACCGGATTCCCGAGAAGATCGATCAGATCCTGGCGCGCACCGACGCGGTCCAGGCCATGGCGCAGAAATACGCGCAGAGGAACAATTTCATCTACCTCGGCCGCGGCTACAACTTCCCGGTGGCGCTGGAAGGCGCGCTCAAGCTGAAGGAGATCTCCTACATCCACGCCGAAGGTTATCCGGCGGCGGAGATGAAGCACGGTCCGATCGCGCTGATCGACGAGAACATGCCGGTGGTGTTCCTGTGCCCGCGCGACAGCGCCTACGAGAAGGTGATCAACAACATGATGGAGGTGCGGGCGCGCAAGGGCCGCATCATCGCGATCGCCACCGAAGGCGACACCGAGGTCGCCGCGCTCGCCGATCACGTACTCTATATTCCGCAGACGCTGCCGATGCTCCAGCCCATGCTGTCGGTGATTCCGCTCCAGCTCCTGGCCTATCACGTCGCGGTGCTTCGCGGCTGCGACGTCGATCAGCCGCGCAATCTCGCGAAGAGCGTCACCGTCGAGTAGCGCATCCGAACGGAGACCACGATGAGATCACCGCTCCAGGTCGACGGGGCGCCGAAGGCGATCGGGCCCTACAGCCAGGCGCAGGTGATCCGCCTGCACGGCGGGAACAAGATGGTCTTCACCTCGGGCCAGGTCGGCCTCGATCCGAAGAGCGGTGAGCTCAGCGCCGAGGACGTCGCCGGCCAGACCCATCAGGCGCTGCGGAATCTCTCCGCCGTGCTGGCCGGAGCCGGGCTCTCGCTCGGCGACGTGGTGAAGACCACCGTCTATCTCGCCGACATGGCCGACTTCAAGACCATGAACGAGGCCTACGCGCGCCACTTCGAAGCCGCGCCGCCCGCCCGCACCACCATCGCCGCCGCCGGTCTGCCGAAGGGCGCGAAGGTCGAGATCGACGCCGTCGCGGTCGGCCGCGATCACTGAGGCGTCGCGGTCCTTGCGCACCCGAAGGATCGACGACCGGCGCCGGATCGAGATCCGACTCACCGCCGAGGTCGCGTGTGCGGGTTGAGCCAGCAAACTGGGTCCGGCGGACCTGCGCCAAGCCCTGGAAGGGCTGCCCGCGATCAAGAAGGATCGGCGCGTGCTGGTGGATCACACCACGCTGGATGACGCGGGGGTGTTCGCGTTCGGGCGCGGAACGGCGCTCGTGCAGACGGTCGACTTCTTCACACCGGTGGTCGACGACCCCTACGACTTCGGCCAGGTGGCGGCTGCCAACTCGGTCTCGGACGTGTACGCCATGGGCGGCACTCCGTTGACCGCGCTGGCCGTGCTGTGTGTTCCCGAGCATCGATTCCCGCCCGAGGTGATCCGCGAGATCCTGAGCGGCGGACAGGACAAGCTGAAGGAGGCCGGCGTCAGCATCCTCGGCGGACACTCGGTGCGCGATCCCGAGCTCAAGTTCGGCTACAGCGTCACCGGCACGGTGTCGCGTCGAAGGCTGCTGACCAATGCCGGCGCGCGCACGGGCGACCGGCTGATCCTGACCAAGCCGCTCGGCACCGGCGTGCTATCGACCGCGCTCAAGCGCGAGAAGCTGGAGCCCGCCGCGGTACGGCGCCTGACCCGCACCATGGCGACGCTGAATCGCGCCGCCTCCGAGGCCGCGGTCGAATACGGCGCGCGCGCGGCCACCGACGTCACCGGATTCGGCTTGATCGGTCACGCCAGTCAGATGGCGGACGCGAGCGGCGTCTCGGCCCGGCTGCGCCCGCGGCCCGACTGGTTCCTGCCGCGAACACTCGAGCTGGTCGGCGAGGGCGTGGCGCCGGCAGGGCTCCACAACAATCGCGCCTTCTTCGGGCCGCGCGTGCAGGAAGGCTCGGCGCCCGAGTCGCTGCGCCTCGCGCTCCACGATCCCCAGACCTCGGGGGGTCTCCTGATCGCGGTGCCGCGGCGGCGGGCAACCGCGTTAATGGCGGCGCTGCGGCGCCGGCGCGTCTGGCACGTCGAGGCGGGAGAGGTGATCGCGCGCAAGGATTACGCGATCGAGCTCGAAGCAGGCGGTTGAGAGTGGTGCGGGAACGCATGGGTTCTGGTGGACTCCGGGGACTTCAAATCCTGCGGTCGGGCGTTCAGAGCGTCCGAGGTGGGTTCGATTCCCACACGTTCCCGCCATTCATTCGTGCGGGGCTGCTGGCCGTGGCGCTGGTGATGGGGCTGGCGCGCGGGGCCACGGGCGCCGAGGGCGCCGCCACCGATTCGACCCGCGCGACGGCGCCGCGGCTCGCGACACCCGACTCGTCGCACGTCGATATCGTCTCCGACTCGACCGCGGCGGCTCACGCGCGTCTCCGGGCGCGGGGCCGGCGCGAAGCCGCGCTCGACAGCGCCGCGGTCGCGCGGCTCAACGCCCCGCTCCGCTGGTCCGACCAGCCGCGCATGGTGATGCTCCGCTCGGTGGTCGTGCCGGGATGGGGCCAGCTCCACAATCACGCCTACTGGAAGGCGGGTTTCGTCGCGGCGGGCGAGGGATTCCTGATCTCGGCGATCGTCAACGACCGCGGCGAGCTCGACCGGCTGCATCGCGCGGCGATCGCGGCGCAGGCCGACACCGACGTGGTCCGAGCGAACGCGGCGGTCAACGCTTATAATGACCGGCTCGATCGCTTCATCGGGCGTCAATGGCTGCTCGCCGGAGTGGTCGTCTACTCCATGCTCGACGCCTACGTCGATGCGCACTTCAAGAATTTCGACATCGAATTTCGCCACGACCCGGCCCTGCCGGGCTCCCTGTCGCCGGCCACCAGCCGGCTGGACCTGCGGTGGACGTTTTGACCGATCCCAGAGTCGCGCGCATCCGGAACTTCTGCATCGTGGCCCACATCGACCACGGCAAGAGCACGCTGGCCGACCGGCTGCTCGAGATCACGCATACGCTGTCGCCCCAGCAGATGAAGGCCCAGGTGCTGGACGACATGGATCTCGAGCGGGAAAAGGGGATCACCATCAAATCGCATGCGATCGCGATGGAGTACCCGGCTGATGACGGGATCACCTACGAGCTGAACCTGATCGACACTCCGGGCCACGTCGACTTCACCTACGAAGTCTCGCGCAGCCTGGCCGCCTGCGAGGGCGCGATCCTGGTGGTCGACGCCTCGCAGGGGATCGAGGCGCAGACGCTCTCGAATTACTTCCTCGCCCGCGACCAGAAGCTGGCGATCGTCGGCGCGATCAACAAGATCGACCTGCCCGCCGCGCGACCCGACGACATCGCGCTCGAGATCGAGCACGTTACCGGGGTTCCGGCCGAGAGCGTGGCGCGGATCAGCGCGAAGACCGGGGTTGGAGTCCGCGAGTTGCTCGAGCAGGTGATCGCCCGCGTTCCCGCGCCGTCCGGAGATCCGGCCCGGCCGCTGCGCGCGCTGATCTTCGACTCGAAGTTCGATCAGTATCGCGGCGTCGTCTGCCTGGTGCGTGTGGTGGACGGGACGCTCCGCGCCGGCGACACCATCCGCTTCCTCTCGACCGGCAAGGACCACGAGGTCACCGAGGTCGGCAAGCTGCACCTCAAGCTCGATCCCGAGCCCGAGCTCCACGCCGGTCAGGTCGGCTACGTGGTGGCGGGGGTCAAGAGCGTGTCCGACGCGCGAGTCGGCGACACGGTGGCCGGCGCGCTGGACGAGACGCCCGAGCCGGTGCCCGGATTCCGCGAGACCCAGTCGATGGTGTTCTCCGGGCTCTATCCGATCGAAGCCGAGGACTACGAGAACCTGAAGGAAGCGCTGTCCAAGCTGCGCCTGAACGACGCCTCGCTCGACTACGAGCCCGAAACCTCGGTGGCGCTCGGTTTCGGCTTCCGCTGCGGCTTCCTCGGGTTGCTGCACCTCGAGATCATTCAGGAGCGGCTGCGCCGCGAATTCGCGATCGATCTCATCGCCACCACGCCGAGCGTCGAGTACCACGTGCTGCTCACCGACGGCGAGCTGATCGAGATCGACAACCCGACTCAGATGCCGAACCCGCAGAACATCGAGACCATCGAGGAGCCGATCGTGCTCGCCCACGTCGTCACCCCGACCGAATTTCTCGGCAACATCATGAAGCTGTGCCAGGAGCGCCGCGGCACGTTTGGCGACATGACCCATCTCGAGGAGAAGCGCGTCCGCGTGGCCTACCGGCTGCCGCTCGCCGAGATCGTGCTCGACTTCTACGACCGGTTGAAATCGGTCTCGCGCGGCTACGCCTCGCTCGACTACGAATTCGCCGGCTACCAGGAAGCGGAGGTGGTGAAGCTCGACGTCCTGCTGAACGGCGAGCCGGTGGATGCGCTGTCGGCGATCGTTCACCGCGACAAGGCGTATGCCTACGGAGCGTCACTGTGCGAGAAGCTGAAGGAGCTGATTCCGCGGCAGATGTTCCAGGTCGCGATCCAGGCGTCGATCGGCGGCAAGATCATCGCGCGCGAGACGCTGGGCGCGATCCGCAAGAACGTGCTGGCGAAATGTTACGGCGGTGACATCACGCGCAAGCGCAAGCTGCTCGAGAAACAACGCGAAGGCAAACGGCGTATGAAACAGATCGGAACGGTCGAGGTGCCGCAGGAAGCGTTCCTGGCGGTGCTCAAGGTCGACCGCTAATCGAGGAGATCCATGGCGGGCAAACGATCCATCCTGCGCGAGTACGCCGAGGCCGGGCTGTGGGCGCTGGTCCTCACGCTGTTCCTGCGTGCGTTCGTGATCCAGGCGTTTCGCATTCCCTCGGAGTCGATGCTCGACACGCTGCTGGTCGGCGACTTCCTGTTCGTGAACAAATTCGAGTACGGGCCGAAGATTCCGTACAGCCACGTTCGCCTGCCCGGCCTGCGCCCGCCGCGCCGCGGCGACGTCATCGTGTTTCAGTTTCCGCAGGACCCGAGCAAGGACTTCATCAAGCGCTGCGTCGCCACCGGCGGTCAGACGATCGAGATCCGCGACAAGCAGGTCTATGTCGACGGCGTGAAGCTGCGTGAGCCCTACGCGGTTCACAAGGACCCCAACATCCGCCCGGCCGGCTACGACTTCCGCGACAACTTCGGGCCGCTCACCATCCCGAAGGGCGAGATGTTCATGATGGGCGACAACCGGGACAACTCGAACGACAGCCGCTACTGGGGCCCTCTGAAGATGGATCTGGTGAAGGGCCACGCGATGTTCCTGTACTGGTCGTGGGACACGGAGAAGAACTGGCCACGATGGAATCGCATCTTCCAGCCGATCCGCTGACCGCGCACGAGCCGAGGGTGGCGGGAGCGAGGGCGCGCGATGACGCCTTCGACACCGGCCGCGCGTTCATGCGCGACGAGGGGCCGTCCGCGGTCGCGCGCCGGGAGGCGCGGGCCGGGCTCTACGTTCATGTTCCGTTCTGCGCCACGCGCTGCACCTACTGCGATTTCTCGAGCGGCGCGATCTCGACGGCCGCGCTCGATCGCTATGTGCGCGGCCTCACGCGCGAAGCGGAGCTGCGCTCCGAATCGGCCCGCGGGGTGTCGTTCCACTCGGTCTTCTTCGGCGGCGGAACGCCGTCCGCGCTGCCGGAGCGCCACTTCACCGAGGTCTGGCGCGTGCTCCGCGATCACTTCGACATCGCCGGCGACGCCGAAATCACGCTCGAGGCCAATCCGGAATCGGTTCGGGCGTCGCGGCTCGAGTGCTGGGCCGCGGCCGGCGTGAACCGGCTGTCGATGGGCGCGCAGAGCTTCGTCGCCCGGGAGCTCGAAGCGCTCGGACGCGTGCACGACGTGTCGCGCCCGGCCGAGGCCATTCAGCTGGCGCGGGCGCACGGATTCCGCCGGCTGTCGCTCGATCTCATGTTCGGCTTTCCGGATCACGACGCGACGAATCTCGCTTACAGCCTCGAGTCGGCGCTCGCGCTCGGCATCGAGCACCTGTCCGCCTACTGCTTCATCCCCGAGCCCGGCACCCCGCTCGGAGACGCGACGCTGTCCGGGCGCATGAAGCTTCCTTCGCCCGATCAGCAGGCGGATCTCTACGACCAGGTCACCGAGACGTGCGCGCGTGCCGGCCTCGGCTGTTACGAGACTTCGAACTTCTGCCGGCCGGAGGCCGAGGCGCGTCACAACCTCGTCTACTGGCTGCGCCGTCCCTATCTCGGGCTCGGGCCCTCGGCGCATTCGCTGCTGCGGGGCGAGCGATTCGCGAACGAGTACGCGTTCACGCGCTGGGCGGCGGCGCTCGATCGGAATCGGCTTCCCGAATCCGAGCGCGAGCGCGAGAACGACGCCTCGGTCGCCTCGGAGATCGTGATGCTGGCGCTCCGATTCGCGCGCGGGATCGACGCGGCCGACTATACCGACGCCGAGTGGGCCAGGGTCGAGGCGCGTTACGGTGATGCGTTGGAGAGCGCCGCCGGCTGCGGCCGGCTCGAGCAGCGCACGTCAGGATTCTGTGTGCCGAAGCGCGCGCGGTTCATTGCCGACGACTCGATCGCGTGGGTGCTCGCCCGCGAGCGCGCTCCCCGGAACGGAACCGCCGCCCATCGCGCGGAGCCGCGATTTGACAGCTCGCGCGCGCCTTCCATAATGCGGGGATCATGTCTCAACCAGCCATCCCCGGCCATCTGACCCACGCCGAACCCGACCTCAGCCCGCGCCAGAGGCAGGTATTCGCGGCGCTGGTCACGCTGCACGGTCGCACCGCGCGTCCGATCGGCTCGGAAATGCTCGCGCGTGAGAGCGTGGTCAGCGTCTCGCCGGCCAGCGTGCGCGCCTCGCTCGCCGATCTCGAGGAGCTCGGACTGCTCGAGCGCCCTCACGCCGCCGCCGGGCGCGTGCCGAGCGCCCAGGGCTACGAATACTTCGTGCGCGTGATCGTCGAGCCGGAGCCGTTGCCCGCCGAGCTCCAGGACGAGCTCGATCGCCGCCTGCAGGGCTCGGCCCGCGACGTCGAGCACCTCCTCGCCGAAGCATCGCGGCTGATCTCGTCGCTGACGCACCAGCTCGGTCTCGCGCATGCCGCGACACTCGATCGCGAGATCCTCCTCGCGCTCGATCTCGAGCGGCTCGACGACCGCCGCGCGCTGATGATGCTGCACCTCGGCGCCGCCACCGTGCGCACCGTGGTGCTTGAGCTCGAGAGCCCGCTCAGCGCCGACGAAATCGCCGGCGTGTCGGCGGAGCTGCGCGAGCATCTGATCGGCCTGCCGCTCGCGGAGGTGCGCGAAAGGGAGATCTTAGCGGACGACGACGCGCTGCGCGTCAAACTGGGGCCGCCAACATTACTGCCGAATTCCAACGGCAAGCCCGCGCCGGTGCCCACGATTCGACCGACCTCGCCCGTGACGCGAA
>DATJEP010000070.1:0-14061 GCA_035496475.1 Candidatus Udaeobacter sp.
TGGACTCCGAAGACGGAGTTCCGCGAGCGCATCCATTCGCTGCTCGGCGACGTGGTCGAGGCGCGGACGCGGCGCGAAATGCTGGAGGCCGCGCTGGCCTCGTCCGCCGTGCCGGTGCTGTTCGAGCCGGTTCGCATCCACGGGCATCAGTACATCGACGGCGGTGTGTTCTCGAACCAGCCGATTCACGCCGTGCTCGCCGACGGCGCCGATGCTCTGCTGCTGGTGCTGGTCTCGCCGAGCGAGATGCCGCCGCGCGTCGGACACGAGCCTCATGTCATCGACATCGCGGCGCGGATCCCGGTGCTGGCGAACTGGCGCGATCTTCAGACCGAGCTCCGGCATCTTCCCGAGGGCTGGTCGCGCGAGGGTGACCCGGCGCGACTCTGCGTGGTGGAGCCGGAATCCGGTTTGCCGGGCTCACTGCTGGTGATGGATCCCGAGATCACCGACGAGTTGCTGAAGCGCGGCGAGTCGGATGCCTGGCGCGGCCTCGAGCGCGCCGGCTGGCTCGAGACCGAAGACGCCTCCCGCGACGATGGCGAGCCGGAGCCGAAGTTGCGACACGCGAAGTCCGGAGCTAGTGTGCCTCGATGAACCGTGCCGCGCCGGACGAATGGACGCTCCGCTGTGACGGGGGCGCGCGCGGAAATCCGGGGCCGGGCGCCGCGGCCTGGGTGCTGACGAATCCGGTGGGCGCGGAAGTCGAAGCCGGCTCCGAGTTCCTGGGTTCCGTCACCAACAACGTCGCCGAGTACCGCGCGCTGATCGCGGGGCTCGGCGCGGCCCGAAATCATCAGGCGCAGCCGCTCCTCGTCTGCATGGACTCCGAGCTGGTGGTCCGGCAGATGACCGGGGAGTATCGGGTGAAGCACGCCGGCCTCAAGCCGTTGCATGCGGAAGCGCGGGCGGCGGCGGCCCGGCTGAATGCGGTACGATTCGAAGCAGTGCGGCGGGCACAGAACGCGCGCGCCGATCAGCTGGTCAACGAAACGCTGGACAGGATTCTGGGATTCGAGTCTCCCAGGTGATCGCGGTCGGGATGCCAACGCCACCGCGCAAGCGGGGCCGAGGCCACCGGCCGAGGAAAGTCCGAACTCCACAGGGCAAGGCGCTGGGTAACTCCCAGGGGGCGTGAGCCCACGGAAAGTGCAACAGAGAGCAGACCGCCAACGGGCGCGCGAATGCGCAAGCGGACGCGCGCTGCGGGCAAGGGTGAAACGGTGCGGTAAGAGCGCACCAGCAGTCCCGGCGACGGGGCTGGCTCGGTAAACCCCGCCTGGAGCAAGACCGCATAGAGGGGGAGAGGTGTGACCCGCCTCGTTATCACCCCAGGGTCGGTCGCATTGAGGCGCTCGGAAACGGGCGTCCCAGTCAAATGATCGCCACGGAGCAATCCGACAGAATTCGGCTTACGGGAGACTCGGAATGCACGCGCGCCCGGAGGAACATCGCCGGGCGCGTTGTGTTAGCGTGGTAACGAATTGGATCCCTTGACCCATGCTGCTGACCCGAGCTTCGTTTGAGGCCGCAATGATCGCACCGCCCATCGCGCCGCAGTGGACCGTGAACGCCCGGCGGGATGCGGAGCGCGCGCGTGCGCTCGCGATCGAGCTCGGCGCTCCCTTCGCGATCGGTGAGGCCCTGATCAACCGCGGCGTCGAGCAGCCGGACCACGCCCGGCGCTTCCTCGAGCCTTCGCTCGAGGATCTGCACGACCCCTTCCTGCTTCGCGACCTCGAGCCCGCCGTCCGGCGACTGCAGGCCGCGGTCGAGCGCGGCGAACGGGTGCTGGTGCATGGCGATTACGACGTCGACGGGATCACCTCGACGTTCCTGCTCCATAGCGTTCTCGAAAGCCTCGGCGCGCGGGTCGAATACCGGATTCCGCACCGCACCCGCGACGGCTACGGGCTCTCGCTCGCCGCGATCGACGAGGCGCGCCGGCGCGGCTGCACGCTGGTGGTCACGGTGGACTGCGGCATCACCGCGGTCGAGCCGGTGGCGCGGGCGAAGAGCCTCGGCATCGACACCATCGTCACCGACCATCACGAGCCCCCGGCGGTGCTGCCGGACGCGGTCGCGCTCGTCAATCCCCACCGGCCCGGCTGCGCCTATCCATTCAAGTCGCTGGCCGGAGTCGGGGTCACGTTCAAGCTCGTCGAGGCGCTGCTGCGTGGACGGGGCGGGCTCGAGCGCGCGAAGTCCCACCTCGACGTGGTCGCGCTCGGCACGATCGCGGACGTGGTGCCGCTGGTGGGTGAGAATCGCGTGCTGGCGCGGCTGGGGCTCGACCACCTGAACCGCGGCGAGCGGCTCGGCCTGCGCGCGCTGGTCGAAGCCGCGGGGCTGTCGGGCAAGCGCATCACCAGCGGACAGATCGCGTTCGTGCTGGCGCCGCGCATCAACGCCGCGGGGCGGATGGGGAACCCCGAGCAGGGCGTCCGCCTGCTGCTCAGCCGCGACGATCGCGAGGCGCAGGACATCGCGGCCAGCCTCGAGGACGATAACCTCCGCCGCCGGCAGTTCGACGAGAATGCTCTGGCCGAGGCGGCCGAGCGCGTGCAGCGCGAGCTCAACTGGCCGGACTGCTCGTCGATTCTGCTGTGGTCCGACGAATGGCATCCCGGCGTGATCGGCATCGTCGCCTCGCGACTGGTCGAGCGCTTCCAGCGGCCGGCGCTGCTGGTGTCCCTCGACGGCGAGCGCGGGCGCGGATCGGGCCGGAGTCTGCCCGGTCTCGACCTCAATCGATTGCTGAACGACTGCGGAGACCTGCTCGAGGCCTACGGTGGTCACGCGTTCGCGGCCGGGCTCACGGTGCGCCGCGATCGCCTGCCGGAGCTGCGCGAGCGCTTCGAGGCGCTGGTGCGCGAGCGGTTGACGCCCGAGGACTGCGTGCCGCGCCTGGTGCTGGATGGCGATCTGAATCTCGCCGACTGCACGCTCGAGCTGATCGACTGGCTGGAGCGCATGTCGCCACACGGTCTCGACAATCCGGAGCCGCTGTTCCGCGCATCCGACGTGCGGGTCGAGAGCGCGTCGGCGGTCGGAGGCGGCAAGCATCTGAGGCTCACGCTGCGCGACGGCACCGGGCGCGCCGAGGCGATCGGCTTCGGGCTCGGCGATCAGGCGGGAGCGGTGGCGCGCGCCGGACGCTGCGACGTGGCGTTCATGCCGACGCGCAACGAATGGATGGGTCAGACGCGGATCCAGCTCAAGGTGCGGGGGGTGAGGTTGCCTTGAACGAGGCAGCCGGGGCGCGAGGCGGGACCGGAGCTCATCCGGAGCTGCGCGCCGCGCTGATCGCGGCGCTCGACGAGCGCGCGCCTAAAATCGACCGTGACCGCGTCGCCGCCTGCTTCGATTTCGCCGCGCAGGCCCACGGGCCGCAACTCCGCGAATCCGGCCAGCCCTATCTCACGCACCTGATCGAGGTGTGCCGGATCCTGCTCGACCTGCTCGAGGCGCGACTCGGCACCACGCTGGTGTGCGCCGCCCTGCTCCACGACGTCGTCGAGGACACCGAGGTCTCGGCCGAGGTGATCGAGAAGCGCTTCGGTCGCGAGGTCGCCTCGCTGGTCGACGGCGTCACCCAGCTCGCCGGGCTCCACTTCGACAGCAAGGAGGCGGCGCAGGCCGAGAACTTCCGCCGCATGCTGCTGTCGATGGCGCAGGACCTGCGCGTCATCTTCATCAAGCTCGCCGACCGCCTCCACAACATGCGCACCATCGAGTTCCTGAGCGCGGAGCGCGCGCGGCGCATGGCCGCCGAGACCCGCGACATCTACGCGCCGCTCGCGCACCGTCTCGGCATGGCGAGCATCAAGCGCGAGCTCGAGGACCTGAGCCTCAAGGTGCTGGATCCCGAGGCCTACCACGATCTCATCGGACGCGTGCAGGCCAAGCGCGAGGAGCGCGAGGCGTTTCTGGAGTCGGTGAAGCTGAGACTCGAAGACGGGCTCAAGGCGGCGGGCGTGAAGGCCGAGGTGACCGGGCGACCCAAGCACTTCTACTCCATCTATCACAAGATGAAGACCGGCCGGGATTTCGAATCGATCTACGACCTGTTCGGTCTGCGCATCATCACCCACACCCGCAACGACTGCTATCGCGCGCTCGGCGTTGTCCACGATCAGTTCGCCCCGGTGGCGGAGCGATTCAAGGACTACATCGCGATGCCGAAGAGCAACCTCTACCAGTCGCTTCATACCACCGTGCTGACCGAGTCGGGCGAGATGGTCGAGGTGCAGATCCGCACCCGCGACATGCACCGCACCGCCGAGAGCGGCGTCGCCGCGCATTACGTCTACAAGCAGGGCGGCCGCATGGACGAGGAGCTCGACGCCAAGCTCGGCGGCTTCCTGGCCCAGACCGCGGACTGGCAGCGCACCACCAGCGACGACGAGTACATGGACTTCCTGAGGACGGCGCTCTATCAGGAAGAGGTGTTCGTCTACACCCCGCGGCGCGAGCTCAAGCGGCTGGCCAAGGGGGCGACCCCGATCGATTTCGCGTTCCAGATCCACACCGCCGTCGGCCAGCACACCGTTGGAGCGCGCGTCAACGGAGATCTGGTGCCGCTGCGCTACGAGCTTCGGAACGGCGACACGGTCGAGATCATCACCTCGGCGCAGGCTCACCCGCACGAAGACTGGCTGCAGTTCGCGCGCACCACCGGAGCGCGCACGAAGATCCGCCAGTGGCTGCGGGTGAAGCGGCACGCCGACAGCGTGGCGCTCGGACGCGAGATGCTGGAGCGCGAGCTGAAACGCCTGCGGCTCACGCCCGACGAGGACGCGATGACCGAGGCGGCGCGCGGGCTCGGCTGCAACGATCTCGAGCAGCTCCACGCGCGCCTGGCCGAAGGCCAGCTCTCGCTGACCCAGGTGGTGCGCCGGCTGTCGCCTCCGAAGGAGGGACTCGCGGAGCGCTTCGCCAAAGGCCTGCCGGAAGCGCTCGGTCTCGGACGCAAGCCTCAGGGCGGCGTGCGCATTCAGGGCATCGACAACGTGATGATGAGCTTCGCGCGCTGCTGCCAGCCGGTGCCGGGAGATCCGGTGATCGGGATCGTCACCGTGGGCCGCGGCGTTTCGGTGCATCGCATGGACTGCCCCAACACGTTTCCCGGCCGGGTCGAGCCCGAGCGCCGCGTCGCGGTGGAGTGGGACGCCGCGCTCGGCGAATCGTTTCCGGTCCGGCTCCTCGTCTATGGCCAGGATCGACCGTCGCTGCTCGCCGACATCGCGAAGGCGATCGCGTCGGTGCCGGTCAACATCCGCACCGCGGGCATGGCGAGCGAGGACCGCACCGTGCGCGGAGTCTTCGTGGTCGAAGTCCCGAATCTCGCACGATTGAACGAGGTGATGTCGGCGATCCGCAAGCTTCCCGGCGTCACCCGCGTCGAGCGGCGCCAGCGCCTGATCAAGGGCGGCGCGCCGCCCCGCCGGGCGGCGGGCGAAGGCGCGTGATCGCGGGCCGGATCGCGCGCGACGCCTCCGTGAGCCTGCCGGCGTGAGAGCGCTCGTCCAGCGGGTTCAGCGCGCGGAGGTGCGCGTCCCGGGCGGCGTGGCGGGCGGGATCGAGGCCGGGCTCGTCGTGCTGGTCGGCGTCGCCGAGGGTGACGGGCCGGCCGAGGTGGAATGGCTGGCGCGACGGATCGCCGGACTCCGGATCTTCGCCGACGCGGAGGGACGCATGAATCTCGACGTGCGCGAGATCGGCGGCGCCGCGCTGGTGGTGCCGCAGTTCACGCTCTACGGCGACGCGCGTCGCGGCCGCCGCCCGGATTTCACCGCGGCCGCGGCACCGGAGCGCGCCGAACCCGTGGTCGACGCGTTCTCGGCCGCGCTCGAAGCGCACGGGGTGCGCGTCGCGCGTGGAGTGTTTCGCGCCCACATGGAGGTCGAGCTGGTGAACGACGGCCCGGTCACGCTGATGATCGAATCGCCCTCGAAGGCCGGATGAGCGCGCGCGGGCGCCTGTTCTTTCCGTCGAAGCACGCGCTGGTGCTCGCCTCCGCATCGCCCCGGCGGGTCACGCTGCTGCGCCAGAGCGGAGCGAGCTTCACGGTGGTCGATCCCGGACCCGACCGGGCCTGGCCGGGACGCGCCGAGCCGAGGCACGGCGTGCGCGCGCTCGCGCTCGACAAGGCGAGACGCGTTGCCGATCGAAGGAAGGGCGCGGTGGTGATCGGCGCGGATACCATCGTGGTCGCGCGCGGCGAGCGGCTGGGCAAGCCGCGCGATCTCGACCAGGCCCGCGCCATGCTGCGCATGCTGCAGGGCCGCGCGCACGAGGTGTGGTCGGGGATCGCCGTGGTGCGCGACGACGATCAGCGCACCGCCGCCGAGTGCACCCGGGTCCAGCTCGCCCGCCTGAACGAGAGCGAGATCGACGCCTATCTCGCGCTCGGCGAATCGCTGGACAAGGCCGGCGCCTACGGGATTCAAGGCGCGGCGGCCCAGTTCATCACCGGCATCACCGGGGACTGGTCGAACGTCGTCGGCCTTCCGCTGGCGCGTCTGCGGCGCGTGCTCGCCGATTTCGTCTGATTGGCGGGCTCGCGCCCGGCCGAAACCCGCCCGTCAGGCCCGCCGGCGGGCGGATGCCGTTGCCTTGACAGGCCTTCCGCGCGCGTGCTAGCTTCCGGCGCTTCTTGTGGATAGCGATGGCGCCACGATCACGCGCGCGCGGTCCGGAAGGATCGGTCGCGCGATTTTCGTCGCCCGGACGGCGTGCAGGGAGGATTCATGAGGACGTATTCGGCCAGGCCCGCGGATATCCAGCGCGAGTGGCTGGTGGTGGACGCGGCTGGCAAGACGCTCGGGCGCCTGGCGACCCAGGTGGCGGCGGTGCTGAAGGGCAAGCACAAGCCCATGTACACGCCGAGCATGGACACCGGGGACCACGTGATCGTGGTCAACGCGGCGAAGATCGTGCTGACCGGGCGCAAGGCTCAGGAGAAGAAGTACTTTCATCATACGATGTACCCGGGCGGCGCCACCTGGACCAGCATTCAGGAAGTGATGGCGAAGCATCCGGAGCGCGTCGTCAGCCGCGCGATCCACGGCATGCTTCCGCATACCAAGCTCGGACGCGCGATGGGCAAGAAGCTCAAGGTCTACGCGGGACCGGATCATCCGCACGAGGCGCAGCAGCCGGTTTCGTGGACGCCGGGACGCAAGGGGACGAGGAACTGATGGCGATCGAAACGGCAAGACCGCTGACCGGCAGGCGCAAGGTGTCGGTGGCCCGGGTCCGGCTGGTGCCGAACCCCGGCAAGCACCTCATCAACGACCGCACGCCGCTCGACTACCTGAAGCGCGAGACGCTGGTGCAGGCCGCCCTCCACGCGCTGACGGTGGCGAACGCCACCGGCAAGTTCGGCGTGGTGGCGCGCGTGCGCGGGGGCGGGCTCACCGGTCAGGCGGGTGCGCTGCGCATGGCGGTGGCGCGCGCGCTGCTGAAGGAAGACGATACGCTGCGCGGCGTGCTGGGGCGTGAAGGTCTGCTCACGCGCGACTCGCGCATGAAGGAACGCAAGAAGTACGGCCAGCCGGGTGCGCGCAAGCGCTTCCAGTTCAGCAAGCGGTAGTCGGCGGGCCGATCTCTCACGCGCCGTCCGTTCGCCCCGGGGTCTCCGATCCGATCGGAGCAGGGCGGGCCCGAAACGCGGCGCGGCGGTTGATGAACCCTGAAGGAGGATGCGGTGGCTGAAGTAACGATGAAGGACCTGCTCGAAGCCGGCGTGCACTTCGGGCACCAGACTCGGCGATGGAATCCCCAGATGAAGCGCTTCATCTTCATGGAGCGGAACGGGATCTACATCATCGATCTGCAGAAGACGCTCAAGTGCATTCAGGACGCGCGCGCCGCGATCGAGAAGGTCGTCCGCGCGGGCGGTCACGTCCTGTTCGTCGGCACCAAGAAGCAGGCCAAGACGATCATCGTCGAGGAATCGACGCGCGCCGGCATGTACTACGTGACCGAGCGCTGGCTCGGCGGCATGCTCACCAACTTCAAGACCATCCGCACCAGCATCAAGCGGCTGCACGACCTCGATCGCATGGCGACCGACGGCACCTTCGAGAAGCTGGCGAAGAAGGAAGTCTCGCGGCTCTCGCGCGAGCGAGCGCGGCTGCAGTTCGCGTTCGCCGGCATCAAGGAGATGCCGGGTCTTCCGGCGCTGGTCTGCGTCGTCGACACGCGCAAGGAGAAGATCGCCGTGTCGGAGGCGAACCGGCTCGGTGTTCCGATCGTCGGCGTGGTGGACACCAATTGCGATCCGACCGTGATCGACTTCCCGCTTCCCGGGAACGACGACGCGATCCGGTCGATCCGGCTGTTCACGCGTTTCGTCGCGGATACGATCCTCGAGGCGCGGGCGACCGCGCTCGAAGGCGCCGAGCAGGAGACGGTCTCGTTCGGAGGCGAAGGCCAGGAGAGCGAGGGCGAGACCAGCGCGGCGACGGTCTAGGGCAGAGGCACATCGGGATCAACGTCGCCCGCCGCGCCCATCGGTGCAGGCGGGCGTTGCAACACAAGAGAGGAAACGAATGACGACGGCCATCAGTGCAGATCAGGTGCGGCAGCTCCGGGAGCGGACCGGGGCCGGGATGATGGAGTGCAAGAAGGCGCTGGTCGAGAGCAGCGGCGACTTCGACGCCGCGGTCGAGGCGCTGCGCAAGAGCGGCATCGCCCGCGCCGACGCGCGCTCGGGGCGCGCCGCCAGCGAGGGCGTGGTCGAGTCGTACATCCATCCCGGCGGCCGCGTCGGCGTGCTGATCGAGGTCAATTGCGAGACCGACTTCGTCGCGCGCACCCGCGAGTTCCAGGAGCTGGTGCGGAATCTCGCGATGCAGGTCGCCGCGGGCGGGGCCGAGGTGGTCCGGCGCGAGGACGTGCCGGCCGAGCGGATCGCGGACGAGCGTGAAATCCTCACCGCGCAGGTGGCGGGCGAGAAGAAGCCGGCGAACATCGTCGAGAAGATCGTCGATGGCCGCCTCAACAAGTTCTTCTCGGAGATCTGTCTGCTCGAGCAGCCCTACATCAAGGACGACAAGGTCACGGTCGGCAGCCTGGTTCAGGAAGCCACCGCGAAGACCGGCGAGAACATCGTCGTCCGGCGCTTCGCGCGCTTCCGGCTCGGAGAGTAGGAGTGGCCGCCCGGTTCCAGCGCATTCTGCTCAAGCTGAGCGGTGAGCTGCTGGCCGGCTCCGCCGGTCACGGCATCGACGATCAGGTCCTGCACGCGCTGGCCGACGAGATCCGCGAGGTGCACGATCTCGGCATCCAGGTCGGGATCGTCACCGGAGGTGGCAACATCTTCCGCGGTCTCGCCGCCAGCACGCGCGGCATGGACCGGGTGGGCGCGGACTACATGGGGATGCTGGCGACGGTGATCAACTCGCTGGCGCTCCAGCACGCGCTCGAGAAGCGGGGCGTCTACACCCGCGTCATGTCGGCGATCGAGATGGCACGGGTGTGTGAGCCGTACATCCGCCGCCGCGCGGTGCGTCACCTGGAGAAGGGCCGCATCGTCGTGCTGGCGGCGGGCACCGGGAATCCCTACTTCACCACCGACACCGCGGCGGCGCTGCGCGCCATCGAGGTCGGCGCCGACGTGATCCTCAAGGCGACGCGGGTCGACGGCATCTTCAGCGGCGATCCGGTGAAGGAGCCCTCGGCGACATTCTTCCCTCGCATCACCTATCTCGATATTCTGAACCGCGGCCTCAAGGTGATGGACTCGACCGCCATCTCGCTGTGCATGGACAACCGGCTTCCGCTCGTGGTGTTCAACGTGGCGAAGCGCGGCAACCTGATGCGGGTGGTGCAGGGCGAGCCGGTGGGAACGCTGGTCTCGGAGAACGCGTCATGACGCACAAGATGGTCGGCGACGCCGAAGAGCGCATGAAGAAGGTGATGGAAGCGACGCGGAAGGAGCTGGCGGGCATTCGCAGCGGCAAGGCCACGCCGGCGCTGCTCGACACCGTGCGGGTCGAAGCCTACGGGCAGCCGGTTCCGCTCAATCAGGTGGGAACGGTGACCGCGCCGGAAGCCCGGCTGCTCGTGGTTCAGCCCTGGGACCGCAGCCTGCTCAAGGCGATCTCGCGCGCGATCCAGCTCGCCGACCTCGGCCTCAATCCCACCGATGACGGCACCGTCGTCCGCGTCCCGATTCCCATGCTGACCGAAGAGCGTCGCCGCGACATGGTCAAGCTGATCTCCAAGCTCGCCGAAGAGGGGCGCGTCCACGTCCGGCAGGTGCGTCACGACGCGCTCAAGGACCTGAAGAGCCTGGAGAGCGGCGGCCACGTGTCGGAGGACGAAACCAAACGCCTCGGCGCCGAGATCCAGAAGCTCACCGACCGCACCATCGCCCAGGTGGACGAGCTGCTCAAGAAGAAGACCGCCGAAGTCATGGAAGTCTGAGAGGGACGCCTCGCGGGACGCTGCTTCCGCGATCAAGGTCGCTCGCTCGGGAGGCTCGGTGCCGGCACGTTCGCTGACCCCGGAGGACTTGATCCGCCGCGGCAATCTCCCCCGGCACATCGCGATCATCATGGATGGCAATGGCCGGTGGGCGAAAGCCCGCGGTGTACCGCGCCTGATGGGACATCGCGCCGGGCGCGAGTCGGTGCGCGAGGTGGTGAAGGGCTGCGTCGCGCTCGGGATCGAAGCGCTGACGCTCTACACGTTCTCGATCGAGAACTGGAACCGGCCGAAGCGCGAGGTCCAGGCGCTGATGCAGATCCTGCGTCAGACCCTGCGCGAGGAATGCCGCGAGCTCCGCGAGCAGAACGTCCGTCTGAGGGTGAGCGGGCGCCTCGAGGATCTGCCGGAAGCCGTGCGCTCGTCGATCGAGGAGACCCGCCGCGCGCTCGAATCGTGCGACGGCCTGTGGCTGAACCTCGCCCTCTCCTACAGCGGTCGCACCGAGCTGTGCGACGCGATCACGCACATGATCGAGGATCACGCCGGGGCGCCGTTCGACCCGAAGCTCGTCGACGAGGCGTTCGTCGCGCGCTACCTCTCGACCGCGGGGCTTCCCGATCCCGACCTGCTGATCCGAACCAGCGGCGAGATGCGGCTGTCGAACTTCATGCTGTGGCAGCTGGCCTATACCGAGCTCTGGATCACCGACACGCTGTGGCCCGACTTCAAGCGGCGCCATCTCTATCAGGCGGTCTCGGATTATCAGGGACGCGACCGCCGCTTCGGCCGGGTGGATTGATGATGCCGGGCGACGCGCTGGTCCCGCGCGAGAAGCCGGGACCGGCGGACGACGAGGATCCGGCGCCCGCGCCGCCGAAGCCGCGCGGCTGGTCGCTCGGGCTCAGGATCGTCAGCTCGCTGCTCTTCGTGCCGCTCCTCATCGTCATGGCGCGCGCCGGCGGGCTCGTGTTCCTGTCGTTCGTGGTCGCCGAGGTGGTGCTCGGGTTGCTCGAGTTCTACCGGATGATGTTCCGCAAGGGGCTCCAGCCCTACTTGAGGCTCGGGATCGCCGCGGCGCTCGGACTCCTCTGGGTCACCTACCGCCCGCACACGCCGCAGGTCGACTTCCTGCTCACCGCGGCGCTCCTGCTCACCCTCGCGCTCGAGCTCAGGAGACCGGAGGCACGCCAGAGAGTCGAGGACATGGCGGTCACGGTATTCGGCGTGCTCTACGTCGGCTGGCTGAGCGCGCACCTCGTGCTGCTGCGCGAGCTGCCCTGGCGCGCGGGCACGCCGTACGTCGACGGCGCGTCCTACGTGCTGCTCGCGTTCTTCGTGACCTGGAGCTGCGACACCGGCGCGTACGGCATCGGCCGCATGTTCGGACGGCGCCGGCCCTGGACGCGGATCTCGCCGCGCAAGTCGGTGGAGGGCGCGGTGGGCGGGCTGGTCGCCGCGGTGATCGCCGCGTTCATCGCGCGCGGCTGGTTCGCGCACTACTTGAAGCCGTGGGACGCCGCGGCGATCGGCGTCCTGGTCGGCGTGTTCGCGCAGGTCGGGGACCTGGTCGAGTCGCTGCTGAAGCGCGACACCGCGCACGGCGACTCGTCGGACTTCATTCCCGGCCACGGCGGAATCCTCGACCGGTTCGACAGCCTCTACTTCGCGGCGCCGCTCGTCTTCTATTACCTGAAGGTCGTCGTGTTCGGAGCGCCCTGATGCGGATCGCCGTCCTCGGCAGCACGGGGTCGATCGGCCGTCAGGCGATCGAGGTGGCATCGCGCGCGAGCGGCGAGGCGCGGATCGTCGCGCTCGCCGCCGGGACGCGTCTCGACCAGCTCGAGGCTCAGGCGCGGACGCTCGCGCCGTCGATGCTGGCGCTCGAGCACGCCGGCGATGCCGCCGCGGCCCGAACGCGTCTCGAAGCCGCCTGTCCCGGAGCGCGGGTGAGGGTGGGGCCGGGCTCGGCCGCGTGGCTGGCGGAGGAATCCGAGGCCGAAGTGGTGGTGAATGGGATCGTCGGTGCCGCCGGCCTCGACGCCTCGCTGCGGACGCTCGCGCGCGGCGCGCGCCTCGCGCTCGCCAACAAGGAAACCCTGGTGGTGGGCGGTCCGCTGGTGCGGGCGGCGCTCGCGCGCGGGGGCGAGCTGATTCCGATCGACAGCGAGCACAGCGCCGCGCTCCAGTGCCTGGGCGGCCGGCCCGCCGGCGAGGTGCGGAAGCTCACGCTCACCGCCTCGGGCGGTGCGTTGCGCGAGCATCCCGACTGGCGCCGCGCCACGCCCGCCGAAGTGCTGCGGCATCCGGTGTGGGCGATGGGCGGCCGCATCACCGTCGACTCCGCGCTGCTGGTCAACAAGGCGCTCGAGCTGATCGAGGCACACTGGCTGTTCGGGCTCGACTGGGAGCAGATGGAAGCATGGCTCCATCCGCAGGCTCTGTTCCACGCGCTGGTGACGTTCCGCGACGGATCGACGGTCGCGCAGGCCGCCCCGCCCGACATGCGGCTGCCGATCCAGGTCGCGCTCACCTGGCCGTCGCACGGCGAGCCGGTGATCACGCCGCTCGATTTGAAGCGCCTCGAGAGTCTGTCGTTCGATCGCATCGTCCCCGGACGTTTTCCCGCGTTCGATCTCGCGCTGGCCGCCGGCCGGGCCGGAGGAACGGCACCCTGCGTGCTGAATGCCGCCGACGAAGTCGCGGTGGCCGCGTTCCTCGACCAGCGCCTCACGCTCGGGCAGGTTCCGGACGTTCTGTCGCGCACTCTCTCCACGCATGGGATCGAGCCGGTGGAATCACTGGAGCAGCTTCGCGCCGTCGATCAGTGGGCGCGCGCGTCGGCGGGTGAAGCGATCCGTGATCTCGCGGTGCGGGCGTGAAGACGATTCCCGGAGCGCGGGCGACCCGGAGCTCGGGAGCGTGCGCATGAAGCTGCGCCGGAGAGAAGTTCCGGCGGCGAGGCTCGCGACCTGGCCGCCCCGGCTGCGCGGGATCACCGCGGTGGTGTGGGGCGACTTCGTGCTCGACGAATACTGGCGCTGCCGCTCGAGCCGGGTCTCGCGCGAAGCTCCGGTTCTGGTGCTGGAATACGAGACGCGATCGGTGCAGGGCGGAGGGGCGGC
Organism: Candidatus Udaeobacter sp.; assembly: GCA_035496475.1. Lineage (GTDB taxonomy): Bacteria > Eisenbacteria > RBG-16-71-46 > RBG-16-71-46 > RBG-16-71-46 > JACOSU01. The sequence goes on from DATJEP010000070.1 coordinate 13,563, forward strand.
GAATGCCGCGCTGACCCTGGCGGCGCTCGGCGCGCGCGTCCGCGCGGTCGGGTGGATCGGCCGCGACGCCGCGGGACGCGAGCTCAAGCGCATGCTCGCGCGCGCCAGAGTCTCGACCTCGGGTCTGATCGCGCACCCGCGCGGCGCGACGGTGGTGAAGACCCGCATCGTGGCGGGCAGCAGTCACACCGCGCGGCAGCAGGTGGTGCGGATCGATCGCGGCGCGGCGTTCGATCTGAATCCGAGCCTGCGCCGCCGGCTGCTGGCGGCGTTCGCGCGTGCGGCGCGCGGGGCGCGCGCAGTGGTGCTCTCGGACTACGGCTACGACTCGGTGACTCCGGCACTGGCGCGGCCGGTGGTCGCCGGCGCCCGCGCCCGCGGCGTCAGCGTCGGCCTCGACTCGCGCTACCGGCTGGCGTCGTTCCGCGGCGTCACGCTCGCCACCCCCAACGAATCGGAAGCGGCGCGCGCCGCCGGCTTCGAGATCGAGACCGAACGC
>DATJEP010000071.1:0-7428 GCA_035496475.1 Candidatus Udaeobacter sp.
CCGTCTGCCGCATCATGGACTACGGAAAATTCAAGTACGAGCAGAACCGCCGGGCACGCAAGGCGAAGAAGAAGCAGCACCAGATGCAGCTCAAGGAAATCAAGATGCGGCCCAAGATCGAGGACCACGACTACAACTTCAAGGTGCAGCATGCCCGCGACTTCCTCGGCGGGCGCGACAAGGTCAAGGTCACGGTGACGTTCCGCGGACGAGAGATGGCTCACCAGGAGATCGGCTACAAGCTGATTCAGGCGGTGCTGGCCGATCTCGCCGACATTTCAACGGTGGAGTCCCCACCGCGGTCGGAAGGGCGCACGCTGTCGGCGGTGCTGATGCCGAAGCCGCAGCAGCCCGGGGGCAAGCCGGCCGGCGGAAAGTCCGACGATCATGCGGGCGCGACAGTGAAGACGGTGACGGCGAAAACGGAAACCCGCACGGCCGTGCGGGCGGCGGTGAAGTCGACGCCGGAAATGGGCGGCCAGAGTTCCGCCGGATAGGAGTCGAGATGCCGAAGATGAAATCGAATCGAGCCGCGGGCAAGCGGTTCAAGATCTCCGGAACCGGCAAGGCGATGCGCGCCCATTCCGGTCTGCGCCACGGCATGATCGGCAAGCCGCGCGACCGCAAGCGCAAGCTGGTCGGATTCAGCGTGGTTGCCGCCGCCGATCAGGCGCGCGTTCTCAGGATGCTCGGCAAGCGCTGATCGAGCGCCACCCGGAAAACCCGTAAAGCAATCCCGGCCGGACCGCTCGCCGGGTGAAGAGGAGTTTCATCCATGCCACGCTCGAAGACCGTCGTTCCCGGACGCGCACGCCGACGCAAGGTGCTGAAGGCGGCCAAGGGCAATTTCAGCGGACGCCGCAAGCTGTACAAGACCGCACTCCAGACCGTGCAGCGCGCCGGCCAGTTCGCCTATGAGCACCGCCGCACCCGCAAGCGTGATTTCCGCAGCCTGTGGATCGTGCGCATCAACGCCGCGGCCCGCAACAACGGCCTCACCTACAGCACGATGATCGCCGGCCTCAAGAAGGCCCATGTGGACGTGAATCGCAAGCTGCTCGCCGACCTCGCGGTTCGCGACGCAGCCGCGTTCGCGAAGCTCGCGGAGGTGGCGAAGTCGGCGGTGGCGTGAGCGTGGTGTGAGCGACCGCCTGCTCGAAGGCCTCGATTCCAGCTGGCCGAAGGCGGATGCCTCGGCCCTCTTCTCCGCGTGGCACGAGCGGCTCCAGGAGATCGAGCCTTACTCCGCCGAGATCGCCGCGGCCACGGTGGCCTGGGGGCAAGCGATCGCGGCCGCCGCGGATCCCGCCGCCCTGGTCGGCGCGCAATCCGCGGTGATCGGGCGCGAGCGCGGCGCCATCACCCGCGCGCTCGCCGAGGTGCCGCAGCTTCCGCTCGAGCAGCGGAAGACGCACGGCCGCGCCCTCAACGCGGCCAAGCGCCTGCTCTCCGATCTGGCCGACGCCCGCCGCGCGCAGCTCGAAGCCGCCGCCACGTCCTCCGACGCGTACGACGTCACGCTGCCCGGCCGACGGCCGTGGATCGGGCGGCCGCACGTGCTGGCTCAGGTCCGGGACGAGCTGCTCGATCTCTTCCACGGCCTCGGCTATTCCGTCTACGAGAGCCGCGAGGTCGAGAAGGAGGAGTACAACTTCGGCAAGCTGAACTTCGCGCCCGATCATCCGGCGCGCGATGCCCACGACACCTACTTCGTCGCCCCCGACGTCGTGCTGCGTACGCACACCTCGCCGGGCTGGGTTCGCGCGATGGAGGAGCGGAAACCGCCGCTCCGGCTGGTGTTCCCGGGGCGCGTCTATCGCGCCGAGCAGGTCGACGCCAGTCACATGGATCAGTTCCATCAGATCGACGGGCTCTACGTCGCGAAGAACGTCAGCATGGCCGACCTCAAGACCACGCTGAACACGTTCGCGCGCTCGATCTATGGGCCGAAGACGCGCACGCGGCTGATCCCGATCTACTTCCCATTCGTCGAGCCGGGCTGCCAGATGGACGTGGCGTGCGCGATCTGCGACGGCACCGGCCGCGCCAGGGACGATGCGAGCCAGCGCTGCCCGGTGTGCAAGGGCTCGGGCTGGAGCGAGCTGCTTGGCGCCGGCATGGTGCACCCGAACGTGTTCCGCGCCGTGGGCTACGATCCCGAGGAGTGGACCGGATTCGCGTTCGGCATGGGGCTCGAACGCATCGCGATGGCGCGCTACGGCATTCCCGAGATCCGGCTCTTCCTCGAGAACGACCTGCGCTTCCTTCATCAGTTCTGACCCGGGGCTACAATGAAGCTTCCGCTGTCCTGGCTGCGCGAGTGGATCGACACCGATGCCCCGGCCGAGAAGATCGCCGAGGCGCTGACCACGCGCGGCTTCTACGTCGAGGGCATCGAGACGCGCGGCGCGAGCTATCCGGGGGTCGTGGTCGCACGCGTGCTCGAGGTGAAGAAGCACCCGAACGCCGACAAGCTCTCGCTCTGCCGGGTCGACAGCGGCCAGGGTGAGCTCACCATCGTGTGCGGCGCGCCGAACGTCCGCGCCGGCATGATCGTTCCGCTCGCCACCCAGGGCGCGCGACTGCCGGGTGGCCTGGTCATCAGGCACAGCAGGATCCGCGGCGAGGAGAGCCAGGGCATGATCTGCTCGGCGCGCGAGCTCGCGCTCTCCGACGAGCACGAGGGCATCCTCGACCTGGAACGCTGGGCCAATGAAGGCGGGGCGAGTGACGGCAGCCGGCCCGCGGGCGTGAGCGCTTCGAATCCCGCCGGCGCGGCGACGGCGCAGGTCACGGCCGCGGCGCTCGTGATCGGACGGCCGTTCGACGAGCTTTGTGATCCGCCCGATCAGGTGCTCGAAGTCGAGGTGCCGTTCAATCGGCCCGACGGACTCGGCGTGCTCGGTCTCGCGCGCGAGGTGCGTGCCGCGCTCGGCGCGAGCTGGAGCGCGACCGCGCGCACCCGGCTGTCGGCGCGCTGGCAGGGTCGCGCAGACTTCGACCTCGAGCTCGAGGATCGCGAGGGCTGCCCGCGCTACCTGGCGCAGCGAATCGACGGCGTGGTCGTCGCGCCTTCGCCGCCCTGGCTGAGGCGGCGGCTCGAATCGGCGGGCCAGCGCTCGATCAACGGCATCGTCGACCTCACCAACCTGGTGCTGCTCGAGTTCGGCCAGCCGGTACACGCCTTCGATGCGGCGAAGCTCGCCGGCAACAAGATCCGCGTCCGGCGCGCGCAAGCCGGCGAGACGCTGACCACGCTCGATGGCAAGACGCGGACGCTCGATCCCGAGGTGCTGGTGATCGCCGATCGCGACCGGCCGGTGGCGCTGGCGGGCGTCATGGGCGGACAGGATTCCGAGGTCACCGAGACGACGACGTCGCTGCTGCTCGAGTGCGCGTGGTTCGATCCCAGGCGGGTGCGGCGCTCGGCGCGCGCGGTCGGCCTCGCCACCGAAGCTTCGAAGCGCTACGAGCGCGGCGTCGATCCCGAGATCGGCTCGCCGGCGGCGGCGCGATTCCTCGCGCTCCTCAAGGAGATCTGCCCGAACCTGAAGCCGATGGCGGCGCGTGAGCGCAACCATCTCGATGGACGCCGCCGCACGCTGCTCCTGCGCCCCGCGCGCTCGGCGCGGATCCTCGGACTCGACCTCGGAGCGGCCGAATCGAAGCGGCTGCTCGACTCGCTCGAGTTCGGCGTCGAGGCCGGCGATCCGCTGCGCGTCACCGTTCCGTCGTGGCGGCCGGACATCACGATCGAGGACGACCTCATCGAGGAGATCGCGCGCGCCCACGGCTACGAGAAGATTCCGGAGACCCGCCTCGAGACCTCGGGCGTGTACGCGGTGCGAAGCGAGAGCGAGCGGCGGGTCGCGCGCGCGCGGCGCGCCATGCTCGCGCGCGGTCTCGATGAAGCCTGGACTCCGACGCTGGTGGCGGAGCGCGAAGCCGCGGACGCGGCGCGATTGATGGGGGAGAGCGCGGAGCGCCTGGTGCGCCTCGTCAATCCCACCAGCCGCGAGAGCGAAGTGCTGCGGCCGAGCCCGGTGGCCGGACTGCTGCGCGCGTGTGCGCACAATCTTCGTCAGGGCGCGGGATCGGTGCGGCTGTTCGAGGTCGGCACCGGATTCCTGAAGAGCGCGGGCGAGCTGCCCGAGGAGCAGAGAATCCTCGCCGCGTTGGTCGCGGGCGCCCGTTACGCGCATGCGCACGATGCCGCGCAGGGACTTCTTGATTTCGAGGATGCGAAGGGGCTTTGGGAGGCGTGGCTCGAGGAGATGCGCGTTGACACTCCGGAATGGCGGGCCTATTCTGCCGACGGCTGGAAACCCGGTGCCAGTGCGGAAGTTGCATCGCGGACTTCGCGCATTGGATGGGCAGGAACGCTGCATCCGGCGCTGACGCGCGCCTGGGACATCGAGGTCCCGGTACATCTCTTCGTCGTTTTCCTCGATGCACTCGCCCGCGGCGCCGCCGATGTGCGCGCTTCGCTTCCCGGGCGCTTCCCGCCGGTGCGTCGCGATCTCGCGTTCTTCGTTCCCGCGAGCGTCACGCATCTCGAGATCGAGCGCGCTCTGTCCGAAGCGGCCGGCGATGCGCTCGCCTCGATCGAAGTGTTCGACGTCTACGCGGGCAGCGGCACTCCCGAGGGCATGAAGAGTCTGGCATACGCGCTCAAGTTTCAGCATCCGGAGCGCACCCTCACCGAGGCCGAGGTCCAGAGGATTCAGGACCGGATGGTGGCGGCCGTGGCGAAGGAACGCGGCGGCCGATTGAGAGAGAAATGAACGAGATCACGACCCACGAAATGACGACCGATCTGGACCGCCTGTCCGAGAGGATCGAAAAGGCGGCAGCCGTGGTTCAGCAGCTGCGGGACGACCGCGAGCGGCTCACGCGCGAGCGCGACGAGCTGGCCCGGCGCCTGCAGGATTTCGAGAGGAAGCTCGAGGGGCAGGACGCGGCCGCGGTCCGCGATGAGCTGGGCGCGCTCAAGCGCGATCAGAAGAACTGGCAGACCGAACGGCGCGACATCGCCTCGAGAATCGAGACGCTCCTGAAGAAGCTGGAGCGGATCGAGAGCTGAAGGACCGCGGCCCGCGGCGTCCGCAAGGCGCGCCGGGCGGCGGAGCGACGTAACCAGCAACGCAGGGAAATCGCGGCGACGCGGGGGCGAGATGGACACCAAGAACGTCGTTCAGGTGCAGATCTTCGGCCACCAGTACACGATCCGCGGCGAGGCCAATCAGGACTACATCCTCGGCGTGGCGTCGTACGTGGACCGCAAGATGCGCGAGATCACCGAGAAGCTCCCGGTGGCCTCGCTCTCCAAGGTGGCCATTCTCGCTTCACTCAACATCGCCGATGAACTGTTCAAGGAACGCGCGCGCAATCAGAACCAGGATCACCAATGGACGCATCAGGCCGCGCGTCTGAATGCCTTACTGGACGATCTGCTCCAGGACAGTCCATCGAGATGATGGGAGGAAGCGCCTCTTCGAATTCCCTGCCGTGCGCGTGATGCCACGAAGTTCTTGAACCACAAGGCTTCAAGAAGGGAGTTCCAGTGATCGGCGACGCCACGCCCCGCGTCATGCCCGGCAGCATCGGGTAGCGGCGCGCGGGATCGCAGACCCGATCGAAGGAGCACCCACCTGGTTCGCCAGGTCTCAAGAACTCAAAGGCACACGGCAATTCGGCGGGGAAATTTCCCTGCCTGATGGCCCGGCGCGCCGCGGTGCTTCACGGCTCCGCGGCGACCGCCGGCCCGGGGGGCAGTCATGACGTCCATGCTCTGGATCGGCGGCGCCGTTGCGGGCGCCGTCGTTGCTTTTCTGGCCGGCCTGTTCCTGCGAGCACGCCTCGGCGCCGCGCGCATGGAGAGTGCCGAGCAAAAAGCCGAAAGCCTGCTCGATCAGGCCCGGCGTGAAGCCGAATCGTCGAAGCGCGCGGCCCTGCTCGAGGGACGCGAGGAGGCGCTGCGGCTCAAGCAGCAGATCGAGCGCGAGAATCAGGTGGCGCGCAACGAGCAGCTGGCGGCCGAGCGCCTGTTCCAGGAAAAGGAAGCGGCGTTCAACCGCCGCGTCGAGCTGATCGAGAAGAAGGACCGCGACCTCAAGCGCATCGAGCAGGAGGTCGGCCAGCGCGAGAGCGCGGTGGGGGAGCGCGGCCGTGAGCTCGACGTCCTGATGGCCGAGCAGCGACAGAGACTCGAGCGCATCGCCGGCCTGTCGGCCGACGACGCCCGCGCCCAGCTGATCAGCCAGATCGAGAGCGAAGCGCGCGCCGAGGCGTCACGCCGGGTCAGCGAGATCCGCGAGGCGGCGCAGCGCAACGCCGAGCGCGAGGCGCGCAAGGTCCTCACGCTCGCGATCCAGCGCTACGCCGGCGACCACGCGTCGGAGTCGTCGGTGTCGGTGGTTCACCTGCCGAGCGACGACATGAAGGGCCGGATCATCGGCCGCGAAGGCCGCAACATCCGCTCGTTCGAGACCATCACAGGCGTCGACGTGATCATCGACGACACGCCGGAGGCGGTGATCCTGTCCGGCTTCGATCCGGTGCGCCGCGAAGTCGCGCGCCTCGCCCTCGAGCGGCTGGTGGCCGACGGCCGCATCCATCCCGCGCGGATCGAGGAAATCGTCGCCAAGGTGAAGATCGAGGTCGAGAACAAGATCCGCGAGCTCGGCGAGATGGCCTGCCTCGAGGTCGGAGTCCACGGCATCCATCCCGAGCTGCAGAATCTGCTCGGCCGGCTGCAGTACCGCACGTCATACGGACAGAACATCCTCCGCCACTCGATCGAGGTCGCGCATCTCGCCGGGATGATGGCGGCCGAGATCGGCATGGATCAGAAGATGGCGAAGCGCGGCGGTCTCCTGCACGACATCGGCAAGGCGATCGATCACGAGCAGGAGGGTACGCATCCCGCGCTCGGCATGGAGGTCGCGGCCCGGCACGGCGAGCCGCAGCCGGTGCTCGAGTCGATCGGCTACCATCACGAGGACTACGCCGGCGGCAGCCTGTGGCCGGTGCTGATCTCGGCCGCCGACGCGGTGTCGGGCGCGCGGCCCGGCGCGCGGCGCGAGAGTCTCGAGATCTACATCAAGCGGCTCGAGTCGCTGGAGAAGATCGCCAACGGCTTCCCCGGCGTCGAGAAGTCCTACGCGATCCAGGCCGGGCGCGAGGTGCGGATCATGGTCGAGCACCATCGGGTCGACGACGCGCGGGCTCAGAACCTGGCGGCCGAGATCGCCCGACGGATCGAGAAGGAGCTGGAATACCCGGGCCAGATCCGCGTCACCGTGATTCGCGAGACGCGGGCCGTGGACTACGCGAAGTGAAGCCGTCGCCGGGAGGGCCGCAGATGATCCGCCGATCCGCCGTCGTCGCGTTCATGGGAGTCGTGATGCTGTGCAGTCCGGCATTCGC
>DATJEP010000072.1:0-6657 GCA_035496475.1 Candidatus Udaeobacter sp.
CCCCCCGCCGCCGGGTCATGATCGCGGCGACCCAGATCAGCCATGCCCCCCAGCCGATCACGCGCGCCGCGATGGGAATCGAGAGCCCGGTGGTCATCGCGCCCCAGCCGAGGATCGAGCTCACGAGCGGAGCCAGCGTGACGCCCGCGGTCCATCGAGTCGTCGCCGAGGCGCGCGGCAACAGCGTCCAGCTGAGCGCGAGCCCCGGGAACGCGCCGAGCAGGGGGTAGAGCGCGATCTGGCCCGGAACGCCCTTCAGCCATTCCGAAGCGAGCGCGAGGAGACCGAGCGCGAGCGCCGGCACGAGGCGCGCGCGACCCATTACCCGCTCGGTCATCCGTCGGTATCCCGAAGCACTCGCGCCGGCACTCCTCCGACGATCTTCTTCGGCGGTACGTCGCGGGTCACCACCGCCCCGGCCGCGACCACGGCGCCTTCACCCACCGTGACGCCGGGAAGGATCAGCGCGCCCGCGCCGATGTAGCAGCCGCGACGGAACCGCACCGGCGCCACCGTGCCCTGAAGCTGTCCCGGAATCACCCCGTGCATGCGGCGCGCGTCGTCATGGACGACGACCGTGACGCGGAACGACAGCGTGGCGTCGTCCTCGATGGTGATCAGCTCGGGGAACTGGCAGTCGAGCCAGGTGTCGAGACCGACGAACACGCCGTGCCCGATCTTGACGCCCATCGCGCGGTAGAGCGCGAGCCTCATGCCGAGCGGAATCGTGACGCGCGCGAAGATGTGCAGCTGCTTCTGCCATAGAATGCGCAGCAGGCTGCGCGGCGCGATGCGGCGCTCGTACTCCAGCCGGTCGGTGCGCTCCTCGATGGTCTTCACAGAGCCTCGGGAAACCGTCGCCGCGCGATCGGACCCAGGGTTCGCGCGACCGCCAGCGGCAGGCGCTGCCAGATGCGGACGGCGAGCGCAAACGAATGCTTCTGATCCTCGACGCTCGGCAGCTGACGCGACCGCCCGAGCACATACTGATAGAAGAGCGGCACCGGCTCGGCGCCCCAGCTCCGCTTGAAGTCGAACGTCCGGCTCTGCCACTGGCTGCGGCCGAAGTCGAAGCGGCGAAGACCGGCGTCGATCGCCCGTCCGATCCCGTCCCAGAACAGCAGGTGGTTCGGACACAAGGGTCGCGTCGCGCGCAGTGAGGACGCCCAGGGATTCACGCAGGTGTCGCCGTGCCGCACCAGGGTCAGCGCCGCGACCGCGCGGCCGTTCAGCTCGGCGATCCCGAATTCCACGTCGTCGCCGTAGAGATCGATCATGGCGCGGAAGTAGCCGGTGTTCTGGAGCGGGGTGCCGAGATCGCGCATGTTCTCGAGCATGACGCGATGCCACGCGTCGAGCACGTCCCGGCCCCATCGCGTGCGGATCCCGCTCTTCTCCGCCTTGCGCACCTGGTTCCGAAGCTTGGCATCGAACGCCTTCCATTGCCGATCCCGATCAGCCGCGAGCTCGAGGATCAGCGTGCAGTTCTCGTCGCGGGTCTCGAGATCGTCCCAGCGCCGGAGCTGATCGCGAAGCTCCAGCATCTCGAGCCCTTCACGCGCGATCCGCTGGCGCCCCGCGTCCAGCAGGGCCCGCGCCGCCTCCTCGTCGTCCGCCAGCAGGCCGCCCGGCGCCGAGAACAGCTCGTGCGGCCGCGAGCCCGCGGGCTTGGCGAAGAGGGGAAGCACGCCGGCGATCTCGCCCGAGCGCTCCGCGTACCGCCAGTCCGACCGGCAGCCGTACCACCGCTCGACCAGCGTCTTCCACGCCGTTCGCGACGCGAAGTTCGATCCCGGCCTGCGCTCGAGATAGGCGTCCCAGCGGGCGTGAACCGCGGGCTCGAGCGCGTGGACGCACACGCTCACGCCGCGGGTCCCGGGCGAGCCGCGCGGATCACGAACGGCGTCTTGCCGAGCGCGGTCCGCTCCAGCTGATCGACGAGCTTCACCTCGACGCTCATCGTCGCCGGCAGCTTGCGGCGCGCGTTCGAGATCAACGCGGCGCGCTCCCCGTCACCGAACCCGGGGGCGGGCAGGACTCGAATCTCGACGCGATCGGGGCCGGGCTGCGCCACCTGAATGCGCACGATGTGGTCGACGCCCCGATGGAAATGGTCGATCCCGGTGAGGCGCGTGCCGTCGGGCGCGATGAGAATGTCGCCGTCGCGTCCGATCACGCCGTCGAATGGCCTGAGGCCGAACGTGATCTCATCGATCCCGCTGGAGCTCAGGATGCCCGGCGTCCGGATGAGGTCGCCGGTTCGATAACGCACCAGCGGCATGGCGTCGTTCCAGAGCGAGGTCCCGACGATCTCGTAGAGCGGACCGTCCGGATCGGGCACCGGAATCAGCTCGACGTACGCGTAGCCCGGCATGAAGCGCGCGCGACCGTCGTTCCCGGCCGATGCCAGGGCCACGCGTTCGGCCTGCCCGTAGTAGTCGAGCACCTCGGCCTGGAACGTCGCGCGGGCGGCGTCCCGGCACCAGGGGCTCAGCACTTCGGACGACGAGAAGATCAACGGCACCGTCAGCGTGAGCCCGGCGTCGCGCGTCAGCCGGATCAGGGATTCCAGCGCGGTGGGATACACCCACCAGTAGTCGGCACGGTATTCGCGGAGCTCGGCCGCGAAATCAGCGACGGTCGCGCGGCTCAGGTGATTCGACGAGAAGATCCGGCGCTTTCCCGACAGGGCGGAGATCCAGAACGGCGGCTCGCGGTCGTCGATCGCCTTGACGTCGTCGCCTCTCAGCACCGCGACGCGCGCCGACGCGGCATCGACGCCGCGGAGGTCGAGCAGGTGATCGAGCGCGGCCTGCTCGACCGCGACCGAGCGCGGGGAGCGTGCCAGCGGGAGCGGGATGCCGGTCGTTCCGCCCGTGCTCGACCGGATCGCCCAGACGCGTGATCGGATGAAATCCGCCGGGGCCTCGCGCACGGCGGCGGGCTCGAGCAGTGGCCAGTTCTCAATGGACGAGCCGGCGCCGACACGGCGGCCGTACGGCGTGCGCGCGGCCACGGTGAGCACGCGTGCGAGTCGTCGTTGGGTCCAACCTTGTCGTTCCTCGAGCGAAGCGTGATCGAGCCGCGCGAACAGCCGGCGCGCGCGCGGGTAGTAGAGCGGATTCCGGCGCACCAGGGCTTCGCCGGCCTGCGTGCGCTTGGCCGGCTGCGTGGCCCGCTGGAGCGAGAAGAACATCACGCCGCGGCCGGAACGCGGGCCGGTTCGCCGGCCCGGGTCGGAAAGGCGATCTGGTAGGCCGACACCAGCATCGCGCACATGATCCAGACCTCGAACGGGTAGATGGGATTTCGCAGGTAGTCGATCTTGACCTGATCGACGACGAACAGAACGATCTGAGCGCTGGCGATCGGGAGGAATGCGCGGGAGTAGCTCGGATCACGGAGATCGTCTCCGCCTCGCGACGATAGCCGGAGCAGAAGGACCAGCAGCACCAGGTAGAACGTCAGGCCGAACAGCCCGAACAGATTCGCGACGTACAGATATCCGTTGTGCGGCCAGTACCAGACATGGGTCCCGGTCCGGATCGAATAGTAGGGCCCGTGGCCGATCAGCGGATGCTCGAGGAACCGGTTCCAGCCGTCCTTCCATGCCAGCAGGCGGTCGTCGGGGACGAGCCCGATGAAATGAGTCTCTCCGAATCGCGCCGCCACGTTCCCGGAGCGGGTGAAGTGGGACACGTAGAAGTTCATGATCCAGGCCAGGGCGGCGACCGAGGCGCCGATCATGGTGAGCGGCACGATGCGCACGCGCCGGCGGACGCGGTAGAGGAGGTAGGCGAGCGCGACCGTCAGGGCGATGATCCCGCCGCGCGTCACCGCCGCGAACAGGACAAAGATGTCGAGGAGGAGGACCAAGCCCAGCGCCACGCGCCGGTACGTCGATCGTGTCCGCAGAATCATGAACGTGAGGAGCAGCGAGCTGAGGGCGGTGAACTCGGACAGGAGCTCGAAATCGAAGAACGGCCCGCCCACGCGGACGTTGCGCGTGTTGAACTCGGTTCCGACCGTATTGCGGAATTCGATCCAGCCCGGGATGAAGGAGCCGCCGGGATGGTTCAGCTCGAAAACCGCGAGCAGGCAGATGGTCGCGATCGAGATGGCCTGGAAGACGTGGAGCCGGGCGAGATCGGCGTTGGTGCGGACGTTGCTGACGATCATGTAGAACACGACCAGACAGGCCGCGAACAGGATGGTGTTCTGCAGCGCCAGCCCGAGCGTGCGCGCGTCGACGACGTTGTAGAAGGACACGATGTTCGCGGCCACGAAACCGGCGATGGCGAAATCGACCGGGGTTCCGCGGGGCCGCGGCGCCAGGCGCTGTGTGACGCGCAGCGACCAGATCAGGACCAGCAGCAGGATGAACGCGAAGTTCGTGCTGCCGAACACGGTTCCACGCGGATAGGGGATCGCCAGGATCAGGAGGCCGAGCCCGGTCAGCGTGTCCAGCCGCCACGCGATGCCGGCGATGATCACCGCCGCCATGACGGCGAGCACGCGCTTGTCCGGCGCCATGTACTGCACGCCGATCAGCACGCCGATCCCGATGATCAGCAGGGCGCCGAGAAGCCGGCCGCCCAGCACGCGCAGCGGCCGCGGCAGCGGCCTCGCGCCGATCGACAGCGCCATCAGACCGCTCCGAATCGCTTGCGGACCAGGAAGGCGAGATTGTCCCAGCCGTCGCGCCATTTCTGCAGCTTCACGTCCCCGATGCGCGCGCCGTAGGGGATGTGACCCTCGCCGAATTTCAATCCCCGGATCAGCGCCTCGAGCTTGATCTCCTCGCTGAACGCCATTCCATCCGAGGTGAGGCGCAGGCGCTCGAGCATCGAGCGGCGGAACACCCACATCCCGGACTGGCTGTCGCGAATCGGCTTGAAGAAGAGCGCGGCCGCCGCCACCGTGAGCACCCAGTTGCCGATCCGGTTCGAGATCTGCATCGCTCGAGGATCGACCAGAGGAAACCGGCTGGCCGAGAGAAAATCCCAGCGCCGATCGATCAGCTCGTCCACCAGCCGCGGGATCTCCTCGGGCGGATAGGTTCCATCGCCGTCGAGCGTGATGACGATGTCCCCGGTGGCGGCGCGCAGCCCGGCCTTGTAGGCGGCACCGTAACCCGGCGTGGACTCGGCCACGACGCGCGCTCCGAGCCCGCGGGCGACCTCGGCGGTGCGGTCGGTGCAGTTGTTGTCGACCACGACCACTTCATCGACCGCATGGGGCATGCGCCCGATGACCTCGCGCACTCCATCTTCTTCGTTGTAGCAGGGAATCACGACGCTCAGCGATTTTTCGCGGTGCATGCGGGGAGGGCTGAAGGGAACGACCAGGGCCGGGCGAATGCCCGTGCGTGAGGTGGCACTCGTTCAAAGTGTATCAGCGCGTTCGCGACAGCGGCAAGAGCGGCGGCCCGCCGCCGCGTGGATTCGGGCGAATTGCAACGGGCGGCTCTCACGGCGGCGGAGCCGGGGTGGGACGGGAGGCGTCGACAGCCGCGAGCCGGTAGAGCGAGATGCCCTCGGCGTCGGCGTGATCGAAGACCAGCACCGAAGGGAGCCGTCGCTCCGGGTAGTGCGCGGCGAGCTCGGGAATCTGCCCGGTGGGGATCGCGGCCCATCGCACCTTCAGGCGGCGGACGATGTCCTGGAAGCGCGCCGAATCGGCGACCACGATGTGGACCGCGGGCCGGTCGGCGAACCAGGCCCAGTAGGACGTGATGTTCGCCATCACCGACTCGTCGGGCGCCAGGCGCTCGCGCAGGAAGGGCGCTTCACGCCGCGCCGCCGATGCCTCGGCGGTGAGCGTGCCGGGAAGGCGTGACGGACGGTACGCAGCGACCACGAGCGGACCGAGCGCCGCGACCGCGATCGCCAGCGCCGCGAATCGCGCCGGCGCGGACCGGCCGGCCTGCTGCGGCCGCGACGCGAAATGCCGATCGAGCCGGCGTGCGATCCATGCCGTGCCGGCGGCGGCGAGCAGGCACCACGCGCTCATGCTGCTCGTGAAGTAGTAAGTGTCCCAATGGACGGGCAGGATCAACGCCAGGGTGAGGCCGGCGTAGAGGACCGCGAACCACCACTCGCGGGCCTGCCGCCACACCAGCACGAGCGCGGCGAGCAGCCCGATCATCCACAGCGGGTCTCCGTACAGCTCGCGCGGCAGCGCCCAGACCGCGAACTGACGCAGACTCCACAGCGCGTGCGCCGCCACCGCGATGGGATGCGTGAACGCGAATGCGATCGGCGAGCCCGGGCGGTCGAGCCCGTTCGAGAACGTGATGTGGTCGACGTAGGGCCAGAGGCCGTAGGCGGTGACGTCGCTGTAGAACGGGACGCCGAAGAGCCTCAGGTTTCGAATCAGGAGCGGCGACATCACCGCCAGTGCCGCAACCGTCGCGACCGCGCCGCCGAGCGCGAATCGCCCGCGAGACCGGCCGCGCGCCATCAGGACCAGCACCGCCGGGATCGCGAGCACCGCCTGCGCCCGCAGCAGATAGCAGGCACCGAACAGCGCTCCGGTACCGAGATCGAGCGCGATGCCGCGCCGCCCGCGATCGGGATCGCGCAGGCGCCACGCCGCGAGGAGGAACGTGAACGCGATCGCGAGGGCGAACAGCGATTCGGCGAGCACGCTGTCCGA
>DATJEP010000073.1:0-5573 GCA_035496475.1 Candidatus Udaeobacter sp.
TTTCGCGGTCGCGATGCCGATATTCATGCTCACTACGGCCGCGGTCGGGCTGGGCGACGTGTGGCTGGATTTCCGCCGCCTGGAGCCCGCCGCCCATGACTCTGGAGAGGAGAATCGATGAACATCATCCTGCTCGAAGACCTGAAGGGGCTGGGCGCTCGCGGCGCGCTCGTCAACGTGAAGCCCGGCTATGCCCGCAATTTCCTGCTGCCGCGCCGGCTGGCGATTCCAGCCGGAACGCGCGCCGCCAACCTGTACCAGGAGCTGCAGCGCCAGCATCAGGTCCAGGATGACAAGCGACTCGCCCGCGCGCGCGCCGAAGCCCAGAAGCTCGAAGGCGTCGAGATCAACATCCCGGCCCAGGCCAACGACGACGACACGCTGTTCGGCTCGGTCACGGATTCGGACATCGCCGATGCCCTGGCGCGCGCCGGACACGCGATCGACCGGAAGCAGATCGAGCTCGAGGAGCACCTGAAGCAGCTCGGGCACTACGACGTGCCGGTGCGCTTCCACGCCGGCGTCACCGCCACCGTCCGCGTCTGGGTGGTGCGTCCATGACGCAGGCGCTTCCTTCAAGGCTGGTCGCGCTCGTGGTCGCGCTGCTGGTCGGGACGGCAGCGCTCCCTTTGGCCGCGGCGCCCGCGAAGACCCTGCCGGTGAAGCACGCCGCCGCCCACCGCGACACCGCGAAGGTGCTGGTGCGGGTCGGCAACGAAGCGATCACGAACGCGATGGTGCAGGAGCGGATCGACGCGCTGCCGGACCAGTACCGCGCGCAGTACACGACTCCGACCGGGCGCCAGCAGGTGCTCGACCGCATGGTGGAAGAGAAGGTGTGGCTGACCGTCGCGCTCCGGAACGGCGTGGCGTCGCGGCCCAAGGTCAGGGAGCAGCTCGAGCAGCAGCGGCGCGATCTCCTGATCCGCACCTGGATCAACGAGCAGATGGCGCTGAACCCGCCGCCGTCCGACTCCGAGGTCCGCGCCTACTACGAGGCGCACATCAACGAATACAAGACGCCGCCGACCGCCGTGGTCCGGCACATCGAGACCAGGACCGAAGCCGACGCGAGGCGCGTGCTGGGGACAGCGCGCGAGCCCAAGCGTGACTTCGCCGAGCTGGCGCAGAAGTTCTCGACCGACACGCTCACGCGCAAGAACGGCGGCCTGCTCGGCACCGTCAGCCGTGACGGCAGCTTCCCCATCCTCGGCATGCAGCCGGCCCTCGCCGAATCGGTGTTCGCGCTGGGTGAGGGCAAGATCGGCGGCCCCTACAAGACCGACCGGGGCTGGCACGTGATCAAGGTCGATCACGTCGAGCCCGCCAGCACACGTTCCTTCGACCAGACCCGCGCCCTGATCGTGCGCCAGCTGAGCGGACAGAGGACGCAGGACTTCTACCGCAGAATGCTCGAGAAGGCGCGCCACGACGTCGGCGTCCATCCCGACTCCAGCGCCATCCGCAACTTCGTCTCGGCGAGGAAGACCCCGCGCGAGATGTTCAAGGAGGCGCAGGAGGCCAGCGGAGCTCCGGCCCGCATCGAAGGCTATCAGCGCGTGCTCGACCTCTGGCCCGACAGTGACGTCGCGCCGCAGGCCCAGTTCATGATTGGATTCGTGCGCTCCGAGGAGCTGAAGGATTACGATGGCGCCGAGAAGGCGTTCCGTGCGCTGCTTCAGAGGTATCCGAAGTCGGAGCTCGGAAGCTCGGCGCACTGGATGATCGATCACATGCGGACCGAGGAAGCACCGGCGTTCGTGACCCAGCAGGCCGATTCGGCCGCCTCCGCCACGCAGATGAAGGGAAAAGAGCCGCAGAACGAGCGCCGAAAGACGGGGTCCAGCGGAAAACCGTGAACGTCATCGAAGTGCGGGTCCACGGCTTGATCCTCGAGCAGAAGGCCCAGCAGAACATCGTCATCCTCCGCGAGATCGATGGCGACCGCATCCTCCCGATCTGGATCGGCCCCGCCGAAGCCCAGGCGATCCGCCGGTTCCTCGCCGAAGAGCCGTTCCCGCGCCCGCTCACCCACGACCTGATCCAGCTGGTGGTCGAAGGCCTCAAGGCCCGCGTCTCGCGCATCGTCATCGCCGATCTCAAGGAGAGCACGTTCTTCGCCAGCGTCATGATCGAGCGCGAAGGCGAGATGCTCTCGATCGACGCGCGCCCCTCGGACTCGATCGCGGTCGCGCTGCGCGCCAAGGCGCCGATCTTCGTGAACGAGAAGCTGCTCCAGCAGCCGCCGCAGGCCGGCGAGGAAGAAGAGGCCACGCCCGAGGCCGAGACGCGCGAGCTGACCGAAGAGGAAAAGGCCGAGCAGCTCCGCCGCTTCCTCGAGAAGCTCAATCCCGAAGACTTCGGAAAGTTCCAGCTGTAGGGGAGTAGCGCGGGCATCGGCGTGCCCGAAAGGCGCCGGCAGCGGGATCGGAATGCCCGAAAGGCGATTGGGGACGGCGACCGCATTGCAACGATCCCCGCGCCTCGTTGGGGCCCCGGCGTCTTTCGGGCATTCCGATCCCGCCAGGACGCTCGCCTTGCGATCCTTCCGCTCGGCCTCAGTGACTCAATCTCTCAGATAGAAGTTGAACGGAAAGCGCGCGACGATCTCGTGTCGTAATCCCGAGACGCGATAGGGCCGGATCACGCAGCGCAGGACCGCCGCGGCCGCCTCGCGCTCGAGCAATCCATTCGGATCGCCGCTCTGGACCTGAACCTCGACCACGCGACCCGAAGTGTCGATCAGCGCCAGAATCGAGAAGCGGCCTTCGATGCCCCGCCGTCGCGCCTCCTCGGGATAGCTCGGACGCACCAGGCGCTCGAACACCAGCTCCTGGGACTGAACCAGCGGAACATCGGAGGATCGCCGCAGCGCCTTCGCCAGCAGGTTTGCGCTCGAGGCGCCAAGACCGATCGGCGCGCGCGAGACCTCCGTTCCGCGCTCCCGCAACGGCCGTCGCTCGCGTCCCGAGCCGCCGCCCGCCGTCAGGCGCGGGACATAGGCGAGGCCGCTGTTGCTCATTCCCGGCTGGCGCGGGCCGAGGACCTCGAGCTCGATTCTCTGCACGTAACGCTCCGGCCCTTCGAATCCGAAGTGCTCGGGATCGTCGATGAGATTGCGCGCGGGAGAATGCCCGAGGGCGAGCAGCAGCACGAGAAAGATCAGCGAAATCGCGGCGGTGATGCGCGAAAGCCGCGTCTCGAAGCGGGCGCGCTCGGCGAAATAATGACTGGAGCCGTGATTCATGACGCTCGGGTGAGGCGGCGCGGCCGTGGTGTCAGCGACCCGTGGACCCGATCGTGAGGACGACACCCCGCTCGGATTCTAACAGAAGACGTCGCACCCGCTGCGGTTCGAGGCCGGGCTCGGCGGGGGTCCAGGCCTCGATTTCAACCGCTCCGGGCTCGGTGCGCGCGAAGCGAACGCGCCCGGTCGCGTCGGTTTCGAGGACGAGCGCGCCCCCGAGGCGGATCGGCAGTCCCGCGATCGCATGCCCGGCCCCGTCGCGCGCTTCGAGTGAGTCGGCCGGCCATGCGGCCGCCGGCGCCCATTCGTGCGCCAGCGCGAGGAACAGAGCATAGGCCTCGGCGCGCAGCGCCCCCGGCGACAACAGGCGCGCCTCGCCGGCATCGATGCGCGCCGGCGAAACACGGAGCGCCGGACACGACGCCTGCTGCACCACGTACTCCGCGTCCTCGGCCGCGGGTGGCGGAGGAAGACCGATCGACGCGAACGCCGACTGGGTGCGCGAAGCCCAGGCCTTGCCGGGCGCGCTCGAAAAGTAGAAGCCGATCGCCGGTGCATCCGCCGCGTGTCCGATGCGGAGGAAGCGATCGGGATGGAACGCTTCGCTGATCTGGACCCGCGCCACATCGGAGAGCGCGACATCGCCGTCGCGCGTCAGCTTGACCTCGGCGCCGGCGGCGCTCAGGAACCCGGCCAGAGCCCGCGCGACCTCGAGATTCAGCGTGGCCGCGCGCGTTCCCCCCGGACCTTCGCCGGCGGCATCGTCACCACCTCCCTCGGGATCGATCACGATGCGGCGAGCGTGCAGCGCGCCGCCCGCGATGGCGACGAAGCGCGGCGGCCATGCCGGTCCCGGCGTCGGTACCGGCGGCAGCGAATCACCGCCGCTCGCGACGTGAGGCTCGCTCGAACCCTCCGGCCAGGCGCGATAGCCACGGAGCAGCGGGATGCGGACATGTCCATCGGCGTCGGGAGACAGGTGTACGAAGCCGTCGCGATTGATCCAGTCGAGGGACGCCTCGGGCCCGGTGGTGCCGGGCGCGGAAAGCAGCGGCACGGCTTCGGGCATGCGCATCGCGAATCCGGTCAGCGTCGCGCTGCGCGTGCGCTCGCCGCTCTCGATCCGAGCCGTGGCATCGATCGGATGCGCGCCGCCGAGGGCAGCCCTTACCGCGAGCGTCGGCGCGGCGCGATGCGTCCGCCGCGTCGCGCGCGATTCGATCGGCCGCAGGTACGCCCACGCCTCGCCGTCCCGGATCGTGATCGTGGTCTCGGCCGGCATGACGCGCCCGGCACCGGTGGCGCGAACGGTGACGCGCAGGCTGTCGTCGAGCGGAAGACCGTAGCGGTCGAAGACGCGCACCCGGAGGCCCAACGGCTGCCCGGGCTGGAACGCGTTCTGGCCCGGAAAGTCGGTCTCGATGCGTGCCGGCTCACCGGTGATCCTGAAGCGGATCTCACGCGACCGCGCCGATCCTTCTCCCGCCAGCCGCACCGCGAGCGTGGCCTCGTGCGTTCCCGACCGGAGTGGAGCACGCGGCCGCCACTGGATCGCGCCCTCGTCGACCTCGGGGAGCACCGGCTGGCCGTCCACGGTCATCGACCAGGCATCGAACGCGCCGCGCACGCGCGCGCTCAGGAGCGGCGTATGGGTCGTCAGCGCCGAATCCCCGCCCTGGCCCGGCGCCCACGCGCGGAACTCCTCGATCACCGGCAGATGCCGCGCGAAATAGCGCGCGATGCCGAGATAGAGCGCGTCGGCCTCGAGCTCGCGCTTCTCGGCCAGCGCCAGCTTCGCCTCGACGTCGGGATTGGTGAGGTAGCTCGATTCGGTGAGCAGGGCCGGCGCGTCGCTCGACCGCAGCACGAAGTAATTGCCGGGAACGACGCGGTGCTTCTCGATGCCGACGTTCCGCACCAGCGATCGGTGGACGTCCGAGGCGGCATCGAGCGAGGGCCCGGGATCGGCGAGCTTGTAGTAGGTCTGGGTCTCGTTCACGTCGTGGGAACCGCGCGCGTCGGCGTTGTGATGGATCGAGATGAAGAGATCGGGATGGAACTCGTTGGCGAGCCGCATGCGCTCGGCGAGGTCGGCATGGAGCGAGCTGTCAGAAGGTGAGACGAAATCGCGATCGGTCTCGCGGGTCAGGAGCACCGCGGCTCCGCGCGCGGTCAGAAGGCGCTTGAGGTCGAGCGCGACGCCCAGATTGACCTCGGCCTCGGTCAGGCCATGGACGCCGATCGCTCCCTTGAAGAAACCGCCGTGGCCGGGATCGATGGCGATGCGTTTGCCGGGAAGTCCGCTGCTGTCGGCCGCGCCGAGGTC
>DATJEP010000074.1:0-9008 GCA_035496475.1 Candidatus Udaeobacter sp.
GATCTCGATGTGATGGCCGTTCGACAGCGCCTTGGCCACCGCATTGAGGAATGAGTCGACGGTTTCCGCCACGTCCTTCTTCGTGAGCCCTGTCCGCTCGGCGATCTGGTCCACGATATCCGCCTTCGTCATCACATCCTCCTCGTGCCGGCGGGCGCCTGATCCGGTAGTCCGGTCGGCGGCACAGGCCCGTCCGACGGCGAAGCTAGCAAGGCGCTGGAAAACGTGTCAATCAGTTTTTGGACAAGATGTTGCGCGATTCTGCAGTTCTCGAGGATGGCGCCCTTGCCCGGCGCCGCGCGCTATTTCTTCCCTCCGGACGGTACCGCGGCCGCGACCGTGCCCCAATCCGACTTGCCGTAGAGCGCACCGCTCTGGAAATGAAACGCCTGATTCTTCTTCCAGTAGAACCAGCTCTCGATCTTCTGCTGGTCCACGGTCCAGGGAATCACGTCCTCCGGCGCCCCCATCGAAGCCAGTGTTTTCGCAGCCGCGCTGCCGGCCGGCGCCGCCTTGGCCTGGCCCGCCGGATCGGCGACCGGCTTGCCGTTGTTGAGGGCCAGAAACACCATCAGCTCTTCGGTGGACTTGGCGTTGTTCTGCATCTTCGTATACACGGCGCCGAGCTGGCGGTGCAGGGTCTTGTTCTTCGGATTCGCCAGCACGCCGGCCTGCAGCACCTTCACCGCCTCGGCGAACTTCGATTGCTCCGACAGCGTCTGCCCCAGCGCCGACTGGGCATCGGCATCGGCCGGTCGCAGCGCCAGGGTGGCCTTCCATTGCGTTTCGGCCGAGGCCCAGTCGCCGGCATTCTGATACGAGAGCGCCGCGTTGAACGGCAGGTCGGCGTCCTTGGGCTTGAGTGACGCCGCTTTCGCGTAGGCGTCCGCGGCCGCCTTGAAATCCGGCTTGGCGGCATCGCCCTTGGCGTCCTGAGCCCGCTTGAAGTGGGCGTCGGCGATGCCGAGGTAGAGATCGGGGTTGTTCGCGTCGGTCTTGACGAGGTCGGTGTAGAAGTTGATCGCGTCGTCGTACTTCTTCTGGTCGATCAGCTGACCGGCGTAGTTCGCCCGCACCGAATGCAGCGACGCGATCAGGCCCGAATCGGCCGGCGCGCTCTTCAGACCTTCGCGGAACTCCGTCTCGGCGGTCTTGAAGTCGCCCATGAACGCGTACACCGAGCCCAGGTTGCGCAGCGTCTGCGGATTGCCGGGCTTGAGCAGCAGCGCCTGATTCAATTTCACGATGGCCTGGTTGTAGCTCTTCGCCGCTTCGTCGCGCAGCCGCTTCTCGTCGTCATTGGCCGGCTGCTTGGTGAAATCGGGATAGATGGTCTGCGCGTCGTTGATCTTCTTGATGCCGTCGTTGAAACGGCTGGCCCAGAACGACTCGCGATTGTTGGAGACGAGATCGGCCTTCTTGACGTCGCCTTTCGACTTGAGGCCGCTGATCGCCTTGTCGAACGCCTGGCCCGCGGGCCCCGCGCTGTCGACTTCGGCGTAGGCCCAGCCGAGATAGCCGATCGCCTCGAAATCGTTGGGATCGGCGGTCGAGCACTCGGTGAGCTGCTGCACCGCCTTGTTGATCTCGCGCTGATAGTCGTCCGTGTTGCCCTTTTCCTTGTCCTTCATCGCCTGAACGACGTATTGAATGCCGCCGGCGCAGTGTTCATTCCGCGCCCCGGCAACGCCGCTGAGGACGAGCGCGAACCCCAGAGTCGCCAGGGCCGTCGTGCCGAGCATGCGAAACGTCACGGACTCCTCCTTGCTTAGGTCAGCCGGTTGCCGTTCACGACCAGACCGAACGACGTACCGAGGAACTTCGCCGCCTTGCGGCAGGCCAGCATGCGGGTCATGAAGATCTCGAAGTACTCCATCACCTGCGAGATCTCGTTGTCCACCGTCAGCTCGAGAACGATCGAGCGCGCCCCCTCGTCGACGTTGAGAAAGCTCTTGGTCACCGCGTAGTTGACCCGGTCGTGGATGTCGAACTTGATCATGTCGGGATTGCGGACGCGGGTGCGGTGGACGTCGCTCTTGTCGCCGAGGATCACCGCCGCGGCCACCGGACTGACCGGATCGCCGTCGTTCTCGTGATGATTCCCGATCGCGCTCATCACCCGCACGACCTCGAGGTCTGGCATGCCCATGTCGCTCAGGATCTGCATCGCCATCACCGCGCTGGTCTGGGCATGATGGTCGCGGTTGACCGCGTTGCCGATGTCGTGGAGCAGCGCGGCGATCTTGGCCAGCTCGGCCTCGCGCTCGGGATAGCCGAGGCGCTTCAGCACGTTGAAGGCGATGTTCGAGACCAGCGTGACGTGCCGCTCGCCGTGCTCGGTATAGCCGATCTCGGCCAGCGCCTCGTCGGCCTTGCGGATGAAGATCCGGACGCGCGGACTCTCGGCGACCATCTCGGGCGTAATCAGCTTCGAGGCCGGCGCGACCACGGCGGAGCCGGTGGGCGACGAGGCCGCCAGAGCGGCGGATGGGTTCGGAGGCTTGGACATGTGAAGACCTTCAAATGCGGGAATGATGCCAGCGACCGGGTGCGGCCGGGCGCCGCGAAGAGCAAGCCAATCTAGGACCGCAACGCGCGGCGCGTCAAGGTGATGGCCGGTGCGCCGCGGCCCCCGCGGGGCGCCGGATCGACGCCGCCCGGCGGGGCGGTGTGTCGCCGGTGCGACGGTGTCGTCACCGGGTAACGGGTTTGGCCGTTGGGCCCTGCCCCCTTCGCCCCGCTAGAGCACGTCGACGGGATCGACGTCGGGCGCGACGCTGACGGTGCGCGGCAGACCCTTCGCCTCGGTGGCCTCGAGCACGCGCAACACCGCCTCGCGCAGCCGCGGGGCATTCGAGCTCTTCAGCATCAGGTGCCAGCGATGCCGGCCGCGCAGGCGCGCGAGCGGCTGCGGCGCCGGCCCCAGCATCTCGACGTCGGCGATCGGGTCGCGCGCGAACGCTTCGGCGGCGGCGTTCGCGACACGCTCGACGTCCGCTTCGTCGGTTCCGGTGAACAGCACCGAGGCCAGCCGCCGGTAGGGCGGATAGCCGGCCTCGCGGCGCTCCTCGAGCTCGCGCCCCTGGAACAGATGCGCATCGTGGAGCGCCGCCGCGACGATCGCCGGATGATCCGGCGTGCAGGTCTGAACGAAGACCTCCCCGCGCTCGACTCCGCGTCCCGCCCGGCCCGAGACCTGAACCAGGAGCTGGAACGTGCGCTCGGCGGCGCGGAAGTCGGGCAGGTGCAGCGCGACGTCGGCGTCGAGCACGCCGACCAGCGTGACCCGAGGGAAATCGAGACCCTTGGCGATCATCTGCGTGCCGAGCAGCACGTCGGCTTCGCCACGCCCGAACGCGCGCAGCACTTCCTCGGGCCTCGTGCGCTCGCGCGCGACGTCGGTGTCGAGGCGCAGGACACGGGCCTTCGGCAGGCGTGAGGCGAGCTCGCGCTCGACGCGCTGGGTGCCGGCGCCCGAGAGGCGCAGCAGCGCGGCGCCGCAGCTCGGGCACTGGACGGTCGCGGGCTGGCGATGATCGCAGTAGTGACAGCGCCATTCGCGCGGCATGAGATGGAGCGTCAGCGTGATGTCGCAGCGCGGGCACTCGGGTACGAATCCGCAGGCGCGGCACTGCGTGTAATGCGAGTGGCCGCGCCGGTTGAGGAAGAGCAGCGCCTGTTCGCCCTTCTCGAGCCGCTGCTCGAGCGCGGCGGCGAGCGGCAGCGACAACATCGAGTCGCCCGTCGCCTCGCGACGCAGGTCGACGACGCGCATCGTGGGCAGCGCGCGCCGCTCGATCCGCTCCGGCAGATTCAGCAGCCGGTACTTGCCGCGTGCCGCGTTGGCCAGCGACTCCAAGCTCGGCGTCGCCGAGCCGAGCACGATCGGAATCCCGAGCAGCTGCGCCCGCCGCACCGCGGTGTCGCGGCCGTGATAGCGCAGCTGCTCGCTCTGCTTGAAGGCCGGCTCGTGCTCTTCATCGACGACGATCAGGCGCAGATTCGGCAGCGGCGCGAACACCGCCGAGCGCGCGCCGACGATCACGTCCAGCGCGCCGCGCCGGGCCAGCTCCCAGTTGCGCCGGCGCTCGCCGACGCCGAGATAGGAATGCAGCAGCCCGACGCGGCCGCCGAACCGTGCGCGGAATGCGGCGACCACCTGCGAACCGAGCGCGACCTCGGGCACCAGCACCAGCGTCTGGCCTCCGGCTTCGCGCGCCGCCTGCGCGCCGCGGAGGTAGACCTCGGTCTTGCCGCTCGCGGTCACGCCGTGGAGCAGGAACGGCGCGAAGCGCGCCGCCGCGACCGCGGAGACGACCTCGCTCACCGCGGAGCGCTGCGCCGCGCTCAGGTTGACCCGCTGGCCGAGCGCGAGTCGCACGACCGGATCCTCGACCGCGTGGCGGCGCGCGCGGCTGCCGGCGAATCCTTCGAGTCCGCCCGGCAGCATCGCCGCCAGCACCTCGCCGAGCGGCGCGACGTAGTACTCGGAGATCCATCCCGCCAGCTCCAGCAGATGTGTGGCGAGCGGCGGACCCGGCAGCACGCCGGCGAGCGGCCGGACTTCGGCGAGCGCGGTCGATTCGGCCGAGGAGATCACCACGCCTCGCGCGATGCGGCCGCGAAACGGCACGCGCACCTGCGCGCCGGGGACGGCCCGCTCCCTCAGCTCGTCCGGGACGCCGTAGGTGAAGGTGCGGCGGAGCGGCAGCGGAAGCGCGACCTCGGCAAAGGCGAGGCGGCGGGACGCAGAGATCGAGACGGTCGGGTCGGTGAGCAAGGGCCCGTGAGATTGCGCCGACCGGACGATCGCGGCAAGCGGAACCTCGACGAGCTTCGAGGGCGTGCTGAGGGAGCTACGCCTGGAGTCGCTGCGAGCTGCTCTGTCCGAGCAGCGCGTTGATCCTCTCGACCAGCTTGCGCGGGCTGAACGGCTTCGTGATGTAGTCGTCGGCGCCGACCTCGAAGCCGATCTTCTGATCGACGTTGCGGCCCTTCGCCGACAGCAGGATCACCGGAATGTTCTTGGTGTCGTCCCCTGCCTTCAGAATCTTGCAGGTTTCGTAGCCATCGAGCTTCGGCATCATGATGTCGAGCACGATCAGGTCCGGATGTTCCGCGCGCGCCTTCTCCACCGCCTGCTCACCGTCGAGCGCGGTGAGAACTTCGTAGCCTTCCATGCCGAGACTGAAATCCAGGATGTGAACGATGTAGATCTCGTCGTCCACCACCAGGATTCTGCCTTTCGCCATCGCAATCACCTCCCGTGATGCGTCGCCGATCCGGTATACCCGAATGCGGACGATGTCAGGCGCGGCGCGCCGTCCTGGCGGGTATCGGCCCCCACCCCCCGGACCTTGAGTGCAATTCGCCCGCCGCTCACGACGTCCCCTGCTCGCGCTCGAGGACCCGCCCGAACGCCTCGACCACGCGTGGATCGAACTGCCGGCCGGCCTCGCGGCGCAGCTCTGCCAGCGCCTCGGCCCGGCTTTTCGGCGCCCGGTACGAGCGTCCGCGGGTCATGCTCTCGAAGGCGTCGACCACGGCCACGACCCGGCCGCCAATCGGGATCGCCTCCCCCACCAGTCCGCGGGGGTAGCCGCCCCCTCCCCAGTGCTCATGGTGCGACAGGATGATGTCGCGCACCTGGGCCAGGTATTCGAGCGGGCGCAGGATCTCCATGCTGACTTCGGGATGGCGCTCGAGGTCCTGAATCGCCGCCGGCTCGAGCGGACCCGGGGCGCCGTGGCCCGGCACGCGCAGCATTCCGAGGTCGTGAATGCTGGCGACATAGCCGAGCAGATCGACTTCGGACTCCGACATTCCGAGCTCGTGCGCCAGCGCGCGCGTGAGGTGGACCACGTCGTGCTGCCCGAGCAGGTACTCGCGCTTCAGACGCGTCACGGTCTTCACTGCCTCGACCGAATCCGTGACGATGCGCGCCGAATCCGGATGCGCGATGGCGCGCTCGACCGCGCTGGCCACGCGCTCGATCAGCGCCGCCAGCACCGAGAGGTCGTCCGAATCGAAGGCGTCACCGGAATTCTTGTTGTTGACGTTGAAGACGCCGAGCACCTCGCCCTGGATGCGCAGCGGAGCGCAGAGCAGCGACTTCGTGCTGTACTGCGGATGGTTCAGACGGCGGAAGCGTCGGTCGGTCTCGATGTTGTTGACGAGCAGCGGCCGGCCCCAGGCCGCCACCGAGCCCGCCACGCCCGAGCGCACCGACGTGCGCCGGCCGAGGAGATTCTGCCCCTCGAGCCCGCGCGACGAGGCGATGAAGAGATCGCCCTGATCGGGATCGACCAGCATCAGCGAGACGATCTCGGCGTCCATCGCGGCGGCCACCATCTCGATGGTGTGGTCGAACAGTTCGCGCAGATCGATGCGGTTCCAGATCAGGCGCGCGATGCGGCGGGCCCGCGTCGAGGCCAGCTGGCGTACCGGCAGCGTGAAGCAGAAGCGCGTTCCGGTGGGCTCGACTGACTGCGCCCAGATGCGGCCGCCGTGCAGCTCGACGATGCCGCGCGCGATCGCGAGGCCGAGCCCGGTGCCCTCGACTTGCTCGGTGCCGGGACGCGGCACGCGGTAGAAGCGCTCGAAGACGCGCGGCAGGTCTTCGGTCGGGATCCCCGGCCCTTCGTCCTCCACGACACCGAGCCACTCGTCGCCTCGGGTACGGGAGTGGATCTTCACCCGTCCGCTGATCGGCGAGAACTTGACGGCGTTGCCGACCAGATTGATGAGCAGGCGGCGCAGCAGGTCGGGGTCGCCTTCCGGCGTCAGCGTCGCCTCGACGTCGACGTCGAACTGGACCTTGCGCGCGGTCGCGACCGGCTCCAGCCCCTCGAGCGTCTCGTGCACCAGGCTCTGGAGGTTCAGCCGGCCGAGGCGGAGCGGGCGCTGGCCGGCCTCGAGACGCGAAAGATCGAGGATGTCGCTCACCAGCCGGGTCAGACGGTCGCACTCGTCGTTGATGATGCCGAGGAATCGCTCGCGCGGCGCGTGGGGGTTGGCGAGGTTGTCGATCATCGCCTCGGTGTAGGCCTTGATCGCGGTCAGCGGCGTCCGGATCTCGTGCGCGACCACCGACATCAGGCTCGAGGAGGATTCCTCGGTCTCGTTGATCCTGCGCTCCAACCGCACGCCGCGATGGCGCTCTTCGCGCAGCAGGCGTCGGAGCTCGTCGCGCTCGAGCGTGAGCGCGATCGAGTCGGCGAGGATCAGCAGGAACAGACGATCCGACGCGGTGAACGTGCGCGAGCGATCGAAGGCCACCAGCAGCACGCCCTGCACCGCGCCTCCGGCGAGGAGCGGCAGGGTGGCAAGCGCGGCGGGCCGCTCGAGCCACAGCGTGTCCTCGCGCTCGGCGTCGAGCGTTCCGGGATCGAACGACGGCACTTCGAGGCGCATCACCTGCTCGACCGGTCCGCCCTGCTGCGCGAGGTAGGACGACTCCGCGCCGGCCTCGTCGAAGGCGCGGAGCGCGCCGCTGCGCGCGTCAACTCGCAGCAGCCGGTAGTCGGAGGCGCCGAGTGAATCCACCGCCGAAGCGCCGGCGATGGCGCACGCGGCGCCGAGGTCGGCCGTGCTCCTCAGCGCCAGCAGCACCTGAGCCAGGACCGAGAGGGTTTCGGCCGGCGAGACTTCTTCGGGTCCCGGCTGCGGTGAGAGTGCGAGGCTCATGACATCGGCCCGATCGCGCCGCTCACGCGACGTTTCGATCGGACTCCGAGGGATCGGGCGTATGGGCGCGCCGCTCACCGACGAGCACGCTGCCAGGAATGCCCTTGCCGTGAGCCTTGAGCTCTTGAGCGATATCGTTGAGCTCGGCGAGGTGCGAGACCGGCATACGGTCCGTGCTCACGAGCGCGATGGTCAGGCTCATCAGCGGAACGTGCTCGACGACGTGCCGGCGGTTCATCACCTCGACGTGTCCGCGCCGGAAATCGGTCGGATCGTAGAGCTCGGGCAGCGCGCTGTTGAATTCGGCGATCACGCGCTCGCCGAGCGACTCGGCGCGCTCCGGCGTGGTCAGAACGACGAAGTCGTCGCCACCGATGTGGCCGACGAAGCATTCGTTGCCGCCGGCCTCGCGCGCCGCCGCCACCAGGATGTCGGCGAGACGCCGGATCGCCTGGTCGCCGCGTGCGTATCCGTAGTGGTCGTTGAAGGCCTTGAAGTAGTCGACGTCGACCTGGAGCATCGCGAACGGAACCCGCGCGTCCAGCCGGTGGCTGAGCTCCTCGTTGATGGTGAGATTGCCGGGGAGTCCGGTGAGCGGGCTCGCCGAACGCTGCTGGCGACTCCACTCGAGCACGTTGCGCACGCGCAGCATCAGCTCGCGCGCTTCCCACGGCTTGGTGACGTAGTCGTTGGCGCCGCCGCCGAGGCCCTCGAGCTTGTCCTGCGTCTCGGCCCGGGCGGTGAGCATGATGATCGGAATGTGGCGCGTGGCGTAGGTGGCGCGCAGCTCGCGGCAGACGTCGTAGCCGTTCCGGTACGGCATCATGACGTCGAGCAGCAGCAGATCCGGAAGCGTCTGGATGGACATCTCGAGCGCCTGCTGACCGTCCCGCGCCTCGAGCACGCGGTATCCCGCCGCCTCGAGCTGGAAGCGGAGCACTTCACGGAGGTGCGGCTCATCCTCCGCCACCAGAATGGTCGACTTATTCACGTTCGCGATGCTCCCGTCACGCGGGGTGATTGGGGAACGGATCGATTCCAATGGAAGTGAAACGCAAGGCATATGCCATGCGGCGATGCCGTCCCTACCGGCTGTCTTGAAGAGAGATCGGCCGCTCCAGGCGCGGTCTGAAGGGCGTCGTGCGAGTGGGGGAAATGCCCGCGAGCCCGGTCCGACCGTGCGCCCTGCAACGCTCCGCACCGCGCAAAGTTGGCGGCGGCGCGGGTTCAGGGCAGCGGGGGGCCTCAGGGGGCAGCGGGAGCGGGAGAGACGCAGGGAGACTCTCGAGACGCGCCGGAGCCATGGATGGCGGAGGTGCGTC
>DATJEP010000075.1:0-29460 GCA_035496475.1 Candidatus Udaeobacter sp.
CAGCCGCGCGCCACCGACACGCTGACGTTCGTCGGCGACACGACGAAAACCGACACGCTGTGGCTGTCGTTCCGACCGCTCCAGAGCCACGCCTCGTTCATCGCGTTCGAGGCCACGCTGCTGTTTCGCCCGGCGCTGGGCGAGAGCCTGTCGACCTGGTGGTACGAGGTCGGACCCGAGGGTGTGCCGCCCCACATGACGATGCGCTTCGAGCCCAAGCCCGGCCTCGGCTACCCGCAGCCGTTCGCGATGAACGGCGCCGGCGGCTGGCGCTGGGATCGCCTGCGGAAGGACGCGCGACTGCGCCTGGTCTACGCCGTGCCCTACATGGACGGCCGGTCGGTGGATTCCACGCAATACGTGGCGGGCTGCATCATCGTCCGGCATCCGCCCGCGAAGACGCCCGCGAGCCATGAGCCGGTCTGTGTGGAATGGGTGGACTCACGGCTGTCCTGGTACGTGGGGAGCGACGTCGAGGTCGTGCGGGAAGGCGGGGGCAACCGGTTCGTGAGCGTGAACTCGCCGCAGGGGGAGATCACGCTGCCTTATCGCCGCGCCACGCGCGTTCCCGCCTGGCGGTTGAAGGATCAGTAGCCGGCCGCGATCGCTCCCGCCGCGCCGCTAGAGCGTCGGGTCGACCAGCCGAACCAGCGCCGTCCGCTCCGGCTCCTGCTCGATGCGGTGCCGCTTGCGCAGGCGCGCCAGCAGCTTTTGCAGCTCGGCTTCGGATTTCTGGTTACGCAGGTTCTCGTCGACGATTGCGTCGGACTCCTCGAACGAGAGCTGCCGGCCCGGTGTCACCGAGATGAGCTGCACGACGGCGTATCCGCCGTCCTTGCCAGGGCCCACCGTCGTGACGTCGCCTGGCTTCAATTCCTCGAACACCAGCTTGCGGAACGGTCCGTGCTCGTCCTCCGACATCTGGTGGAGCGCGCCGCTCTTGAACCCTCGCAATGAATCCGCCCGGATGATCTCGTCCGCGGTGTGGCCCGACTTCAGCTCCTTCACCACGGAATCCGCTCCGGGCTGGCTGAAGCGCAGGATGGTGGCGAAGTCTCGTTTCGCATAGGTGATGAAGCTGGGCTTGTTCTTCTCGTAGTAGGCGCGCCGCTCGGCGGGGAGGACGCTCACCCGGCTCGCCACCGAATCCTCATACAGGTGGTCGACCAGGATCTGATTGCGCTTCATCTCGATCTGGGCCACGACGCGCGGGTCCTTGTCGAATCCGCGCTCACGCGCCGCCTGCGCCCGATATGGCTCGAGCACCGTATTGGCAACCTGGCGGGTCAGGCCGTCAGGCGTGCTGACATTCGGACGCATGATCGGCGGAATGTCGCTGAAGGCATGAAGGAATCCGCCCACGGTGATCTGGCCGGTCTTCCAGTGGGCGAGAACGCGCGACGTGTCGGTCGAAGGCACCTCCGGGACGGACTCGTCGATCACGATGTCCAGGCCCTGCGGGCCGCCGTGGAATCCCGTGTTGGCCGGGAAGAACTTGCAGGCCCACGTGATGTTCGCACTGTCGGCTGCATAGCCGATCTGCGCGGCGATGAGATCGTACAGGCGCTGCGAAAGCAGCGCAGCCCGCTGCTCCTGGATCTGGCGGATGATCGTGCTCCGGACCGAGCTCATCAGTCGGGGTGTCACGGTCTTTCGCTCGACCGACTGCACCATCTCGACCC
Source organism: Candidatus Udaeobacter sp. (assembly GCA_035496475.1). Lineage (GTDB taxonomy): Bacteria > Eisenbacteria > RBG-16-71-46 > RBG-16-71-46 > RBG-16-71-46 > JACOSU01. The sequence goes on from DATJEP010000075.1 coordinate 1,683, forward strand.
CCCCATCGACCTCGAACGGCTGCGAAATCTCCGCCGGCTTCAGCGCGTAGACTTCTTCGGCGGTGGGGTAGGAGAGCGCTGTGCGCGTCACCCAGCCGATGTCCCCGTCCGTTCCTTTGTCACCGTGCGCGACCGAGTATTTCGCCACCGCCGCCTTCCACGTGATGCGCCCGCCCACGAGATCGAGACGCACGCGCCGGGCGGTCGGAAGATCGGCGAAAAGGATGTGGCGGAAGTGCTGCTCGTACTTGTACTGGTCGTACACCCGCTGGATGTCGGCTTCGGTGACGGACGCGGAATCGATGATGGCGCGCTGATAGAGAATGTTCGACAGCACGCGCTCGGTGTGCTCGCGCAGCGCCACGCGATCCTCGAACGTCGGCGTGTATCCGGCCGCGCGCGCGGTGCGGTCGAGCACTTCCTTGTCGATCATGCTCTGGAGGAACGAGCGGCGCCCGGCATCGTCCTGGCCCGGCCGGTCCTCGGCATACGAGTTGAAGTAGCTGGCCACATATTCGCGGGCGGTGATGGCGTGGTCGTCGACGCGCGCGAGCACCGCGGTATCGGGCAGGAACTGGCCGGTGTCGGGCACGCCGTTGATCCACGCCCGGATCGGCTTGCCGGTGGCCGTCACGCTGCTGAGGCCGCGTTTCGCCGGTGGCGCCGCGGGCGCCGCCGCGCCGATGGCGAGCGATGTGCTGATCAGGATGAGCGCGAGGGTCGCTGTGGCCGCGGACCCCGCCGCGCGTGCGGACGAAGCGCCAAAACGCATGGATTCTCCCGGGAAATCGAGGCAACGACGGTGGTACGAGGCTTGAGGAGCGGCAGGAAAGTCTAGGGGTGGCCGATGGCCGGCGTCAAGAACGCGTCCGCGGGAGGGGGGCCCGCGCCCTCCCGAACCAGACGCTGGATCGCCCGCTCGTTGATCGTGACCGGAACCTGCCGGCGCAGTCGCGCCAGCGTCTGGACCATCCGCCGCTCGCCCTCCTCCCCGTACCAGGCGTGCTCGACCAGCGGCGCAGCTTCCTCGAACGTGCGCTCACGCGCCGGGATCACCTCGAGCACGCGCGAAACGCTCCAGCCGCTCTGGGTGGAATCCGGTCCCGTCACCGCGCCGGTCCCCGCGGCGAGCATGCGCTCGAACCTCGCGCCATCGCTCTCGGCGGTGAGCACCTGGGTGTAGTCGGCGCCGCTCCGCTTGCCGCGCGCGATCAGGCTGTCGGCATGCGCGGGATCGCGAAGATCGAGCGCCATCTTCGTCGCCGCCTCGCGCGAGGCCAGGTCCAGCTCGAGCACCCGCACGCGCAGCGGCAGCGCGAATTCGTGACGGTGCTGATCGTAGTAGCGGCGCAGCGTCACCGAATCGGAGCGGAGTCCCTCGTAGACTTCACGGGCGACGAGGTGCGTGACCGAGATGTACTCGCGCTCGTTCTCGAGCGCGCCGGCGATCGCCGGCCACGCGATCACTTTTCGCCGCGCCGATTCGCGCCTGAGGATCCGCTCGTAGAGCCCGTTGCCGGCGAGATCCTGGATCTGCGACGGCGTATCCACCCGCGGGCGCCGCAACGGATCGAGGCGCGCCCACGCGTCGATCAGCTCGCGGACGCGGAAGTCGCCGTCGGCCGAATGCGCCAGCACGCGGCCGGTGTCGGAGGGGGCGACGCGCGGCATCAAGCCGAGCACGCGTATCTGCGCCATCAGTGACGAGTCGCGCGAAGGTCTCGGCACCGCGGCCCAGTCCTCGGCGAGGCGGCGGGTCAGCGTGGTGTCGAAGCGGACGTGCAGCTTCGCGATCGCCCGCTCGCGCGCCATGGTGCCGAGCCTCTCGACGTCGTGGAGGGTGTCGCCGGTCGCGGCCTGCTCGAGGAACGTCGCGCGCAGGGCCGAATCCACCATGGCACTCATCACCATGCGGTCGGCGAGCCCGAAGTAGCTCGCGCTCTCCCGCGCGGTCCAGGTCCAGCGGGTGCGGGCGGCCACCTCCCCCAGGACCTCTTTTCCGACCAGAAGATCCAGAAACCGCCGGGCCCCCTCGGGGGTAAGAGAGTCAGGTCGTTGAGGGGGAGCGACCTGATACCAGGAGTGACGGAACGTCGCGATTGAAACGTGGCGGTGGTTTCCGACCCGGGCGAGCAGCGAGTCCGGCAGGAGGCTGCCGCCCGTTCGTGAAGCCCGGGTCGCCGGAGCTCGGCGGGCCGGCGCGGCGCCGAGAAGGGCCCAGCATCCGGCCAGCAAGAGGAGCACGGCCAGTGACCGCGGGGCACGCCACGCCATGGTTCCTCCGGTTCGTTTCGGCCTGATACGAGCTTCGCCGCGGGGCGCGAGTCTAGCATCGTGATTGCGGGAATTCATGCGCGGCGGGCTTCCCGGACGCTCGATGTTCCCGGTTCCCGAACGATGGACCCCCGTTCCTTGACCCGACTTCGTTCACCTCACTAGACTCAACGTTCCCATGGTCCGTTCACTGCCTTGCCCGCTGATTCACGCGCTGGCCGTGGTATGGATCGCCGCGCTTTCCGTGGATCCCGGCAGCGCCCGCGCGGCGTCGCCCGCCCCCTTGCCGGGCAAGGCGATCCCCACTTCCGGCCCTGCGACCCCGATCGGCAAGGCGATACCTCTCGCTTCACCCGCGGCGCCCACGGGCAGGGCCCAGCCGACCACGCTGCCGCTCGGCAAGGCGGCGCCCGCCTCACCCGCCGCGAGCGCCGGCGTTTCGGGAATGCCGTCCTCGGTTCGCCTGATCAGCGTCGATCCGAGCGGCGTCACGCTGCGCCTCGATCTCGACAGCTGGAGCGTTTCGCCGCCGGACGCCGATGGGCGGTCGTTCATTCTCGCGCCCGGTCTCCGCATGCTCGATCAACCCGGCCGCCCGCAGCTGCCGTGCGCGACCGCGCTGATCGCGGTGCCGCCCGGCGCACGCGCGAGCGCGGCGGTGATCGCCTCGACGACCGAATCGCGCGACGGCGTCAGCGCGCGCATCGGGCCGCGCAATGGATTCGAGGCCGATCGATCCGCTATGCGTTATCACGCCGTGATCACGCCGCTGCCTCCGGCGTCCGATCAGCCGTGGCCGGAGAGCGAGATCACGGTGGGGGAGCCCTTCGAGCTGCGCGGACAGCGCATCGCCGCGGTCGAGCTGCACCCGTTTCTCTATGACGAGTCGTCGAAGCGCCTGACGGTGCGGCGCTCGATGACGGTGCGCGTCACGTTCATCGGCGGCTCGACGCGCACCGGTGTCGCCGCGCCGCCCGACCGCTTCGTCGAGCCGGTGCTGCGGGGCGCGCTCCTCAATTACGATCAGGGTCGCACGTTCCGGACCGCGCGCGCGATGCCGTCGCGCGGCCGGCTGCTCGATTCCCGGAGCGCGAGGCGCGGGGCCAACGGCGCGTTCGCGTTCGACGAGGGGCAGACCGAAGTCCGCGTCAAGATCGACACCACCGGCGTCTGGGGTCTGACGTTCGACGATCTCAGCGCGGCGGGATTCCCGGCCGGCGTTCCGGATTCCGAGCTGAGCGTTCACCGCCACGAGTTCCTGCAGGATCAGACCCCGCCCTACGCCACCATCGAGCTGCCGATCGAGGTTCAGGACTACAACCACAACGGCGTGTTCGATTCCGGGGACCAGATCGTGGTCTTCGTTCAGGACTGGGCGAAGCGATCGGGCGCCACCATTCCCGAGCGCGCGTGGGGCGATGCCGAAGTCGTCTACGCCACCTACCTGCCCGGCCGCGCCGGCCTTCGCGTCGGCTCGCGCTCCGCCGATCCCTCACGCACCGGGCTCACGCCGCTCGCCTCGTATCCCTACACCCAGCGATTCGAGCACAACACCGGCGAGTACTTCAGCTTCCCGCCGGACACGCTCACCGACCTCTTGCTGTGGACGTCGTTCATGACGTACTTCGACCGCTCGGACAGCATCACGTTCGAGACCAATCAGATCGACACCACCCATGCGGTGTCGTTCTCGATCGAGCTGCAGGGACGAAAGCTCGAGCCCCACTACACCATGGGCACGGTGAAGAATCGCCTGGGGCTGGTCACCACCATCTACGACTCGACCACCGGATACTGGTTCGGCTCGACCGACTTCAACACCACCGGAACACTGCACGGATCCGCGCTCACCGAAGGCCTCACCAATCACCTCGGTCTGATCGGCAAGAACGACAACTCGCCGCCCGATCCCACCGTGAACTACAGCACCGGCGCCGTGCTGAACTGGTTCGACCTGACCTACTGGCGGCGCTTCCAGCCGCTCCGCAACTACCTCGACTGCAACAGCGCCGACGCTTCGAGCCCCTACGAGATCTTCGCTTCGATCTTCGACGACTCGACGTTCCTTCGTGCCTGGGACGTCACCGATCCTCTGACCCCGACCGAGCTCGCCGGCGCCCGCGCCGAGAAGGTCGGCACGCTGTGGGGCCTTCGCTTCCAGGACTCGACCGCGGCCGGGCGCCGAAACTATGTGGTGTTCAGCCAGCCCAAGTATCCGCCCAGCGACCATTACGGCGCGGTGACGCGGCGCTCGCTCGAGAACCACGTCGCCGGCGACTACCTGCTGATCACGCCCGAGGCGTTCCTTTCCTCGGTGCAGCCGCTGGTGGACGAGCGCCAGCGCGAGGGGTTGAACGTCATCGTGGCGCCGCTCGAGTCGATCAACGACGAGTTCAACGGCGGACGCCATGCCGACTTCGCGGTCAAGCGATTCATCCGCTACGCTTACTATCACTGGGGCACGCGATTCGTGACGCTGCTCGGCGACGGCGCGGCGGAGGATCCGCAGAACGTCCTCGGCGGCTCGACGCCGGACTGGATCCCGACCCATCGCGTGCTCGGGCCGGTCGGCATCTTCATCGCCGGATCGAACTCGAACGAGATCGTGCCCAGCGACAACTGGTACGGCTGGTGTATCGACGATGCCGGCTGCCCCGATCCCGCGACCAAGGCCAAGGTGCTCGACGTCTACGTCGGGCGCATACCGGTCAACAGCCTGGCCCAGGCGGTGAGCGCGGTCCACAAGCTGGTGCTCTACGAGCAGGTGTCGCCGTCCGATCTGTGGCGGCGGCGGATCGAGCTGCAGTCCGACGACGATTATTCCGGCGAGAACACGTTCGGTGGCGGCGCGACGTTCGGCTATTGCCAGCGCGACTACGAGCGCATCTTCGCGACGCTGAACGCCGTGTGCCGGAACGTCATCGTGAACGAAGCCGGGCTCCGTGACGCCGAGCCCGAGCTGCTGAACCTCGGCGACTACATGACCGGGCTCGACCTTGTGATCACGCCGTGCGGCTTCCCCGGCTGCCAGCCCGACACCTGTCGCGCCGATCGCTCCGCGGCGCAGACGCTCGCGCGCAATACCTTCACGCCCGCGCTGTTCACGCGGCTGAACGACGGGCGCCTGTGGTGGAACTATCAGGGTCACGCCAACGAGCAGCTGCTGTCGCACGAGTCGTTCTACGTCGACAACAAGACCACCATCGACGACACCCAGCGCTACACCAACTCGGGAAAGCCGTTCTTCTTCAGCGCGTTCTCGTGTCACGCGAACAATTTCGGCCGGCGCTACGAGCTCGGTCTCAATGGATTCGCGCCCGGGCAGGGGCTGGGATCCGACATGGTCACCCAGGCCAACGATCAGGGCGCGATCGCCTCGTGGGCCTCGAGCGGCTTCGAGCTGGTGCCGACCAACCCGCTCGATCACCTGAACGTCGAGATGACGCGCGATCTGTTCTCGACCCCGCCGCGCGATCCCGACCTCGGCGACCGCGGGGCGCGCGTCGTGCTCGGCGAGGCGCTGGCGCTCACGTTGCTGAGATGGCAGGTCTCTCCGAGCGCGAACCTGGGCGAGAGGGAAGTGGGCGTCACCTATACGCTGCTCGGCGACCCCGCCACGCGGCTCTCGATCGGATCGGCTCAGGCGCTGGTGACGGCGAACGGGGACACGGTGGTGAACGGGCAGCCGGTGCGGCTCACGACGCCCGGCGACACGCTCCGGCTCGAGGCGGATCTGGTCTCGAACCAGCAGATCGTCTCGATCGAGCTCGATCAGTCGATCGACGGCGGAACGCCGACGGTGATTCCGTCTTCGAGCTACACGCTGACCCCGGCGTTCGGCGACACCGCCACCGGCGGCCGTCGCTACCATCTCGTCTACCAGACCTCGCTCACGCTCAACAGCTACGTGTTCACCATTCACACCGTCGACCGCGAGGGCACGCCGGGCACGTTCGACGCCGTCTTTCCGTACCAGTGCGTGCTGCGCGCCGAAGGCAGTCCGATCAACGATGGCGACGCGGTCTCGCCGAACGCGAATCTCTCGCTGCTGGTCGTGGCGCCGGCTCCGATCCATCCCGGCACCGACCTTCAGCTCACGCTGAACGGGCAGGCGATCGCGTTCGATTCGACCAAGGTGGCGGGCGACCCCAGCGGCCGGCAATGGATCCTGACCTGGTCGCATGGGCCGTATCCGATCGACTCGTACGACCTCCGGCTCGCGACCTCGGGCGGAGCGACTTGCACGCATCGCTTCCGCGTCAACATCGGCGGCGGCGAGCTGAGGCTGCAGAACGCGATGGCGTTCCCGAATCCCTTCGACGACAGCGGCACCTACCTGTCGTTCACGCTCGAGAGCGGCGCCCCGTCCGACATCCTGATCCGCGTTTATACATTGACCGGGCGATTGGTCTACACTCGCACCGAGCGCCAGCTCATTCCTGGGTATCACCAGCTCCCCTGGGACGGCCGCGACGCCGAAGGATCCACGATTGCGAACGGCATTTACGTCTACAAGCTGGTGGCAAACAACGGAACATCGTCGGCCGCGCATGAAGGGCGTCTGGTCAAGCTCCGCCGACCGAGACACGTCGACATCCCTTAAGCGATCTCGCGGATCGGTGAGATCGTTTGTCGTTCTACTCGCTATTTTTTCCATTCCACACACCGCGCATGCGGCCGTGGCGGCCCGGGCCGGAGCGCCGGCGGATCCATTCGTGGCCATCGCGGTCGCCGAGGACCAGCGGCGGGTCAAGGACGGCGAGCTGGTGTCGTTCCTCTCCGCACCCGATCCCGCGGTGCGCGCGCGGGCCGCGCTCGCGCTCGGGCGCATTCAGGACTCGACCTCGATCCAGCCGCTGATCCCGGTCGCGGCCGATCCCGCGTTCGAGCCACGCCGCGAGGCGGTGTTCGCGCTCGGCCAGATCGCCCTCGCTCATCCCGGATCGCCGACGCTCGCGCCCGCGCGTCCGGCGCTCGACGCCGCGCTCAACGCGCCCGACACGACCACCGTCGACCTCGCGATCGAGGCGCTCGGTAAGCTCGGCGACAAGGCCTCCACGCGCCGCGTCGCCTCGTATCTCAATTCGCCCTCGGCGCTGCTGCGCGGCGATGCCGCGCTGGCGCTGTGGCGGCTCGCCGATTCGACCGCGATCGATGGCCTGATCGATCACGTGGACGATCCCGATGCCGAGGTTCGCTGGCGCGTCATCTACGCGCTCGAGAAGGTGACCGCCCCGGATCGCATCGTCCTGCGCGTGGCCCAGCGCCTCGATGATCCGGAGTGGCTGACGCGCGCCTACTCGGCGCGGACGCTAGGAAGACAGAAGTCGACGCGCGCCACCGCCTACGTTCTGCAGCTGCTCGACGATCCCGAGGGGGCGGTGGTGGTGAACGCGATTCGAGCGCTGCAGCAGATCGCCGACAGCTCGGGTTCGTTCACGCTGCGCGCCCTCACCACCGCGCTCAAGCACCCGCATCCGTACGTGCGCGTGACCGCGGCGACCGCGCTCGCCGACCGCTTCGCCTGGGCGCGATCGGACGACGGAGCGAAGTCCAACGCGGTCGACTCGCTGCTGTCGCATCTTCGCGACCCCGACGCGGCGACACGCGGCGCCTGCGTCCACGCGCTCGCCTCGCAGGGAAAGCTCGGCCAGGGGAACGCCCGCGGCATGCTGCACGATCCCTCGATCGTGACCCAGGTCGCGACGCTTCAGGCGCTGCCACTCCTCGGTGAGCGCGACGCGCTGCCGCTGATCCTGCCGCGCCTCGCTCGCGACGTACCGCTGGCGGTGCGTGTGGCGGCGGCCGAGGCGCTCGGCGCCCTCAAGGCCAGGTCAGCGGTGAGCGAGCTGCGAGCCGCCCTTGCCGACAGCGCGACGCTCTACGTCGCGGCGGCGGCCGGCGCGCTCGCCGATCTCGACGACAAGGCCAGCGTGCCGGCGCTGACCGAGGCCTATGCGCGGCGCGCGCGCGACGCCGATGCCGACGCACGCATCTCGATCCACGACGCGCTGGAGAAGCTCCGCACCAGGGCCTACGCCGACAGCCTCGAGCGCGTCTATCCCGCGACCAACACCAGGCCCGCGAGCGAGAGCGACTTCACCGCCCTGCCCACCGCGCGCGGCGCCATCCTTCACACCAATCTCGGTGACATCGAGTGGGCGTTCGATCGCAACGAGGCGCCGCAGACGGTGAAGAACTTCGTCCGTCTCGCCGATCGCGGTTACTTCAACGGCACGACGTTCCATCGCGTGGTGCCGAACTTCGTGATCCAGGACGGCGATCCCACCGGCACCGGCTCCGGCGGGCCCGGCTACACCATCCGCTGCGAGTACAACCGCCTGCGCTACGACAGCGGGATGGTCGGGATGGCGCTGTCGGGCAAGGACACCGGCGGCAGCCAGTGGTTCATCACCCAGTCGCCGCAGATGCACCTGAACGGCCGCTACACCATCTTCGCGCACGTGACGCGCGGAATGGACCTGGTGCGGAACATCGTGCAGGGTGATCACGTGGTCAGGGTCGAGATCCTGCGCTGACCGTGCCGAGCCGCGCGCGCGCCAGAGCGGGGAAGCCGCCAGGCCGACGGCCCGCTTCGCCGGCGCCGGCGCGGGCCGCGAACCTGTCGCCGGCGCGCGAGCGGGCGCTGGTCGCGGTGCTGATCGCGATCCACGTTGCGCTGGTGGTGTGGGGCATCGCCAGCAACTCGGTCACGTTCGACGAGAACTTCCACCTTCCGGCCGGCGTCGCGATCGTGACGCGGCACGACTTCAGCGTCTCGCTGGCCCAGCCGCCGCTGGTGAAGAGTCTCTGCGCCATGGCCGCGCTCGCCGCCGGCGCGCATGCGCCGGTCGCGAATCCGCGGCCCGCCAATGCCGAATACGGAGCCGGCGCGGAGTTCGAGCAGCTGAACGCCGATCGCTACACGCGCGTCTACGACGCGGCGCGGCTGGTGATCGCGGCGTTGTCGGTCCTGCTCGCGCTGATCGTGTGGCGATGGTCGCGTCATCTCTACGGCGCGCGCGGCGCGCTGCTGTCGCTGGCCGCCTACGCGTTCGCGCCCGAGGCGATCGCGCACGCCGGCATCGTTGGCATGGATCTCGCGACCGCGCTCGGCACCACCGCGGCGCTCTACGCGTTCTGGCGCTTCGCTCGATTCGGCGAATGGCGCTGGTGGCTGCTGACCGCGCTCGCCACCGGAGCCACGCTGCTCACGCGCTTCAGCGCGGTTCAGCTCGCGCCCGCGATGCTGATCCTCGCGGGGTTCGGAACCGCCACCCACCGCATGCGGCGGCCCGGTCGCGTGTGGATCGGGCTCGCGCTGATTCCGCTGACGTCGCTCGTCCTTCTCAACGCCGGCTATCTCGGCCAGACCTCGTTCGATCCGCTGTCGCACTGGCAATTCCGCTCCGCTGTGTTCCAGTCGCTGCAGCGGAGCCTGCCGGGGCTGCGTGTTCCGATTCCCGATGACTGCCTGCTCGGGCTCGACTACCTCTCGAGCCTTCAGGCCGAGGGAATCACCACCACGTACCTGTTCGGCCGCATCACGCACACGACCTACTGGTACTACGTGCCGTTCGCGCTGTTGATCAAGTGGCCGGTGGGATTCCTCGGTCTGATCGCGGCGCGGCTGGGATTCACCGCGATGGCGCCGGCAGGACCGCGCCGCTCGTGGCACGATCTCTTCCTCTGGATTCCCGCGGTGACGTTCCTCCTGATCGCGATGTTCGTCGCCCATCTCGACGTCGGCATCCGCTACGTGCTGCCGGCCCTGCCGCTCCTCTGCGTGTGGATCGGCGGCCTCGCCACGCTGCGCATCGCTCCGGCCCGCCGGCCCGTGTTCGCGCGCTTCAGGGTCGCGGCGCTGCTGCTCATCGCGCTCGCCGCGGCGGAATGCGTGGCGTCCGCGCCCTACGAGCTGTCGTTCTTCAATCGCCTGGCGGGAAGCCACCCCGACCGCCTGATCAACGACTCGAACGTGGACTGGGGCCAGGGATTGATCGCGCTCAGGAGCGACATGAAGAGGCTTGGCATCCGGCGTCTTTATCTCGCCTATCATGGAACGACCGACCCGCTCGTGTATGGCATCGACTACATTCCCTACACCGGCGGCATGCCCGGAACCGGGAGCGACTGGTTCGCGGTGAGCAGCTTCTATTTCGTGGGACTGGCGCAGCGCATGGTGGTGCCGAAGGGCAGGACGCTCGAGCTCGTCCACTTCGACTTCCATGCCCTGTGGGACCAGCAGCCGATCGCCCGTCCGGCGCGCTGCATGTATCTCTTCCGCCTGCGATGAAGCACGGCCCGCCCTCTCGAAAGCGCCCGGCGCCGAACGCCGGCCCGCGCCCCGCGCCCAAGCCGGGCGCGCGGCCCTCGCGCGCGCTGGCATTGGCTCCGCCGCCGGACCTCCGCCATCCCGCGTTCCTCATCGCCGCGCTGGTCGCGGCGGCGTGCATCGCGGTCACGGTCACTTTCGTTCTCTACGACACCGACATGTGGCAGCACCTCGCGGTCGGACGCGCGATCTACGCGCTGCACGCGTTCCCGACCAGGCAGCTGTGGACCTGGCCCACGTACGGCGCGACCGACGTCAATGCCTCGTGGGGATTCCGGTTCCTGATCTGGCCGATCTGGAAGAGCGCGGGGATCTGGGGCCTCTTCGCCTGGCGCTGGGCCACCACGCTCGCCACCTTCGCCCTGCTGTTCGCGGCGGCGCGGAAGATGGGCGCTCGCGGGCTCGCCGCGCTGATCATTCTGGTGTGGTGCGCGCTGGTCTACCGCCAGCGCTCGCAGATCCGTCCCGAGACGCTGGTCGCCGTGCTGCTCGCGGCCGAGATCTGGATCCTCGAAATGTGGCGGGCCGGCGGGCGCGATCGCAGGCCGTGGCTGATTCTGATCGCGCTGTTGTGGGCGAACGCGCACATCTCGTACTGGCTCGGCCTCGCGGTGCAGGGAATCTATCTGGTCGCCGGGCGCGGCGATCCCAGGGCGGCGGCCTCGCCGCTGTTCGCGCGCCTCCGGCTCGCGGGATGGCGCGTGCCGTTCGCGGTGCTGATCGCCTCCGCTCTGATCTCGCTCGTCAATCCGTGGGGATTCGCGGCGCTGTGGCAGCCGTTCGAGTACTTCCTCTACTGGAGGCACGAGCCGATCTTCCAGACCATCGGCGAGCTCCAGCCGCTCGACTGGCATTACAACCGGCAGAATGGCTTGCCGATCCTGATCGTGCTGTGGATCGCGTTGATGGTATGGCGCGCGCGACGCGTACGCTTCGACGGCGTCGAGGCGCTGATGTTCGCTCTGGTCGGCGGCCTGTCGCTGCCGACCGAGCGCTTCCTCGGCTTCTTCGCCGTGGTGGCGGCTCCGTTCATGGCGCGCGACCTCGACGCCTGGACGCGAAGCCGGACGCCGGCTTCGTCCGGTCCCGGCATTCACTTCACCGGAGAGAAGGGTCGCGGACTCTGGATCCGCGCGGCGGCGGTGTCGATCCTGTGCGTGCTGATCGCGACGCCGGAATGGCTGCGGCCGGGAACGCCACTTGGCATCGGCATCGACTGGGGCGGTCATCCGGTTCGCGCCTGCGATTTCATGGAATCCCACGGCGTGCGCGGCCACGGCATGAATCAGTTCGCCGAGGGCGGCTACCAGCTCTACCGCTTCTGGCCCGATCGGAGCCGTCTTCCGTTCATCGACATCCACCAGACCGGAACGCGCGACGATCGCTACCTCTACGCCTACGCGCAGACCGACAGCAGTGCCTGGCGCTACCTCGACAACAAGTATCGATTCGACTACGCCGTGCTCTACACCAACCAGAATCCCAAGGACCGCCTGCTCGATTTTCTCGACACCGACCGTGCTCACTGGGCGCTGGTCTTCAGCGACGACGCCGCGGCGGTGTTCATCCGGCGCGAGGGTCCGCTCGCCGCGATCGCGCGCGACACCGAGTACCAGGCGCTGCCGGCAGGCAATGCCGGGACCGCGATCCTCGGCCGCTGCAGCGTCGACACCACGCTCCGGCGCAGGCTCGAGCGCGAGCTCGAGCGCTCCGAGGCGGAGTCGCCGTGGAACGCACGCGCGAAGACGCTGCGGGCGGCGCTGGTGGTGCTCGACGGCCGCACCGCGCAGGCGCTTCAGCTGCTGGATCAGGCGATCGCGCAGAAGCCGATCGCGCTCATAGCCTACAAGATTCGCGAGCGGATCGATCTGGCGATCGGCCGCCCCCGGGAAGCGATGTCCGACATCCGGCGCGCGATCGGAATCGAAGGCACGACGTCGCTGCTGGCGGGGGAGATGGGCAGGGCCTACGCCGGTCTCCGGGATACCGGCCACGCGCGCGACTGGTACCGCCGCGCGCTGGGGATCGATCCCGCGAACGCGGCGGCGCGGGATTCACTGGCCGCGCTCGAGGGCCGGGGGGCGCGCTGAGCATGGCGCACGCGCTGATGCTGCTGGTGATGCTGAGCTCCGCGGCGCCGAACACGTCTTCCGCGCCGGTTTCGGCAGTCGTGCCTGCTCCCGCCGCCCTGGCGGCCCGGGCTCCGCTCGCCGCGCCGAGGGATTCGAGCCGCTCGAGATTCTTCTCGCCGCCGGTGTTCGCCACGTTGTCGGCCGCGGCGATCGCCAGCGCGTTCTCACTCGATCGCCGCGCCTGGAACGCATGGTCCGACAGCGCGGGTCCGGTGCATCGCGCCGGTGACGCGGTGTCGCGCTTCGGCGATCTTCGCGGCGTGGGCCCGGCCCTGCTCGGCGCCTTCGCGTTCGGCTGGGTCACGCACCGTCCGGCGGTCACCGCCGCTTCGGTGCGGATCGGCCTCTCGGTGTTCGCCGCGGGCGCGGCCTCGGAGGCGGTGAAGCTCGCCAGCGGGCGCTCACGTCCCGATCGAGCGCCCGGGGACCCCGACGATTTCTCGCCGTTCCACGGCGCCGACTCGTTCCCTTCCGGCCACACCACCGTGATGTTCGCGTTCGCCTCGGCGCTCACCACCGAGAGCACGTCGCGCTGGGTGCCGTGGGTCGCCTATCCGGCCGCGGCGGTGGTGGGCGCGGCGCGCATCGCCGACGACCGCCACTGGCTGAGCGACGTGGTGGCGGGCGCGGCGCTGGGCGGCTTCGGCGGGCGCGAATGCGATCGCTGGCTCAGGCGCCGGAGCGGATCGAAGGGCTTTCGGCTGCTGCCGATCTTCGACGTCGGCCGCGGCCATCGCGAGGTGGGCGCTTCGATTCAGTTCTGAGTCGTCGTCCCGCCCCCGGTTCGGGCGAGCAGCGAGGGCAGCACGATCAGAATCAGCGGCGCGGCGTTCAGGAATCCGCCCACCACCGCGAGCGCGAGCGGGCGGAGCAGCGCGCTGCCGCTGCCCCAGCCGAGCGAGAGCGGAAGCAGCGCGGCCACGCCGGCGGCCGTGGTCATCAGCACCGGACGCGCCCGCCGCCGCGCCGCCGCCGCCGCCGCGTCCGCGGGAGCCAGTCCTTCGGCCAGTGAATCCTGGTGGCTGGCGACCAGGAAGTAGCAGTTCTCGGCGACGATCCCGACCACCATGATCGCGCCGACGAAGCTCGAGATGTTGAACGTCGCCCCGCCGATGTGAAGCGCGACGAAGACTCCCGCCAGCGACGCCGCGACCACCAGCAGCACCGCGAGCGTGCGCGGCCAGGAACGGAACGCGGCGACCAGGATCATGACCACCGCGGCGGCAGCGCCCGCCAGCACGCCGAGCAATCCACGGAACGACGACTGCTGCTCGGCCCACAGGCCGGCGTACTCGACGCGTCCGTCGGCGGGAAGGCTCAGGCCATGGGCGAGCCGGCCGCGGATCTCCGCCACCGCGGAGCCGAGGTCGCGTCCTTCGAGCCGGCCGGTGACGTGGACCATGGTGCGCTGATTGTCGCGGGCGATCTCGGTCTCGCCGGGATCGACGCGCAGCCTGGCGACGTCGCCGAGCCGCACCCAGCGTCCCGGCGCGACCGGGACGCGCGCATCGGACAGCGCGTCGGGACCGCCCGCGGGCCGCGGCAGAACGACGCGGACCGGCCACTGGCGCGCGCCGCGCGGAATCGATCCGGCATCGATGCCTGCCATCAGCGGCTCGGTCGCGCGGGTCACGTCCTCGGGGGCGAGGCCGAGGCGGACCGCGCCCTGGCTCGGGACGATCGAAAGAATCGGTCCGCTCACCACCACGCCGCTCTTCACGTCGACCACGCCGCGAACGCCGGAGATGATCTCCGACGCCTGCCGCGCGCGCTGTTCGATCAGCTTGCGGTCCTCGCTGAAGAGGCGCACCTCGATCGGCTCGGGATTGGTGGTGAGATCACCGATCACGTCCTCGACCAGCTGTCCGAACTCGATCTCGACCGCCGGGGCGACGCTCTCGATCCGGTGGCGCAGATCCTCCGCCACGTCGTCCGACGAGCGCGACCGCTTGGCCCGCAGCCGCAGCACGTAGTCGCCGGTGTTGGGCTCGGTGATGAAGAAGCCGAGCTGGTCGCCGGTGCGCCGCGACCACGATTCGATCTCCGGTGTGCGCGCGATCTCGCGCTCGATCGGCGCCAGCATGTGGCCGGTCTCATCGAGCGACGTTCCGGCCGGGGTGATGAAATCGAGAATCAGGGAGCCTTCGTCCATCTCGGGCAGGAAGCCGGTGCCGAGCGTCATCTTGAGCGGAACCAGCAGCGCGATGAGGACGAGCGGCGGGATCAGTCCCACCCAGGCATGGCGGGCGGCATAGTCGGCCAGCCGGTCGAACTGGCTCGACGCGCGCTCACGCAGCCGGCGGATTCGTGAAGGGCGCGGCTCGTCGGCGGGCGCCCGCGGCGCGCGCAGCCGGGCGATCAGCGGCACCAGCGTCACGCACAGCAGCCACGACGAGCCCAGCATCAGCGCCATCGCCAGCGCCAGCACGCGGAAGAACGCGCCGGTCACGCCACCGAGGAACATGAACGGGATGAAGATCGCGATGGTGCAGAGGCTCGATCCCGTCAGCACCGGAAGGATCTCGCCCATCGCCTCCGGCATGTTGAAGCGATCTCCCGCGTGCGCGACGCGGTGCGCCAGGTGCTCGACCACCACGATCGCGTCATCGAGCACGAGCCCGACCGCCGCGGCGATGCCGCCGAGCGTCATCATGTTCAGCGACTGGCCGGTCAGCGCGAACCCGAGCAGCGTGAGCGCGATACTGCCGGGCAGCACGATCGCGCCGAGCAGGCCGAGGCCGAGGCTTCCGAGCACGAGTGCGACCACCGCGATCGCGAACAGCGCGCCGACCAGCAGGCCATCCCGCACGCTGATCACCGAGGCGTGAACCAGGTCCGACTGATCGTAGAAGGTCTCGATCTGAAGATCGCGCGGCAGCTCGTGCCGATGCAGGGTGAGCCACTGCTTCACCGCGTCGCCCATCGCCAGCGCGCTGGCCGAGGGACGGCGCATCACGTTGATCAGCACCGCCTCGCGACCACGCGCGACGTAGCGCGTGAACTCCGGGGTCTCCTCCAGCGAGATCTTGCCGAGCGCGGCGAGCGGGACCGGCGGGCCGTCCTTGACCGGAATCGGCAGGGCCTCGAGCGTGGCGAGATCGGTGGGGCGCGCGTCGGTGAGTCCGAGATAGAGTTCGCGATTCGATTCGAGCAGCCCGACCGAGCCGAGATCGCCGGCGTTCTTCACCGTGGTCGCCACCGTCGCCGCGTCGAGCCCGCGCGATTCGAGCGCGGCGGGATCGAGCGTGATGCGCGCCTCGGGGCGCCGTCCGCCCTGAACCACCACGTCGCCGACGCCGGGCAGGGTGGCGAGATCGGGACGGAGCTCGAGGATCGCGAGGTCGCGCAGCTCGGCCAGGCTCAGGCTGTCGGAGGTGAGTGAGAGGCCGAGCACCGGAAACAGCGTCGGGCTCATCGCCTTGGCCTCGAGATTGGTGCCGTCCGGCAGCTGGCCGCGCGTGGCCTCGAGCTGGGCCTGCACGCGCTGGAGCGCGAGGTCCATGTTGGTGCCCCACTCGAAATCGAGATCGAACTCCGCGTCGCCGCGGCTGGTGGTCGAGCGGATCTCGCGGAGCTGCGGCACGCGGCGCAGCGCGGCCTCGATCGGCTTCGTGATCTCGCGCAGCACCTCCTCGCCCGGCCGCTCGCCGCCTCCGGCGATCACCGTGAGGCGCGGGAACGTGACCTCGGGAAGGATCGAGGCCGGCAGCCGCGCGCCGAGGATGACGCCCACGATCCCGAAGACCACCAGCGCCGCCGACACCGCGCGCCGGCTGCGCCTGAGGCCTTCGAACACGTGGATCATGGCGTCACGCGCACGCGGCTGTGGTCGGGGAGCCCGCGCTGACCCTCGATCAACACCTGGGTGGTCAGCGGAAGCTGAGGGCTCCTGAGCTCGCGGAATCCCTGAGCGCGCGGGCCCAGCATGACCACGGTCCAGGTGATGTGCGAGTCGGGGCCGAGCACGGCGATACGGCTGCTGCCGGTGAGATCGTCCTCGACCACCGCCGTGTCCGGGACCGCGGTCGCGGCGTGCGGCGGTCCGAGCGTGATGCGGGCGCTGGCGAAGCGGTCGAGCGACGGCGGCTTGCCGCCGCCCTCGCGCGCCAGCCAGCACAGCGTGGTCTGATCGCCGTTGCCGGCCGTCGGCAGGATACGGTCGAGGCGCGCCGCGCGCGTCACCGGACCTTCCTCGACCACGACCGCGTGCTGTCCGCGCTTGAGACGCGGCGCGTCACGCGGCGGCACCCGCGCTTCGAACACGATCGCCTGGTCCGGCACCAGCGTGAGGATCTCGGCGGCCTGGGCGAGCTGCGCGCCCGGCTCGGCGGCGCGGCGCGTGACCACGCCGGAGTGCGGCGCCATCACCGGCACGCGCACCCTCTCGCGCCGCGCCAGCGCCACGGCGCGCGCCGCCTCGGCCCGCTCGGTGGCGTCGCGGGCGCTCCGCACCATCAGCTCGGCGCCGCGCACCGCGGCGTCGGATTCGCGCGTGACCAGCGTCGCGAGCGCCGCCCCCGCGGCGACGTGATCTCCGGGACGCACGCTCACCGACTCGAGCACGCCGTCGAACGGCGCAGCGACCAGAACGTCGCCGCTCGATTTCCACTGACCGGAGACGGTGATCTCGTCGTCGAAGGTGCGCTGGCTGAGCGCGGCGACCTTGACCAGCGCGGCCGGCTCGGCCGAGGTATCCGGCTCGGCGCCGGCGGGCGAATCGCCTTTCTTCGCGCCGCATCCGGCGAGGAGCGCGATCTGAAGCGCGGCGGAAAGGATCAGCGTTGCGGCGGCGAGGCCGCGCGCCTTCGCGTCTCTCATGGTTGAGCCTCCGCTTCGGATCGCGCGCGACGGAGGTCGGCGCGGGCATCCGCCTCGCGCTCCAGAGCATCGTCGAGCGCATCGCGGGCATCGAGCAGCTCGAGCAGGGTGGCCGCGCCGCCCGAGTACAGGCTCTCGAGCCTCAGCACGTGCTGCTGGGCGCGGGCGGTCGATCCGCGCGAGATCTCGAGCTTCTGCGACGCCACGCGCCAGCGCGTCAGCAGGTCGCGCGCGAAGCGCTCGCGCTCGAGGTGCGCGGATTCCGCGCGCACCGACGCGGCGGTTTGATTGGCCCGCCGTGCCTCGACACGCGGGCGGACCGAGGCGTCGAGCACCGGCTTCTTGAAGTCGAACGACACCGAGGCGCCGAGATCGCGATGCAGCCGGTCCTCGAACGTCGCGCCCGGATGCGTGGCGCGCAGATCCTCGGGAACGACGTGGGTGAGATCGCTGCCCCACAGGCCGGCATCGGCGGCGAGATCGAATTCGAGCGCGCTCTTTCGGCGCGCCTCTTCGACGTCGAGCGCGCGTTCGGCGAGATCGAGCTCGGCGGCGCGGATCTCGGGCGAGTGGACGATGGCGCGAACCAGCGCGAGCGAGTCGGATTCGGCCGGTCCGCGATCCTCGGCCTCATCCGGCGCCTTGAGCAGCGGGCCGTCCTCGCCGGACCAGCCGATGAACTTGCCGAGCTCGCGCCGCGTGGTGGCGAGGTCCTGCCGGGTCGACAGGAGGTCGGCGGTGACCGCGTCGCGCGCCAGCAGCACGCGCTGCTCGTCGCCGCGGCCGTGCGCGCCGCCACGGATGCCCGCCCCGATCTGCCGGGCCAGATGCTCGATCCACGCCAGCGTCAGCACGCGGATCGATTCGCTGTCCTCGAGGCGCAGGATTCCGACCGCCGCGTTGGCCGCGTCCACCGCCGCGTCGCGGGAGGTGCGGCCGGATTCGGCGCCGGCCCGGCCGGCCTCGATCACGCTGCGGCGGCGCTCCCGTGATCGCGCGCCGCCGTCGGCAAGCGGCCATTCCGCGCGCGCCTTGAGATTGTATTCGCCGAGATTGGTCTCGACCGGATCGTAGTAACCGCGCGGAACCACCAGCGCGCCTCCGACCAGCGAGAAGTTCGGCCTGCGATTGCGGGACGTCGCCGCCGAATCGAGTCGCGCCGCGTCGAGATCGAGTCGCGCCGCGCGCACGTCGGGTGCCACGTCACGCGCCCGCGCGATCACTCCAGCCAGCGTCAGCGAGTCGGTGGTCGCGAAGCGGGGCGAATCGGAGGGAGAGAGGCCGCGCGGACTCGAAGGCGCGGGCGAGCTGTCGGCCTCGGCCCAGGTGGCGCTCGAGGCGGCGAGCACGAGTCCGGCGCACGCGGCCGCCAGCGCCTCGACCCTCATGGGCGCGCGTCCCCCGCGCGCCGCGAAAGATAGGCGACGATCACCGCCCGCAGCAGGCCGGCGGCGCGGTCGGCGACCTCGGTCACGTCCGCGTGCGTCAGCCGGACGTCGGAGAGGCCGGTGGCGCGGTTGGTGATGCACGAGATGCTGGCCGCCTCGCATCCGAGCTCGGCCGCCACCGTGACTTCGTGCACCGTGCTCATGCAGGCGACGTCGGCGCCGAGCGCGGCCGACATGCGCACCTCGGCGGCGGTCTCGTAGGTGGGCCCGTGACTCCCCATCAACGTGCCGACGCGCATCGGAACGCCGGCGGTGAGGGCGGCATCGATCAGCGCCTGCCGCAGCGCGGGAGCGTAGGGCGCGGCGACGCGGCGGCTGGCGCCGCGCGCGCGCAGCTCGGCCGGGGTGAAGAGGCCTCGCCGTCCGATGAAATTGATGTGATCGGCAGCCACCATGAGGTCGCCGGCGCGGTACTCGGGATGGATCGCGCCGACCGCGTTGGTGAAGATCATGGTGCGCGCGCCGAGCGCGTGCATCACGCGCACGCCGAACGTCACGCGATCGAGGCCGTATCCTTCGTAGCGATGGCTCCGTCCCGCCAGCGCCACCACCGGGATACCGGCAAGCCGTCCGATTCCGAGCACGCCCGAATGTCCGGGCACGGTGGACCTCGGCCAGTGAGGAATCTCGGCGGTCGGAATCCGCACCGCGTCTTCCAGAAGATGGACGACGCCGCCGAGTCCGGAGCCGAGCGTCAGCGCGACCGCGGACACGGCGTCGCTCTTCCGGCGCACCGCCGCGAGCGCCTCGGCGACGCGCGACTCGAGATCCGCGGTCGGCGTTTCCGGCGCCATGCTCACGAGGCGGCCTCGGGATCGTAGGGGATGCCGATCGCGCGCGGCGGGATCGCGCGGCCGATCAGCCCCGCGAGCGCGAGCACGGTGACGAGATAGGGCAGCATCTGCAGCAGCTCGTTCGGAAACGCCGATCCCTGCAGCGTGATCTGCAGCGCCTCGGCCGAGCCGAACAGCAGGCACGCCGCCGCGGCGCCGAGCGGCGTCCACTTGCCGACGATCATCGCCGCCAGCGCGATGTAGCCGCGGCCTCCGGTCATGCCGTCGGTGAAGCAGTGCTGCTCGCTGGCGAGATAGGCACCGGCCAGCGCGGCGAGCGCCCCCGAGATCAGAACGCCGCGCAGCCGGATCCGTGGAACCGAGAGGCCCAGCGTCGCCGCGGCCTCGGGGCGCTCGCCGGTGGCGCGCAGTCGCAATCCGAACACCGAGCGAAAGAGCCCGAGTTGCGCCAGCACCACGATGACCAGCGTCGCGAGCACGAGCGGGGCAGCCAGCACGTCGCCGAGCGCGGGAATCCGGTCGAGTCCCGGAATCAGCGGGATGCCGGCGACCCGGCTGGAGTTCGAGGTGGAGTGGAACACCGCCGACAGCACCACGCGGGTGAGACCGGCGGCCATGAGATTGATGCCGAGGCCGCTGGTGATCTGATCGGCGCGGAACGTGATGGTGACCAGGGCGTGCAGCGCGGCGGTGGCGAGCCCGGCGACGATGGCGCACACGAGGCCGACCCACGGATTCGAGGTCGCCCATGCACCCAGCGTGTAGGCCAGCGCTCCGTTCAGCATCAGGCCCTCGAGCGCGATGTTGATGACTCCGCCGCGCTCGCTGAAGGCAGCGCCCACCGCGGCGAGCGCGTAGGGAACGCTGATGCGCAGCGCGGCGGCGACGAAGATCAGCGCGGCCATGACGGGTTCGATGCCGCTCGAGCGCTCATCGTCGCACTTCAACATGCGATGCGGGTGGGGTCAATAGCTGGCTGCGACGCCGGCTTCGAGCTCGGTGCCGCGGCGGCGCGTCAGACGATCCTCCGAATGGCTGCAGTCCAGAGCGAGCTTGACCGACGGCAGCACGCGGAACGCGAGGTCGGCGGTGGCGAGCTGTCGATGCTCCTCGGGGTCGATCGCGTTGCGGCTCCGGTAGTCGTGCTCGTAGCGCGCGGTCGCCGTCCATCGACCGGGCCGATCCAGCAGCGCCACCGTCTCGAGCAGAAAGTACTGGTGGCGCTCGTGGATTCCCGCCGCCGGCCGGTCGTCGAAGCGATCGAAGACGTATCCCGGAGTGACGGCGAATCGTGAGCGGCCCATCGTTCCCGCCAGCTCGGCCCGCAGATGCTGAAGCCAGGTGTGGGCAGGGAGATTCGAATCCTGACGGTCGAACAGCATCTGTGCGGCGAGCGGACAACCCCGCACGTCACGCTCGATCCGCCAGTAGGTGTCCTCGATCGCGTCCCGGACTCTTGCCCGCGACGACGGTCCCGACCGGGTCCGGTCGCTGGAGACGAGCCCTGCGGTCCAGTTCCACGAGGCGGCCGCGCCGCTCAGCTCGAGTCCGCGCGCGTCGAACGTGACCGGCGTCAGATAGGGCTCGAATGTCGTGCGCCGGGTTTGCGAGAGGAATGGCAGCTCGGCGTCGAAGAGTCCGGCCCGAACGCCGAGGCCGCCGCGCGGAACCAGGTCGACGATCCGGACCGCGGCGGTGCCGACCTCGAGATCCTCTCCGGGATCGGTGTAACCCGCTCCGAGCGCGAACGAGAATCGACGGCCCAGCGTTCCCGCGCTCCGCAGCTCGAGCGCGTTCCGGGCCATGCGGCCCTCCAGCGCTTCGCTCGGCGTGCCCAGCGGGTCCCGGGCCGGGCGGGAGAACGTCGCGCTGGCGTTCCCGACCACTGAAAGTGGGATCCGGCCCGGCGCTTCGACGGAACCGAATGCGCCGGTTTCGCGATATCCGCGGCGCTCGAACGCGATTCCCGCACGGCTCAAGCGTGGAAACGTGGTGTGGCATTCCGTGCATGCGGCGCCGATCTCGCGACTGAAGAGCGGCAGCGTGCGCCCGTCCCGCGCGATCCCGATCGCGAGCACGGGGCCGAGAACGATCAACACGAGAAGCGCTCGCAGCGGGGAAGACATGAGGGCTCACGACTCCAGGGGGATCGACCTCTTCATGCTCTCACGTCCGGGAGTCGCTCGCACCGCCGGTGCCGATGCTCGGCCGGGCGCCGCGCGGGCCGCGGTTATTGCCAGCGCCGCGCCGCGCGCTCGAGGGCGGCCTGGGACGCGATCGCGAACAGGATCACCAGGCCCTGCAGGACCTCGACCAGTTCCTTCGGAACGCGCTGGTTGATGACGAGGCCGCCGTAGGAGAGCGCGCCGAAGAACAGCGCGGCCAGCACGACCCCGGCCGGATGATTCCGGCCGATCAATGCCACCGCGATACCGAGGAATCCGGCGCCGCCCGAGAATCCCATCTCGAAGAAGTGCTTGTACCCGAGTACGAAGTTCACGCCGCCGAGCCCGGCCACCGCGCCCGCCAGCGTCATCGCGGTGATCTGAATGCGTCCGATCCCGATGCCGCCATATTCGGCGGCCGGGGTATTGAGCCCGGTCGCCCGCATCTCGTATCCGAGCCGGGTGCGGAAGAGCAGCATCTGCACCAGCGCCGCGGTGACCAGCGCGAGAAAGAGCGAGGCATTGATCGGTGCGCCGCGCAGCGCGGGAACGACGCCCTCGAGTCGCGGCAGCTCGATCCCCGCGGCGATCGACGCGGTGCGCACGGTGGCGGGCTCGAACACGAAGTGTCCGAGCCACGACACCAGCCCGAAGGCGATGAAGTTGAGCATGATGGTGTTGATCACCTCGTGGGCCCCGAAGCGCGCCTTGAGCGCGCCCGGGATTCCGCCCCAGACCGCTCCGGCCACCGCCGCGGCCAGGATCGCGAGCGGCAGTGCGATCGCCGGGGGCAGCCCGCTCAGCGCGATCGCGGTCATCGCCGCCGCGAAGCCGCCGAGGTAGAGCTGGCCCTCGGCGCCGACGTTGAAGAGACCGGCGCGGAACGCGAGCGCGACCGAAAGCCCGGTGAAGACGAGTGGCGTGGCGCGGAATAGCGTCTGCCCGATGCCATAGCCGGTGCCGAAGCTCTCGCGCATCATCAGCGCGTAGATCTCGAGCGGCGGCTGGCCGAGCGCGAGCATCATCAGCCCGCCGGCCACCAGCGCGAGCGCGATCGCGATGAGCGGCGCCGCGATCGCGATCAGCGCTCGCTTCACGCGCCGCCCCGCGCGCCCGTTTGCCCCGTCGCGACGCGCCCGGTCATGTGGAGTCCGAGCGTCCGCTCGTCGGTCTGGTCGGGCCGGGTCTCGTGCACGATGCGGCCCTCGAACATCACCAGCACGCGATCGCTGAGCGCGAGGATCTCGGTCAGCTCCGAGGAGACGAGCAGCACCGCGCGGCCGGCGTCGCGCTCGGCGA
Organism: Candidatus Udaeobacter sp.; assembly: GCA_035496475.1. GTDB lineage: Bacteria > Eisenbacteria > RBG-16-71-46 > RBG-16-71-46 > RBG-16-71-46 > JACOSU01. Next base: position 24,948 of record DATJEP010000075.1, read on the forward strand.
GCAGGCGGCGGTGAATGAAGTCCACCGCACCGAGATCGACGCCGCGGGTCGGATGCGCCGCCAGCACCACCTTCGCTCCGCGCTCGAGCTCCCGCGCCGCGATCAGCTTCTGCTGATTTCCGCCCGAGAGCTGTGAAGCGCGGGCGAGGGGATCGGGCGGGCGAACGTCGTACTCGATCAGCACCGGCGCCGCGCGGCGCGCCAGCGCGCGGGCGGAGAAGCCCGACCGGGCTACTTCGGGCTCGCTCTGCCGCCCGAGCACGAGATTCTCGGCCAGCGTCATGGCGGGAACGAGCCCGCGCCGCAGGCGGTCGCTCGGAATGTGCGCGAGCCCGGCGCGCGCGTGCTCCCGCGGCGGAAGTCCCGTCACCGGCCGGCCGGCGATCGCGATCATGCCGTGGTGCGGCGTCTCGAGGCCGGCGATGCATTCGATCAGCTCCTGCTGGCCGTTGCCCTCGACCCCGGCGATGCCGACGATCTCGCCGCCCCGCGCTTCGAAGGAGACGGCGCGCACCGACTCGAGACCACGCGCATCCCGGGCCTCGAGATCGCGAACCACCAGCATCGCGTCGCCCGGCGTGATGGCCGCGCGCGCGCGTAGCGGAGCGATCGGGTGCCCGACCATCAGCTCGGCGACGCGCCCGGGCGTGAGGGTTCCGATGGCGCCCGTGCCCACCACCTCGCCGGCGCGCATGACCGTGACGCGGTCCGCGATCGCGAACACTTCGGCGAGCTTGTGGGTGATCAGCACGATCGCCGCGCCCGAGGCCTTGAGCTCGCGCAGCACGGCGAACAGCTCGTCGACTTCCTGCGGGGTCAGCACCGCGGTCGGCTCGTCGAGGATCAGCGTCTTCGCGCCGCGCCGAAGCGCCTTCAGGATCTCGACGCGCTGCTGCGCTCCGACCGAGAGTGACGTCATCGGCGCGCGCGCGTCGACCGGCAGCCGGTGGCGCGTCGCCAGCGTCTCGACCTCGGCGATCGCCCGCTTGCGATCCAGCGCGCCGAACGCGCCACGCGGCTCGTGCCCGAGGACGATGTTCTCCGCCACGCTCAGCGTGTCGACCAGCATGAAGTGCTGATGCACCATGCCGATCCCGAGCCGCATCGCGGCCTCGGGGCTCGTGATCCGGACCGGCCGGCCGTCGACCTCGATGCGGCCGCCGTGTGGCTCGAGCAGGCCGTACAGAACCCGCATCAGCGTGGTCTTGCCCGCGCCGTTCTCGCCCACCAGAGCGTGGATCTCGCCGGGATCGATCGCGAGCGAGACGTCGCGATTCGCGATCACGGCGCCGAAGCGGCGCGTGATGCGATCGAGGCGGACGGTGGCGGCGCTCATGAGCCGCGAAGCGTAACGGCGTGCCTCGCGCGGCACAATGCGGCCGTCCCGCCGCTACGGGAAGATGCCGCGCACCTTGGTCGCCTCCGCCACGCGACCGACCGCGACCACGTAGGCGCCGTCCCTCAGACTCATCTTGCCGCGATCCGCGGTTTCCGCGACGTGGCGATACGCCTTCACCATGGCGCGCTCGAGCCGGCGATCGACTTCGTCCTCGTCCCAGAAGTAGGACGAGAAATCCTGCACCCATTCGAAGTAGGACACGGTGACGCCGCCGGCGTTGGCGAGGATGTCGGGGATCACGGTACGCCCGCGCTTGAACAGCATGTCATCCGCCATCGGCGTGGTCGGTCCGTTCGCCGCCTCGGCGATGATCTTCGCCTTCACGCGCGAGGCGTTCGCCGAGGTGATCTGGTTCTCGAGCGCGGCGGGAACCAGGATGTCGACCGGCAGCTCGAGCAGCGCCTTGTTCGAGATCGACTGCCCGGGCCGGAACGTGCCGAGACTCTGGCCGCCGTCCTTGTGCTTGTGGAGCGCCGCGGGATTCAGCCCCTTTGGTTCGTGCACGCCGCCGCGCGAATCCGAAGCCGCGACGATCAGCGCGCCGTCGGCCTTGAGCAGCGTCGCCAGCTCGCCGCCGGCGTTGCCGAAGCCCTGAATCGCGACGGTCGCGCCCTTCAGCTTCACGCCGCGGTCACGGCAGGCCTCGCGCAGCGAGAACTGAACGCCGCGCGCGGTCGCCTTGTCGCGGCCCTTCGAGCCGCCGAGCGCGAGCGGCTTGCCGGTCACGACGCCGAGCGTGGTCGCGCCCTTCGTCATGCTGTAGGTGTCCATGATCCACGCCATGGTCTGGGCGTCGGTGTAGACGTCGGGCGCGGGGATGTCCTGATCGGGGCCGATGAGCGGAAGGATCTCGCTGGCGTAACGGCGCGTCAGCCGCTCGCGCTCGACGATCGACAGCTTGTGCGGATCCACCGCGATGCCGCCCTTGCCGCCCCCGAACGGAAGGTCGAGACAGGCGCACTTCCAGGTCATCCACGACGCCAGCGCCTTGACCTCGTCGAGCGTGACGTCGGGATGGAACCGGATCCCGCCCTTGGCCGGGCCGCGCGCCATGTTGTGCGCGACGCGGTGCCCGGTGAACACACGATACTTGCCGTCGTCCATCTTCACCGGCACCGACACCGTGAGGCATCGCTTCGGCGTGGAAAGGATCGCGCGCATCCCCGCATCGAGATCGAGACGCGACGCGGCGCGCTCGAACTGGGCCTGAGCGATCTTGAACGGGTTCAGAATCTCGCGGGGCATGCCTCCTCCAGGGTTTGGAGCGCGTCGCGGCCGGACTAGTGTCCCGCGCGCACGGCCGCGGCTCCCTCGTAAGCCAGTCGAATGTTCTCGTCGTGAGTCTCGCGCATCGGGTGATCGGGATGACGCTCGACGTCGCTCAGGGTCGCGAGCTTCTGCCGCGCCTGATCGAGGCTCGCGCCCGACCGGCGCAGCTCGCGCACCTCGCGATCCAGCGTCTCGAGATACTCGAGATCGCGCTCGAACCGGCGCTTTACCTCGGCCCGCCCGCGCGCCAGGGTGCCGTGGCCGGGGATCAGGGTCTCGATCGCGCCGCCCTCCTCGACCGGCTTCAGTGTGCGCAGCGTCTCGAGATAGACCGCCGGCGGATTCGACTCGAGCATCGGCACCTCGATGTCGGACAGCATGTCGGCGGCGATCAGCACGCGCTGCTCGGGCAGATGGATGCTCAGCTGGCTCTCGCTGTGGCCGAACGCGTCGCGCAGGACCAGCCGCCACGGCCCGAGCTTCATGAAGTGGAGGCCCGACACGCGCTCGTCGGGGCGGAACGGCTCGAACTTCGAAGCCCACCGTTCGCCGTGCTTCGTCGCGATCTTCTCGGCTTCGTCGTGGATCCATTCCATCGTGCGCTCGAGATCGGCGGAGAACCGGTCGTGCGCCAGCGTCCGTGCCGCCGGCCACCACGACCGCCCGAGTACGTGGTCCCAGTGCGCGTGGGTGAAGAGTAGCGTGACCGTCTTCGGCTGGACGGCACGCGTCTCGGCGGCGATGTCATCGAGCTCGGAGGGGAGGACGCCGGGATCGATCAGGATCGTGTGCTCGGGATGGAACAGCGCCACCGAGTTCATCTGGAAGGCGCGGCTCTGCCGAACCCGGATGCCCTGGCCGAGGTCCGTCCAGGCCGCGCGCGCGGTCCCGCCGGGGGAGGCCATCGCGCGCTATTCCTCCGGCACCGCGATGTGGCCGGCCACGATCTCGCGCTGGAGCGAATCGACCTTCGCCTTGACCGCGTCCGGAATCAGCGCGCGATTGTGCTCGTCGTAGACCCAGCCGACGCCGTCCTCGCCGAGCCCGAACACGCGCACGCCGCCCTGCCATTGCCCGGCCTTGAGGTCGCGAATGGTGCTGAACACCGCGGTGTCGACCCGCTTCACCATCGAGGTCAGGATGAATCCCGGCGCTTCGCCGTACTGATCGGAGTCGACGCCGATCGCCAGCTTCTTGCTGTCGCGCGCCGCCTCGAACACGCCGAGCCCGGTCGAGCCCGAAGCGTGGAAGATGATGTCGGCGCCGGCGTGATACTCGGCGAGCGCCAGCTCCTTGCCCTTGGTCGGATCCTTGAACGCCGCGCCGGTGTTGCCGGCGTACTTCACGATCACCGTCGCCTTCGGATCCACCACCTTCACTCCGGCCCGGAATCCGGCCTCGAACTTCTTGATCAGCGGGATCTGCATGCCGCCGACGAAGCCGAGCGTGTGGGTCTTAGACAGCATCGCGGCGAGCGCGCCGACCAGGAACGAGCCCTGCTCCTCACGGAACTTGAGGGCGACGAGATTCGGCGGGAGGGATTCGCCCGGCACCACGGTGAAGTCGACGCACGCGAACTTCTTGGCCGGGAACTCGCGCGCCAGCGTCTTGATGTCGTCCGAGAACAGGAAGCCGACGCCGAAGATCAGCTGCGCATCGCCGGCCGCGAGCTGCCGGATGGCGGCTTCGCGGTCGGCGCCCTCGCCGGTCTCGAGCGTCGACACCTCGACCCCGAGCTCCTTCTGCGCGCGCTCGAGCCCCGCGTAGGCGGCGTCGTTGCACGATTTGTCGCCGCGGCCCCCGACGTCGAACACCAGGCCGACCTTGATCGGCGCGGCGCCGCCC
>DATJEP010000076.1:0-26841 GCA_035496475.1 Candidatus Udaeobacter sp.
GCGACCTGTTCGCCGCCGCGGAAGTCCTCCTCACCCTGGGAGACCGTTCCGGTCATGATGCCGATCTTGAACGCGCCCGGCGCGCCATTCGTGGCCGGCGCCTTTCCAGCGGTGGTCTGCGCGTTCTTTCCGCAGCCGAAAGAGCACATCGCGAGCAACAGCACGCACAGCGCAACCGTGAAGCGTTTGATCATGGAAGAACTCCCTTCAGTAGACGATGTGTTCCATCAACACCAGCCATAGATTTCCCGTTCGATCGTAGCGACGAATACGCACCGGGCCCCCGGCCTCGGCTTCGAAATAGCGGTGTACCGTCGCGGAATCGCGCGGATCGGCCTTCTTCGCCGCCGCGTCGACCAGCAGCGTGGTGATCGCGCGCGTCGAGACCATGTCGATCGACTGCGGCCAGGTGCCGAAGTGGCCGCTCATGCCGTGCTCGGCGATCAGCCGCTTGTTCTCGGCGTTGATCCACGCCATGTCGCCGGCCTTCTCGGGCGGGATCTTGAGTCCGAGCGCGGCGGGATAGCCCGCCGTCGGAGCCGGAGTGCTCTGCTCGATGAAATAGCCTTCGCGCGCGTTCAGGATCGCCTTGATGAGCGGTTCCTGCATGCCGTCGTTGGTGCTGAAGAACGCCGTCCGGGGGCCGTACGTCTTCAGCTCGCGCGGGACGTCTTCGAAGATGAACTGCTGCGTGCCGGGCAGCCCCTGCTCGCCGGTCGGATCCGGCGCGGTGACGAAGTGGAACTCGATGCCGTGCTTCGCGCACTCCTTGATCATGATGTCGCGGCGCCGGGCGAGCAGGACCATCGCCATGTGGCGCGGGAACGAATAGTGCACGAAATGCTTCACGCCCATCTGCGCGGCGCTTTCGATCAGCGTCGTGCCGCGCGTCAGCTCATCGGGCTGGCAGGCGAGATCGCAGACGCGCTCGGCCACGTCCGGATCCTCGTGCGGATACATGAAGCCGATCAGGATGTCGGGGCGCTGCTCGCGGATCTTGCGCGCCGCGGCCACTGATCCCGGAATCGCCTGGCCCGCGACCACCACCTTCATCTCGGGATCGGCGGCGAGACCGGTCAGCTGCGAGATCACGGTCTCGACCTCGGAGCTGAAGTTGTCTGGGAACGTGACCGTCTTCACGCGCCCGGGGTAGCGCGCGGCCATCTGCTGGCCGGCGCGGAAGTCCTCTTCACCCTGCGACACCGTGCCGGTCATGATGCCGATCGTGAACGCTCCCGGCGCCGCGGAGCTCGAAGCAGCACCCGGGGCGGCGCCGTTCTGCGCCTGAGTCTGCGTGCTCTTGCCACAGCCGAACGAGAGCAGGGCGAGCGAGACGGCGCACAGGAGAATGATGCGGCGCGTGATCATGAGGCGGCCGAGTCTAGCAGAGAGCGGATTCCCCGGCGGCGCTCCCGCGTACAGCCGCCGCGCCCGCGCGCGCAGCCGCCGGGCTCGCTCGCGCGGGGTATACTCATCGGCTCATGGCACGCAGGCCCTCCCCCCGAAACGCGATCCTGGTCGCGATCACGTTCGTTCTCGTGCTGGGCGCGATGGTTGGATTCCTCGCCACGCGACTGGGCCTCGTCCGGCTTTATCCAAGGGCTGCAAGGCGCACGTCGACGTACGTTCGTCAGCCCGGCCGGCTCTATTCGGCGGTCGAGCTGGCGACCTCCTGGGCCAACGGCGTCGCGCCCCGCCGCTCCGACCTGCAGGGCCACCCGGTGCTGGTCGTGGTCTGGAGCGACACCTACCCCGAAGGCATCGGCGCGCTCGCGAGCGCCGAGGAGATCCGCGACGCCTACGAGCCGCTCGGCATTCGCGTGATCGGCGTTCACGAGCCCGATTTCTCGTTCGCGGCCGACACCGCGGTCGTCGCGCATGCTGCGCGCCGCGCCGGGGCGCGATTCCCGATCGCGCTCGATCCGGCCGGGCGAATCGCCGCGAGCCTCGGAATCCGCAACACGCGCTCGGCGTCGCTGCTGGCCGATACGCACGGCGCTCTCGGCCCGATTCACGGGGGCGAGCGCGGCATCGCGATGAGCGAGAGCGATGTGCGCGATGCGATCGCGGCGCTGAACCCGAACGCGAGGTTTCCGGGCGACGGCGCCGTGGCCGCCGAGGCCGAGGACCCGCCGGCGACGCGCGCGATCTATCTCGGCGTCGGGCGCGCGGACGAGGGCCCGATCGCCACGGCGCACGCCGGGAGCGCGCAGCCGTTCACGGCGCAGTTTCGATTCGAGGTCGAAGGAAAATCGTTCGTGCCCTATCCGGTCGGCTGGTGGACGCCCGGCGCCGATGGATTGACCTCCGCGCATGGCGGCGCCGCGACCTACATCGCGCTGCGCTATGAAGACGGCGCGCTCGATGGGGTGATCAGTCCGCCTCCGGCGTCGCCGTCGGGGCAGGGCCACGCGCGCGTGTGGATCCTCAGCGATGAGCGATGGCTGCCTTCGCAGGCGCTTGGTTCGGATGCGCGGCTCGACCCTCGCGGCGCGTCCTACGTCGACGTCGACGAGCCGCGGCTCTATCACCTCGCACGCGGCTCCGGCGCACACGAGGTCAAGTTGTCGCCTGACGCTCCGGGCGTTACCTTCCACGCCCTGCTGGTGGAGCCTGCGGGGGCCGTTTCGCAGGCGCCCTGATCCTGATTCGGAGAACGTGATGCCGCTCTGCGTCTATCTCTGCTACACGCCCGGCTGCCAGACCAAGCTCGAGCGCTGGATGCCGACCGCCGAGGAAGGCAAGAACGCGCAGATGGGCTGCCCGCGCTGCGGGACGGTCATGCAGTGCGCGTGGACCGGATCGCAGGCGCCGACGCCGAACATGAAGGACGCGCCGATCGGCCCCTGGAAGAAGAGCTGAGGCTCCGCGCGAGTCTCCGCCGCGACCACGCTCACTCGGCGCACTCGACGCATCGGTAAGAGCGAATGAGTTCCGTTCCCCCTTCTTCAACGCGACGCGCCATCCGGTTCTTCGCGTTCTGGCTCGGGCTCGGCGTGGTTCTCGGCCCGGTGGTGGGATTCCTCTCCGGCGCCCGCACGCTCGGAGAATTCGAGCGATCGGTGGCGGCCGGAGTGATCTTCATGCTGACCATCGGTCTCTCCTCCGAGATCCGCATCGGCTCCGTCCTCCCGCGCGCGGTCCCGGAAGGCTCGCTGGCGAGCGCGCGGGCGATCATCGCCAATGTCGCGATCCGCATCGTGCTGACGCTGTTCGCGATGCTGGTCGCCGCGGTGCTGGTCAACGCGCTCGTCTTCCCGGGATACCTGCGGGACGTGCGCAGCATGGTGGGGACGACGCTCTACGTGCTGGCCGGCACCGCGATCTTCACCGCCATCGCCTACGCCTCGCAGTATCGCGCGCGCGTTCGCGCCGATGAGGCGCTGAAGGCCCGCGCCGACGCCGAGATGCGAACCGCGGCCGGGATCCAGCGCGCGCTTATGCCGCGCCCACGCGATCGCGACGACGCGCTGCTGATTGCCGGGCGCACGATTCCGAGCCGTGTCATCGCCGGAGACTTCTTCGATCACTTCGAGGTCGGCGACGGCAAGCTGGCGTTCGTCATTGGCGACGTGATGGGGAAGGGGCCGCCCGCCGCCATTCTGGCCGCCGCGATCCAGGGCATGCTGGCGGCCTTCACGTCGCAACACGAGTCCCCATCAGTGATCCTCGGACGCGTGAACGACGCCCTGCGTCGGCGCATGCCGGACTCGCGCTTCGTCACCGCGATTCTCGGCATCGTGGATTCGCACGGTGCCGTACGGATCGCGAACGCAGGCCATCCACGCGCGATCGTCACGCGCGGCGACGGCCCGGCGATCCGTCTCGACCAGGGCGGACTTCCACTCGGCGTCTGGGACCAGTCCGGCATCGTGGACGAAGAGATCCGGCTGAGCCCGGGCGATGGGATCTTTCTATTCACCGATGGCGTGAGCGAGGCGCTAGATCCTCATGGCGAGGACTTCGCCGAGTGGCGAATTCTCGAGCTGCTCAGCGGCCAGCGCGGCAAGCAGCCGGAGCAGGCGATCGATGCGCTGCTCACGGCGGTCGAGGAATTCACCGCGGGCGCACCGCCCGAGGACGACATCACCGTCGTGGCGCTGAAACTGCTCTAGGTTCGCTCGGCAGTCGAACGCAATTCCGTGAGCTCGCGGACCGCGCCGCAGCGTTCGAACAGATCCTTCGCCTTGGCGCGATCTTTCCCCGCGCCCGCCTCGTCACCGGCGGCACGGCGCAACTCGGAGCGCGTCGCCAGCGCCCGCGCCAGCTCGAGCTTCGCGTCCGTCGACTCGAGATCCTTGACCGCGCGCTCGATCAGTTCCTTCGCACGCGCCGCGTCGCCTTTCGCCGCCGCGGCCGCCGCGGCGTGGCGCCGGGCAATGCTGGCACGCACGCGATCCGCGCACTCTTCCGACAGCGCGATCGCGCTCGCCGCGGCGCGCTCGGCCTCGTCGGGCATTCCGGCGGCGATCAGGGCTTCCGGGTACCAGGGGTACATGTTGATCAGCGCGTTGCGATTGTCGCTCCGCGCACAGGCGTCCTCGGTCTCGCGTCCGAGCGCCGCCGCTCCGGCGGGATCGTCGCCGCCGTAGAGTTTCCAGTAGCCGAGCGCGCTGCGTCCCTCACTCACGAGCATGTGTTGAGCGACCCGCTTGCCGAGCTCGTAGGTCAGCTCCGCCTCCGCCTTCGCCTCATCATTGCGTGCCATGTCGAGCAGGACGGTCGCGCGCATGCGATGCGGGAAGACGGAGCCACGCACGTCGGAAATCCGTTCCATCAGCTCGATGCCGCGATCGGACTCGGCCAGGGCCTTGTCCAGATCGCCGCGCATGTAGTGCGCGAAGGCCGCGGGCAGGGCGGTCCACGCCATGCGGTCCAGCGATCCGATCCGTCGCGCGAGCTCGATGTTCTTCTTCACGTACCCCATCGACTCGTCGAGGCGCGAGATGATTCCGAGATCCTCGGCCATGAATTCATTTCCAAACGAGGTGATCAGCGCGTTCTGGTGCCGCTCCCCGAGCGCGATGCAGCGCTGCGCCCATTCCATGCTCTGGGGGAACTTCGCCATGTGCTGATAGGCCCCGGCGAGATACGCATAGATGAAGCAGAGCGCCATGGGATCGTCGATCGGCTCGGCCAGCGCTCGCGCCTGCTCGTAGTACTCGATCGATTTCCGGTGCTCGGCGCGATAATGGTAGTGGCGTCCGATCATCGCCAACGCCTTGGCGCGTGGCGCCGGCTGCGTCGCCGGGTCGAGCGCCTCGAGCGCCGCGTTGAGGTATTCCATCGCGCGCGGATCGCTCCACTGCGTGTAGAGCTCGCCGATCTGACCGAGGATGATCGCGCGGCGGGCCGGATCGGGCTTCGCCGCCAGCACGCGCTCGTAGGCCTGAATGCCGAGTCCGAACTCGCCGCGCATGCCATAGAGATCGCCAATGCTTTCGTCGATCTCCATCAGGCGCTCACGATCTTCGAGTGCCTCGGCCGAATCGCGCGCGCGCCTCAGGTGTCCGAGCGCTTCATCGGTCGCCACCATCTTCATGGCGCGCCGGGCTGCACGCAGCGAGTAGTCGAGGCCCTTCTCGAGATGGCCGCCCTCGGTGAAGTGGAAGGCCAGGTCGGGGGCGTGCTCCTCGATCTCGTCCTTGTAAAGTCGCTCGAGCGCCTCGCCGATCTTCTGGTGCTGACGGCGGCGGCGGATCGGGTTCTGCTCCTCGTAGAGCACTTCACGGATCTTGTCGTGGGTGAACGCGAAGCGCTCGCCCGGATCGGCGCGCATGAGCTGCGCCGCGCAGGCCTCGTCCAGCGCATCGAGCAGCGCGTCCTCGCTGCCGCCGACACTGGCCGCGAGCTCGCTGAAGGCGAGCGTCTTGCCGAGCGCGGCCGCCGCGTGCAGCACGTCGAGGCAGGCCGGCGTCAGGCGCTCGAGGCGGTGGCCGATCGCCGACTTGATGCTCTGCGGAATCAGCAGGTCGTCGACGCGCTGGCGCTGCCATGCGCCGCCTTCGCGATAGATCTGGCCCTGCTCGATCAGCGCCTTCACCACCTCCTCGATGAAGAACGGATTGCCTTCGGTCTCGCGGTGGATCACCGCCGCGAAGTCCGGCGATACCGTCTCCTGACCGAACAGCGTCGCGAGCATGGCGCTGGTCTCGGGCAGACCGAAACGTCCGAGCGACACGCGCGTCGCCAGTCGCTCGCGATTCCACTCGACCAGCGACGACGCCAGCGGATGATCGCGCCCGAGCTCGACCTCGCGATAGGTCGCGACCGCCAGCCACGGCGCCTCCCTGAGATCACGCATCAGGTAGTGGAGCAGCGCGAGCGTGCCGTGATCGGCCCAGTGCAGATCGTCGAGGAAGAGCAGCAGTCCGCCGTCGGCCGCGAGCGAGCGGAAGAAACGCGCGACATGATCGAAGAGCCGCAGCCGGTCCTCGTGTGGTGGAAGCACCGGATTCACCGGCAGCGGGCCGAGCGTGGCCTCGATCTGGGGCGCGAAACGCGCCAGCTCGGCCGCGCCATCACCGACGCGCTCGCGCAGAGTCGCGATCGGCTGATCGCGCACCCAGCCGCGCATCGCCTCGACGAACGGCAGGTAGGGCGTGGTCGCCTCGTATTCGTAGCTGCCGCCGCGCAGCACCGTGGCGCCGTTCAGTTGCGCGTAGACGATCGCCTCGTGCGCGAGGCGAGTCTTGCCGACGCCGGGCTCGCCCGAGATCAGCGCCAGGTGTCCCTGACCGCGCCGCGCGCGCTGCCACAGCTCGCGCAATTGCTGGATCTCGCCGCGGCGGCCGATCAGGCGCCCGCGCGCGAGCTGATCGAGCACCAGCAGGCGATCGGCAGTCGCGCTGCTGTCGGCGCCCTCGCTGGCCGGATCGAGGGTGGCGTCCGCCAGCGCCGCGGCGGTCTCCCCGGCATTGGCGAAGCGGTCGGCGGGAGACTTCGCGAGCAGGCGCAGGATGATCGCTTCGAGCCCCGGCGGAAGATCCGGGCGATAGGTGCGCGGCGGCACCACCGGCGCGTGCAGATGCTGCGAGATCACAGTGAGCGGATCGTCTCCCTCGAACGGCAGGCGCCCCGCCAGCCGCTCGTAGAGCATGACGCCGAGCGCGTAGAGATCGGCGCGGCCGTCGACGTCGAGGCCCATCGCCTGCTCGGGCGCCAGATAGGCGGCGGTGCCGAGGATGGTGCCGTCGCTCGTCAGCCGAGTCCCACGCGCCGAATAGGCGATGCCGAGGTCCGCGAGCTTCACCGTCGGGCCTTCGGCGATCAGCACGTTCTCGGGCTTGAGATCGCGGTGCACGATGCCGTTGGCATGCGCGTGTGCCAGCGCGTCGCAGATCTGGATCGCGACGTCGCGCAGCTCGGGCAGCGCCAGCGACGCGGTCTCGCGCAGGTTCTTGCCGTCGATCAGCTCCATCACCAGGAACGGCCGGCCCTGATCCTCGCCGGTGTCGTAGATCGCGACCACGCCCGGATGATTGAGCGCGGCGGCCGCGCGCGCCTCACGCAGCATGCGGTCGCGGGCCTCGGCATCGAGCGCCGGCGCGGTGAGGATCTTGACCGCGACGTCGCGGTCCAGGGTGTCGTCGTGCGCGCGGTAGACGGCGCCATACGCGCCGCGGCCGATCAGCTCGACCAGCTCATATCGATTGTCGAGTCGGACGCCGATCACGAGTGCCTCGGGATGGTTCGGAGCGCGCGGACCGACGAAGATACTTCAGGAAACGTGGGGAAGGGAAAGCGGAGGCCGGCACGTTCGGGACGCTCTGTGGACCTCAGTTCAGGGTCGAGAGTTTGAGCTTGATCGCCGCGGCGGTGCGCTCGATGTCCTCGCGATCCGGCACGTCGCCGGCCCCATCGAGGTAGGTGCGCAGCGACTCCAATGCGGCCGAGTAGCGCTGCATGCGATAGAGCAGCAGGCCGCGGTCGCGGGTCTGCGTCGGATCGTGCGGCTCGAGGATCAGCAGCCGCTCGACCGCACCGAGCGCTCCCTCGTCCTCGCCACGGCGCACGTATGACGACTTGAGATTGTGCAGCAGGCGCACGATCATCTGGCGCTTGTCCACCGATTCGATCAAGCGCGGGCTGAACTCGACCGCGCCCTTGGTGATCTCGTTCAGCATGCGCCGGCAATCTTCTTCATGGACCGACGTGCCGTGCTGGAACGGATCGAGCAGGAGATCGCCGGGCTCGCCGGCCAGCCGCACCAGGAAATGACCCGGAAATCCCACGCCCTCGAATGGCATGCCGATCCTCCAGCCCAGCTCCATCATGATGATGCCGAGCGTGAGTGGAATGCCCTTGCGCCGGTGGATGACTTCGTGAAGCAGCGAGTTGAGCGGGCTGAAGTAGTCCTTGCCGTCGCCGGCGAAGCCGAGCTCCTCGAACAGAAAGCTGCGAAGGCGCGCGAGCTTCTGCAGGTTGTTCCACGAGGGATCGAGCCGCGACTTCAGCTCGGCCGCCCAACCCTCGATGCATTGAAGCTCCGCATTGACGTCGACCTGCGGGTCGTTCTCGGCGGCGATGAGGAGCGCGGCGTGGGCAAGCTCGAGCATCGGCTCCGGCTGCTGAACCATGCGCTCGAACTCGGCCCGGGCCGCTTCGCGTGTCCCCATGAACTCTGAGCTCCTTCGGCCTCGGTTGGATGTACGGCGGCGCGCCTCGTTGCTGCGGTGGTATCGGCAGAACGCGCGCGATCTTCCATGGCGCCGGACCCGCGACCCGTGGGCGATCTGGGTCTCGGAAGTCATGCTCCAGCAGACTCAGGTCGCCACGGCGCTTCCATTCTACCTGAGATTCATGCGTCGTTTTCCGACGCCCGCTTCGTTCGCACGCGCCCGTGAGAGCGACGTGCTGGCGGCGTGGGCGGGCCTCGGCTACTACCGCCGCGCGCGCAATCTCCACAGCGCGGCGCGCGTCGTGGCGCGGGAGCATGGCGGCCGTGTGCCCCGCGAGCCGGAGGCTTTCGGTGGTCTGCCCGGGGTCGGGCGCTATACCCGCGCCGCGGTGACGTCGATCGCGTTCGGCGCGCCGCTCGCGGTGCTGGATGGAAACGTGGCGCGGGTGCTCGCACGAGTGTTCGCGCTCGATGTGTCGGTGCGCGATCCGCGCGGGGCGCGGCAGCTGTGGGCGGTGGCGGAATCGATGGTGCCGGCCCGCTCGCCGGGCGATTGGAATCAGGCGCTGATGGAGCTGGGCGCGACCGTGTGCACGCCGCGGGCGCCGCGATGCGAGGAATGCCCGCTGCGACGGGCGTGCAGGGCGCGTGAGCTGCGGCGGCCCGAGGATTACCCCGCGTCGTCGACGCGGCCGGCGACCGTTCGCGTGCGCCGCGCGGTGGCGCTGATCGAGCGCCGCGGGGGCGTGCTCATGATTCAACGTCGCGGTGCGTTGCTGGAGGGCCTCTGGGAACCACCGGGCGTCGAGCTCGGGGAGGGCGAGCTGGCGGAGAAGAAGCTCGGCTCGGCGCTGCGCGCGCTGGGCGTGCGGACGAAGCTCGAGAAGAGCGAAGCCCTGATTCGCCATCGCATCACCCATCGCGCGATCGAGGTCGAAGTGTGGCGCGGGAAAGTCGCGGCCCTGGGCGCCTCGAGGGCGCGTCGCGACGATGCACGCTTCATTGATCCGCGCGATACGCGTCTGCCGCTCACCGCGCTGACACGGAAGATCCTGCGATGACCCCGGTTCTCGGGTTCGCTCTGGTTGTCGTGCTCATGGCCGGCGTCCCGATCGGCGCGCCGATCAACTGGTAGCGACGCCGTCCAATACCAGGGCCAGCTGCTCACGCAGCTCGGCCTGAAGCTCGATCTCGGCGCGGCCGCCCCAGCGCGCGAGCGTGTCGTGGTAGATCGCGAGGAACAGCGCGGCGGTTCGTTCGGGATCGACGCCGGAGCGAAACTCGCCGCTCTTCTGCCCACGCTCGATGCAGCGCCGAACCCATGCGGCCCAGGATCGAGTGCGGCCGGCGAGCGCGCCACCGCCGAGGCCCTCGAGCACGTGTCGCGACCATTCCCGGTCTTCCTCCCAGGCATGCGCCGCTTCCGAGAAGATCGACATGAGCTGGTCGCGAACCGGGATTGCCAGGCTCAGGATCTCGGCCGCGGAGGCTTCCGCCAGCGCCTGCCTCTGGTCGACAACTGTGAGGAGCAGGTCGTCCTTGCGCTTGAAGTAGTTGAAGAACGTGCCCTTCGAGACGTCGGCCAGGACCACGATCTCGTCGACGGTGGCGGCGACGAACCCTTTCTTATCGAACAGCTTGGCCGCCTCGCGCAGGATCCGATCGCGAGTCTCGAGCTTCTTGCGGGCAAGACGTGACTCGGCCATCGACACAATAATATGACAGTAGTCATAAATGACTGAAGTTCAAAATAGTAGGTAACTCGATCATCAACGAGGTGGCTCGTGCGGCCGATCTGGACCGCCTAGGGGGCCGTTGAAGGCCGCGACGGTACTGGTTCCTAAACCGGTACCGCCGCAACCGACCCGTGGAATCCCGGTGGCCGCAAGCCTACAATCGCTCCGCCCGGCACCGCGAAACTCTCACTTCGCGAGGCTTCCCATGGAATCGCGCACACCGCCCGGCCGCGGCGCGTCGATCAGGCTCGCCCTGATTGCGCTTGCGTGTCTCGCCGCCACTCTGATCAACACAACGGCCCGCGCCAGCAATTGCGCCGGCACATCGACCGGGCTCATCCCGCTCACCGACCTCGGCACCGGCACGTATCACGGCCTCGAGGGCGGGCTCTACCCGGGCGGCAGCAATCACCGGCCGTTCCATCACGACTCCGCCGGCATCGCGATCGCGAACTCGCTCGTGCCGCTCGACACGCTCGGCAATCCGTCCGCGACAGGCCGCATCGTCCTGATCTCGATCGGCATGAGCAACTGCACACTGGAGTTCAGCCGCTTCGTCAGCGTCGCCAACGCGGACCCGGTGAAGAACCCGCGGGTGTACGTGATCGACTGCGCGCTCGGCGGGCAATCCGCCGACCGCATCACGAGCCTCTCCGCGGCATACTGGGACACGGTGGTGACGCGGCTGCGCGGCCACGGCTCGTCGCCGCTCCAGGCGCAGGCGGTGTGGATCAAGGAGGCCGACGCCGATCCGACCGGCGGGTTTCCCGCCGCGACCGACACACTGCTCGAGAATCTCGGCACGCTGGTGCGCAACATCAGGACGCTGCTGCCCAACGTGAAGCTCACCTACCTGACGAGCCGCATCTACGCCGGCTATGCGTCATCGACGTTGAATCCCGAGCCCTATGCCTACGAATCCGGCTTCGCGGTGCAGCAGCTCGTGGGCGCGCAGATCGCGGGCGTCGACAGCCTCAACTTCGATATCAACCAGGGCGCCGTGCACGCACCGTGGCTGTCGTGGGGGCCGTATCTGTGGGCCGATGGGCTGGTCGGGCGCAAGACCGATGGACTGATCTGGCGCTGCAGCGAGTTCCAGAGCGACGGCACGCATCCGGCCGACAGCGCGCGGACCTTCATCGCCGACAGCCTCGATGTATTCTTTCGCACCGACGCGTCGACGCGGCCGTGGTTCGTGGCGGCGACCGCGTCCCTGCCGGGTACATCACTGAGCGCCGGGCTCGACTTCGCCGTGTCGCCGAATCCCGCGCGTGGGCCGATCGACGTCGCGTTCACGCCCGCAATGGGCGAGCGCTGGACGCTCGAGGTGGTCGATCTCGCCGGTCGGCGCGTCGCCTCGATCGCCGCCGGCACCGGCAGTGGAACGCGCGCGAAGGTACGCTGGACGCCGGTCGCGCGACTGCGAGCCGGAGTCTACTGGCTGCTGCTCGAAACCGGGGGTGGAACGCGGGCTCGCCGTGCCGTCGTCGTGACCCGCTGAGGCCGCGAAGGAGACTTTGATGCGATCCAGGGCTTTGATCCTCGTCGGCGCGGCGTTCGCTTCGTTCATGGCGCGGCCCGCGGAGGCCACGTTTCACGAGATGCAGATCGAGCAGGTCATCGGCGGTGTCAACGGCAATACCAGCGCCCAGGCGATTCAATTGCGCATGCGAGCCACGGGCCAGAACTTCGTCAGCCAGGGTCGGCTGAGAGTCAGCGACGCCGCCGGCGCCAATCCGATTCTGCTGATCGACTTCACCACCGACGTCGCGAGCGGCAACCTCGGCGATCGTGTGCTGGCCGCCACATCCGCATTCGCCAATGCAACGGCCACGGCTCTGACGCCGGACTTCATCCTCACCAATCCGATCCCGGCCTCGTACCTCGCGGCGGGCTCTCTGACCTATGAGACCGACACCGGCTTCGTCCTGTGGCGTTTGAGCTGGGGCGGCGCCGGCTACACCGGATCCGGCAACGGACTCACCACCAACGACGTCGACGGCAATTTCAATCCGCCATTCCCGGGAAGCTTGCCCTCGACTTCGGCACAAGCACTTCTCTTCCAGAATGCCGCGACCGCCCCAAGCACCAACAATGCCGCCGACTACGCGCTGACCCCCGGCGCGGCGGTCTTCACAAACAACGCCGGGGCCGGCGCCACGGTGAGCACGACGGCCGGAGTCGACGGGCCGGGACGAAGCGCGCTCCAGCTCAGCGCGCCGGCCCCTGATCCAGTCTCGCACTCGATGATGTACCGGATCGCGCTGCCGCGCGACATGCGCGTCCGCGTGAACATCCTTGACGTTGGCGGCCGTGTGGTGCGAGCCCTCGCGGATCAGGAGATGTCGGCGGGTCCGCACGAATTGAGCTGGTCCGCGGGCCGCGCTGGAGCCGCGTTGCCGGATGGGCTCTACTTCCTCGAGCTCGACGCGGGCGGCGAGCTGCGGACGCAGCGATTCGTGCTGATGCGGTGAGCGGGCCGCGCGTGTTCCTATCGACGCATTGAGACGGATTTGACTCCACTCGGAGGGCCGCCATGAACAGGAACGTCACTTCTTCGTTCGCGCTCCTCGTCGGCATCGCGCTCTTCGTCTTTGTGCCCGCGACCGCCAAGACCATCGAGGTTCCGAATCAGCAGCCCGATCTCCAGAAGGCGATCGACGCCGCCTCGCAGAGCAACGACCCCGAGAACTTCGTCGATCTGACGCAGACTCCGATCTTCTGGAACGCGATGATCGACATCTCCGACCCGAATCTCAATGGCTCGCATCACCTGACGATCCGGGCCAAGCCCGGCGTTCTCGCGCGGGCCGAGATCATCAATCAGACCCCGAACGGCTTGCTGCTCCACGCCGGAACCGTGAACGGCGTGAAGATCCAGGACCTCGATTTCCTGCGCGACATCACGAATCTCTCGGACCTGGTGTTCTTGAATCAGTGCACCGACCTGACGATGGAGCGGTGCCGACTCGGGTACGTCAACGCCTCGCTCGGCGGCGCGACCCTCCACATGATGGTGATCAACTACCCCACGCATGTCGTGATCCGAAACTGCGGGTTCTTCTCGGTCATGCCGGCCGAGTTCGACGAAGCGCTCCACGTGCTGACAATGGGCGACCCTCAGAACTCGCTCTATCTCTACAACAACGATTTCTCCGACTTCGGCAAGATCGGAATCCGCAGCGACGGCGCCGGGCCGGACAGCGCGTTGTTCGTGCTCCGGAACAACGTCGTCTTGAACTCGCCCGCCATCTCGCCCGAGCCGATCGCCTACTCGAGCGGCGCGAAGTCCAACATGCGGGTTCGCACCAGCTTCAACACCGCGTTCGCGTCGGCGGCGAACGCGGAGCAGCTCGACGTGGCGGCGCAGACCATCGCCGGCACCAGCACCGGCGGCTTTCTGCTGCTCCCGCCCTCCACCGCGACGGAAGATGGCGCGTTCATCTCGCGTCACTGGGACGCGACGCCGGGGGCACTGAATCACGACTTCTACCATCTCGACGCGAGTGGCGGGCTCCACACGCCGGTCTCGAGCTACGGCCTCACGATTCTGAACGGGGTGCCGACGGTGCTGGACGAGGTTGTCGACACCGACATCGACAACCAGCTGAGGCCGAGCCAGGGCAGTCTGCCCCATACCGACCGCGGCTCCGATCAGCTCGACTCCGAGACGGCCGCCGCCTCGGTGCCGCGGGTCGTGCCGACCTCGGGCCTGTGGGCGGCAGCGCGGCGCAATCCCGATCGAGAGATCGAGCTGGCGTATGGTGTTGGCGCGAGTGGAACGCTGGTCGCGGAAGTGTTCGACGTGGGAGGCCGATTGCTGTGGCGGACCACGCGCGAAGTCACCGCCGGGGCCTCGGGGATCCTCCAGGGCCCGCGCGTCGGATCATCGGGTGTGGCGTTCTATCGCGTGCGCCTGGCCGGCGCCTCGGCGGCAACCCACGAAGTACGCGGGCGGATCACACTGCTGAAGTGAGCCGGGCGGTCGCCGGGGTGTGGCCAGACTCTAGAAATCCACCCGCACCTGCCCCAGCACCGAACGCAGCGCCGCCGGGGTGAATTGCGGGACCAGATTGCCCGCGGCGTCATAGTCCATGTACCCCGTGGTCGCGTAATAGTTGTTGGTCGCGTTGAGCACCCGCACCGATAACTCCGCCCCGCTCGTGCCCGCAACCGGGGCGCGCCACGCCGCCGAGAGATTCAGCACGGTATGCGGGCCGATGCTGTTGATCAGGCTCTGCGTGTTGTCGATGTAGATCCGCCCGATGTGCTGAACGTCGGCGCCCAACGTCACGCCGCTCACCCGCAGGCGCCCGGACAGGTTCCCCATCACCGCCGGGAACAGAGCGATCTTGTTCCCGTCGTAGCTCAGGCTGTCCGCCGACGTCAGGCCATAGACCTCGCGATAGCGAACGAAATAATTGTCGCTGAGCGTGGCGTTGCCCTCGAGTGACGCGCGGACGCCATGCGCGAGTCCCCGCTCGCCGTGCAGCGCCACCTCCATGCCCTGATGCACCGAACGCGCGGCATTGCCGAGGATCGGATAGCCGAGATCGGTGTTGAACTGCCCGGCGAACACCAGCTCGTCGCGGAAGTCCATGCGGAAGAGATTGAGCGTGGCGGAGGTGGATCCGGCATCGCCGGACGCCAGCGCCCACGATCCACCCAGCTCGTAGTCGTTGACGTGCTCGGGGCGGATCAAGGGATTGCTGAAGTTGCTCGGCGGGACGGCGTACCTGAAGAGCGGCAGCGCGCCCACACCCTCGCCGTCGTAGAGATCCTGGAACGAGGGCTCGCGCTCGGCATACGACCACGACGCGAACGCGCTGGCGCGCGGGCTCGGCGTAAAGGACAGCGCGACGCGCGGCAGACCGAAGTTGTACCTCTGATCGAACGACAGATGATCGAACACGTCGTCGCGCATCTGGTAGGACTGGCGGCGCCAGGCGAAGTCGACGGTGCCGGTGAGATCGTGCCCGAGCCGGCGCTCAGCGCGCAGGAACGCGCCCGCGGCCAGCGTGCGCGGGTGATAGTCGTAGTACTCGATGTCGGGCGCGGTGCCGGGCGGCAGCGTTCCGCCGCTCAGCACCTCGCCGACGTGGTGTCCGTCGTGCGCCCGAATCTCACCGCCGATGGTGAACGAGCCGTCGCTGAAGTCGAAGCGCGCGCGCGGCACCCAGCCGTAGTGGCGATTCACGATCTGCCGGCGCCGCACGATGTCGCTCTGCAGCAGCGTGAAGCGTCCCGATCCATCCTGGGTCAGCGCGCCGGTGCCGTCCTGTTCGTAATAGCCGCGCGGCGCCAGCGTGGAATCGGTGGTCTTCCACGGCGCGAGCCGGTAGTCGGCGAGATTCTGCGCGAAGCGCTGCTCGTCGTAGTAGCCACGGCCGTCGAAGTAGAACAGCGTCTGCGTGAACGTCACGCGGCTCGACGGCGACCAGCCGTGGACCAGCTCGTAGTGCGGCTCGAAGAAATGGTCGCGCTCGCCGGGATAGGTGAGGGGATTGAAGCGCCGGTCGCGATCGCGGTCGCCGGTCACGAGTCCATCCAGATACGCGGCCGGAACGCTGAGGTAGGAAAGGTGCGTCTCCTCGGGACCGCCGTAGAGGTTCACGCGGAACGACTGGTGCTCGAGCGTCCGCCGTGCCGACAGCGCATACGACCAGAGATGGCTGAACGACTGCTCGCGATAGCCGTTGGTCTCGATCCGCGAGTAGCGCCCGTAGAGATTCCAGCCGCCGCTCAGGCGCCCGGAGTTCATCTCGAGCATCAGCCGCTCGGTGTCGAACGAGCCGAGCGCGCCGACCACCGACGCGGAGGGCGTCTCGCTCATCGGCGCGGTCTCGAGATTCACGCTGCCGCCGAGCGAGGCGGCGCCGTAGAGCGCCGAGCCGACGCCGCGCTGGACCTCGACCTCCGACGTCGAAGCGAGCAGATCGGGATGATCGATCCAGTAGACCTCGTGCGATTCGGGATCGTTGAGTGGCACGCCGTTGATGAGGACGCTGATCCGGCGCTGCGGAAAGCCGCGCAGCGAAAGATAGCTGTAGCCGATGCCGTTGCCGGCGTCGGAGTAGGCGTAGGCGCCGGGCAGCGTCGCCAGCGCCATCGGCGTGTCCTGGCCGGTGTTGAGATCACGGAGCGCGGCGCGATCCACCACCGAGCGCGCGAAGGGGCCGTGGGCGGCGGTGCGCGTGGTCGAGACCACCAGCTCCGGCAGCGGAACGACGCGCCGCAGCGTGTCGGGCGCGGTCACCGAATCACTCGCCGCCAGCGCGGCGATCAAGGCAAGCGTCATCATCATGTCGCGTTCCTCCGTTGAAAGGCCCAGCCCGCCGCGTAGACGAGCAGCGAGGCGAGAAGTCCGGCGTAAATCGGCTCGATCGACCACGGCCAGCGCGTCGCGCCGCCGTGGGTCATGCGTCGCTCCAGCACCCACAGCAGGGACGTCGCGAAGGGAACGATCATCGCCACCAGCGTGAATCGCGAGCCGAGGCGACCGCGCCGAAGCATCGCGGTCATGACCGGCATCAGCAGCGTCGGCGTGGTGATCGAGCCGAGGTCGTGCCAGAGATCGATCACGCTCTGCTCGGTGATCGCGAGCAGCGTCGCGAACGCGGCGGCGATCCAGAGCCCGAGCTGCGAGTCGCGGGTCAGGCGCTCCTCGCCGGGCTCGCCGCGCAATCGCCAGAACACGTCGCGCCCGAGCGTGGTCGCGGCGATGAAGCCGTAGGAATCGATCGTGCTCATCACCGTCGCGATCATGGCGAGGTAGAAGAGCCCGAGCGCCACCGGCGGCAGCGTGACCCGCGCCAGCTCGGGGAACGCGAAGACCGGATTCGCGAGATGCGGCAGCACCGCGCGCGCGTAGAGTCCGGTGGTGGTGGAGAGGAAGTCGAACACGATCCAGCACCCGATCGAGATCAGGACGCCGCGCCGCGCCACCTGGGGATCGCGTGCGGCGTAGGCGCGCTGCCAGAAGCCGGGATCGACCAGGGTCGAGAGCGCGATCAGGTACCAGACCAGGATCGACGCCGCCGGCAGACCGCCGTTCCAGGCGAAGTGGTCACGAGGCAGATGCGTGGTGAGGAACCCGAGCCCGCCGTGCTGCGCGACGAGAAAGCCGACGATGATGAAGAAGCCGACGTACATGAGGACGAACTGCACCTGATCGGTGAAGACGACGCTCCTCAGGCCGCCGTTATAGATGTAGAACACCGAGAACAGTGACGCCGCGATCACGCACGGCACCAGCGGCAGGCGGAACATCGACGCGAACAGCGTGCCCAGCATCAGCACGTAGGCGGCGGGGGCGGAGACGGCGAAGATCGACAGCGCCCCCATCAGCGCCGGCCCGCGCCCGTAGCTCTTGTCGAGCAGGTCGGGCAGCGTGTAGAGCGCTTCCTCGCGCGCGCGCCGCGCGAACAGGATGGCGAACAGCAGCGCGCCGATGTAGTAGGGCACGCCGAAGACCAGCCAGTTGGAGACGCCGTAGCGCCACGAATATTCGCCGACGCCGAGAATGCCGCCGTACCACGTGACGACCAGCGTGGCGACGAACGCGGGCAGCGTGACGCGCCGGCCGGCGACGAGATAGTCGATCGCCGCCGACGAACGCCCGAGCCGCCGCAGCCAGACCGCGGCCAGGAATCCGAAATAGAGAACGAGCAGCGCCCAGTCGAGCGCGTTGCTGCTGAACATCTCCCGCCCGTGCGGCAGGGCTCCGTCGTCGCGGCACGCGAGAATCGCGCGAGACGAAAAAGCCGTCCGCGAAGGGACGGCGTGGCAATCGGAGAGCTCGCTTGTCTCGGCCGTTTCCCTACGCTGGTGTTAACCAGTTCAGGTTCGAAGGGTGTGCTCTCAGGTCGGCGATGTTTCGCCGACCACCCCTAACGTCGAGTCCGCGCCATGTGCGGACGGGCGGATGATGCCGCGCCGGCCGGCGCGGCGCAAGTGGCGCGTGAACGCCGCCGGCGCGAGAGCCCGCGCGGCCATGGCGTGCGGATGAGGCCGTACGGCGCGAAGGCTTGCGCGGCCGTGGCATGCGGCGTGCCCTGCTCCCGGCCGAGACCCCGCACGCTGGTCCTCCTCAGCGCCCCGCGAAGGAAGCGCCATGAGCCTCAGCCGCTGCCCCGGACTCTCCCTGTCCCCCGCACCGTACCGTCCACAGTTGATCGTCGCGGTCGTCACCCTGGTCGTCATGGTGTCCGCGGCGTTGTCGGTCGTCGCCCGTGCGACGTCGATGGATCCCGAATCCGACGACGACCGGGCCCGCCAGGGCGGTGGCATCGGCATTCTCGCGCCGTCGATCCGCGATGCGTGGGGAGGCGGCACGCAAAGTCTGCCCTACGGCGACAACATCGGCATGGCGCGCGTGCTCGGCGCCGCGCGCAATCTCGCCGTGGTGCAGCCCGCGATCAGCGAGTTTGCCGGCCGCGGCTACGTGCGTCGCGCCGACCTCGATTACGCGATCGCTCGTCGCGGCTACGCCAACGCCGTGCTGGCGTTTCAACGACCGGGCGTGCCGGCCGATCAGGAGCAGGTCTATGTCGGCGTCATCACGCGCGCGATCTCGATCGATGGGGTCGACGTCCCGGCGACTCAGGTGTTCGGCGGAGCGGTCACCGACTCGGCAGGGATCGTCGTGCCGGCCGACCCGAGCATCGTCTGCCCGCTGATCATTGTCCCCACCAGCGGGGACGGAACCGGCGCCCTGCCCGATCCCAGCGACGAGGACTTCGTCTTCAAGTATTCGGCGCGCGAGGGGATTGGTGAGTTTCGCGGAGTGGCGTCGATGTCGGCCGGGGCGCTCGCCCTCTACAACGCGGAAGCAAGGACAGTCCTGAATGGCGAGATCGAGGGCGTGCTCTTCGGTGTCGGGGGCGGAGGCGCGGGTATCGTGTTCGGCGCGGTCGTTGGAATGACCTTCAACGCCCAGAACTTCTGGCTGAGCCCGCCCGACACCTGTGGCTGCGGCCATATCGCGATCGAGGCCCCGCCGGATGGGCTCATGACGCGGCCTCCGGCAACGCGCCAGAAGGCGAGCGGGTTCGCGGTGCGCGGATCGCGGTCGATTCGGGTCCTGGACGTGCAGGGCCGCCTGGTCAAGGATCTCGGCGACGCACAGCCCGCCGATGCCCCGGCCGAAGCACGATGGGACCGGACCGATCTCAGTGGCCGCCCCGCCGCGGCGGGGGTGTACTTCGTCGTCAGCCGGGCGCGCGGTGCGGCCGCGAAGCCCGAAGTGGCGCGTGTCGTGATCGCGCGTTAGGAGTGGAGGCGCGATGGGATTCGGAACCGGAGACGTCACCGCGCAGCTTCGATCGCATCGGATGATCTCCGCGGGCCAGTACGCGATCGCCGCCGCCGCCGCGATCGCGTCGGCGGGGTTCTGGTGGTTGGTGACGCGGCAGCTGCTCGTGCCCGTCATGATCGCGGCGATCGGCCTCGTTCAGCCTCTGACGACGCATCGCGACAACGAGCGGACCGGCAGGCGGATCCTATGGGCGTTCGGATTCGGCGCCTTCGTCGCGGCGGTTCACGCGTTGTTCCGCTGGATGGGCTGGGCGCGCTGATCGGCGCGCCCGGCATCGCCCAGCGCAGCGCAGCCGATGAATGATCGCGGCGGTCGCGCGCCGCGACGAACTCAGCGCGGCGCCGCAATCGTATCGGTCTGACCCTCGACCACGATCACCAGCGGGCCGAGGTGGCGGATCGCCGCCGCGTGCGCACGCAGGCTGTCGAGCGCCGGCCGTGAATCGACGCCGCCGTGGTGTGTGCGCACTCCGTACCAGCGCCCGCCCGCCGCGCGCCACCGCACGAAGTCGTCGTTCTTCCATACCAGCGAATCAGGAATGACCGCGGTTCCTTCGTAGTAGGGCAGCGGGCCTCCGACCAGCAGCAGCCGGTATCGCGCAAGCCTTGGCTCGTGCTCGACGAAGAAGAGCAGGCTGTGCGTGTCGGCGGTCAGAATGATGTCGCCGGGGCGGGCGCGTGCGGCGACGTACTGGTCGGCGAGGGCCAACTCGCGGCTTTCCTCGAACGGCTGATGCAGGGTCAGGGATCGCGCGGCCAGAGCGGCGAAACCGATCCCGAGCACGGCCGCGAACCATTGCCAGCGAATCCCGATGATCCCGGCGGCGAGGAGTATGCACCACGCCGGCAGCACGAACTGCATGTAGCGCTCGGTGAAAAGATGCGCGCCGTGCTGAGTGGTGATATACGAGAACACGATCACCGGGAGGGTGCAGGTCCAGAGCAACGACGCGGCGCGCCGCTCGGGGCGGAGGAAGAGCGGCAGCACGACCAGAGCGAGCGCCGGCAGCATCAGCACCTTGTAGCCGAACGCGTAGCTCTGCAGCAGGTGCGTGATGTTGTCGAAGTGCGGCGGCTGGATCCAGTGCGATTCCTGATTCCGCCGGATCTGGATCAGCAGCGTCGGCACCTGCGGGAGGAACAGCGCCGCGATCGCGAGGTGAAGTCCGGCCCACGTGATCAGCCGGCGCCCTCGAGGGCCGTGTGGATCGGGGCCGGCCGCATCTCGCGGCGGCACCAGCAGCGCGATCGCACCCCAGAGCGCGGTCAGCGCGAGGAACAGAATCGCCTGATAGTGCGTATAGAGCGCCGCGGCGCCGGCGAGCACGTACCCGACCGCCGCGCCCCTGCGACCGTCGCGGACGAAGCGCCACGCCGCCCAGGCCGCAAGGTAGTAGAGCAGCCAGAGCATGGCGTAGGCGCGAAGCTCCTGCGAGTGATAGACGTGCACTCGATGGAGCGTGAGGAGCAGCGCGGCCAGCAACGCCGCGGCGCGCCCGAAGAAGTCGCGCGTCGCCGCGTAAACCACGCCCACGGTCGCGACACCGAAGATCACCGACAGCGCGCGGAGCCGGAGCTCGGAGTCGCCGACCAGGCGCCACCACATCCAGACGATCAACTCGTGCAGCGGAGGATGAACGTCGGCGCGCAGCGCGTGGAGGATGCCGGCGGGACCGAAGCGGGCGGTCCGCAGCGTGTAGATCTCGTCGAACCACATCGGCACCCGCGTCGCTTCGGCGAGGCGCAGCGCCGCGGCCAGGGCGAGCAGGGCGACCACCGCGAGCAGCTCGAGGCGCTGGCCCATGATCCATTTCGGGAGACGGCCGGGGCTCGTGGTCATGCGGCGGGCATTCTACATGCCTTCAGCCCCGGGCCGGGTGCCGCCCCGCGCCCGAACCCGCGAATCCTACAGGGCTTGTGCCGCCAGCCTCGGGGCGGCTAGCTTCACGCCCTCGTCCAACCGTGTCCGAGGACCGTAGTCCCCTATGAAACGCGTTCGCCCTGAGGACGGAGCGGCATGAAGGGTCAGACCGACGATCTGCGCTGTCTGCTCCGGCTCGAGGCCGGAGACGCGCAGGCGCTCGCCGAGCTCTACGACCGCTACACGCCGCTGCTCTATCCGGTGGCGCGACGGATTCTGCGCAGCACGGCGGACGCCGAGGATGCCTTGCAGGACGTGTGGCTCCAGGTGTGGAAGCGATCGGCGACCTACGATCCGCGGCGCGGCTCAGTGGCCGCGTGGCTGCTGACGGTGACGCGAAGCCGCGCGCTCGATCGCTACCGCAGTCTGGCCTCGCGACGGAACGCGGAGTCGAAGGTGGATCCAACGGAGTCGGTGCCACCCGCGAATCCCTCGGCGGTGGCGGCGAGCGCACAGGTCGGCGAGCGCGTGCGCTCCGCGCTGTCGACGCTGCAGCCCCAGCAGCGGCAGGTGCTGGAGATCGCCTACTTCGAAGGATTGTCACAGAGCGAAATCGCGGAACGGCTGTCGGCCCCGCTCGGCACGGTGAAGTCGTGGACCCGGCAGGGTCTCACGCGTCTAAAGGAGCTGCTTCCTCGCGAGGAATGGGCATGAGCGAGCATCGCGACGAGTATCTCGATCTCTGCGCGGGATACGCGCTGGGTGCGCTCGACGACGCCGATCGGCGCCGGCTCGAAGCGCATCTTGCCGAAGGCTGCGCAGAATGTGAGGCGGCGCTCGCCGACTTCTCGGACAGCGTGGTTCAGCTGGCGCGTTCGGCGCCGGATGCGCAGCCGACGCCCGCGCTGCGCGCCCGCGTGCTGAGCGCGGTGAAGGCGGAGGGCGCGGGGCGTGGCGACACGGGAGCCGATCGCGCACGGGTCCTCGAGCTGAAGCCCCGGCGCACGGCGTGGGTCGCGTGGACCTGGGCCGCGGCCGCGGTGTTCCTGGCGATCGCGACCGCGATGCTGTGGAATCAGGCCGACTCGCTGCGGTCCGAGCTCGCCGCGGTGTCGCGATCGCTGAGCGACGCGCGGCGGAAGCTCGAGGCGGATCGTTCGCTGATCGCGGTGCTGAGCGCTCCCGGGGCGAGGGTCGCCGAGATGCAGATCACTCCCGCTGGAGTGAAGGAGCTGCGCGCGCGCGCCACCTACGACCCGAAGACTCGCAGCGCGGTGATCGTGTTCGAGAACTTCACCGCGCCGAGCGGGCGTGACTACCAGCTCTGGGCCCTGCGCGGCGCCGGGGTCGCGAGCCTCGGGGTGATCAAGCCGGATTCGACCGGGCGCGCGATCGTCGAGGTCGCGGATGCCGGCGATCCCGGCCTGCTCGCCGGATTCGCCGTGTCACTCGAGCCCGCCGGTGGCTCGCCCTACAACGACAAGCCGACCGGTCCGGTGGTGATGGCGGGCAAGTTCGGCACGTAGTCGGCGCGGCGCCGCGTACCTCCCTCGCGCTATCGTGTGGGATCGGCGGCGGTGGCGTCCGAATCACCGGCCAGCGAATTCACCGCCTCGGCCTCGAAGCCGGCGACGAGCGTGCCGCGCCGGACGATCCGAATGCGCTCCGATCGATCGATGACCAGCCACACCGACGCATCTCGCGGGCCACCCGCGGCGCCCAGACCAAAGTCCTCCTGCACCACACCGGCCGGATCCGAGAGCAGGCCGTAGGAAAGCCCGAGCCGCCCCAGCGTTCGCCAGGCATCGCCATCGTCCTGCCGAACCACGGCCATCGGCGCGAGGTCACGCGACGTCAGCGCGGCTCGGCTTCGCTCGAGGAGCACGAGATCGTCGTCGCTCGGATTGAAGACCAGGAGCAGCGCGGACTCCGAGCAGAGATCATGAAGATGACGCCAACCGAACGGCGTCGTCGCGAAGGGGAAGTCCGGTGCCTTCGTCGCCATGGATTCCGCGGGCCGCGCCGGCGCGGTCTGCGGAGCCTGAGCCTGCATGTCGTCGGCCGATGCGATGCCGGAACGAAGCAGCATTCCAACCAGAGATGCGAACACGATGATCGATGACCTGCAGCGCAGCATGAAGCCTCCAGGGTTGCCGGAACTTGGGGTGGACTCGGGGTGCGGAAGCGGTGTATCGGCAGGCGAGGAGCCGCACTTCAGGCTCGCGGGAGTGAATCGTCATTCGAGGACGTGCCATTCGAGAGCCAGCGCCAATCGAGGCCGGCGGGCCGTCAAGGATTGGTCTCGCGAGCGCGTCACGGCGTTGCGGATCGCATCCCGCGCCGCGGTTCGCGCACGAGCCGCGACGTTCGTCCGCACTCATCCGTGACACCGCGAGCCTTTTTCACCACCCGATATCGCTGAGCGAAATCCCGCGGCGCCGCACGCGCGCGTTCTCCCGCATTGCGATCTGAGGTTTCAGCCGCGCGTCGATCCACCCACCTGCGGACCTTTCACCAACACGGGCGGCGGTTCGAGCGAAACGCATCAGCGTTCCAGATCGGGGCGAGCATTCCTGGCCTCCGCCGCCGCGATTGGCCCCTTTCTTTCACTGATGTCAGGTGCTTCGTGGGCTGCAGCGCTCATGAGCACCGGCCCGCGCACCTCGCGCGAGCCACATCAGCGGCAGGGAGCCGCGCGTCCTCTTCCGGGGGCGCCGAGCGACCGGCGACTCGAACGCCGACGACGGCATGCCCCGGCGGCACATGTGCCGTGGAGGTGGTCATGCACTCCGTCTCGCCGCGATTCACCCGCCGTGCGACGTCGCGTTTCGCGTCCGCGGCCGGTCTGACACTCTTCCTCATGCTCGCCGCGGCTCTGGCCCGCGCGCAGTGCACCATCAGCGGGCCCGACGTCATGTGCGCGGGCGGATCCGCGCAGCTCTGCGGCTCGACCGAGGGCGTCTATCAGTATTCCTGGTCGGGGCCGAACGGATTCACGCTGGTGACGAACGATCCCTGCATCACCGTCACCACGGCCGGCACCTATTCGCTGACGATCCGCGACTACGACACCGGATTCACGTACGGACCCTGCGATCACACCGTCGCCGACGCCGCGACCGCCTCGTGCTCGATCACGGGGTCGACCAGCGGTTGCGTCGGGACCAGCCTTCAGCTGTGCGGTCCGGCGGGCAACTTCGCGTACCAGTGGTCGGGGCCGAACGGATTCGCCGACACCAGCGCGTGCATTCAGGCAGCGGTTGCCGGCCTCTACAGCCTCGCGATGACCGACCGCACCTCCGGCTGCTCGATCCCGGCCTGTGAGCAGAACGTCAGCTTCACGACCTGCAGCACGGACCATTCGAACTGTCCGCGCACCGCGCGGTTCTGGGCAGCACAGTGTGCGGGCGGCAGCGGAACGCTGACCCCGGATCAGCTCCTCGGCGTGGCCGGCTGCGTCGACACGCACTGCGACGTCTTCTCGTGGTCGAGCGCGGTGGATGGATTCTGCGCCGTGCTCAACCCGACGCATCCCACGCTGCGCGATCGCGCCAAGCGTCAGATGGCGGCACTCGGCGCGAATGTGTGCGCCGGCAGCATGACGATCATCGCCTCGACCGGCGCCGCCATCGGCCTCGATGCCGCCACGCCGATCGGTTCGACGACCATCGGCGGCTGGATGAGCGATGCCGATGAGCGGATGGTCGCGCTCGAGGGCGCGTCGCTGCGCGACAAGTCGGTGCGCGCCGCCTATCGCGACATCATTCGCCACGCGTGGAACATGAATCACGGCCACGATATTGGCGCCGTGTGCACGTCCACGCCGCACGTGCTTCGTCATTCCGCGACCCAGATCATCGGCGCGGGCGGCCCGGCTGGCCAGAGTGAGCCGGACGCGAACGCGGAGGACACGGCGGAGCCGCTGGCGGTCGAGCTGGGTGACGACATGCCCGAGCTTTCGATCAGCCGCATCTCGCCGAACCCGGCGGTGAGCCAGGCCACCATCGCCTACGAGCTCGACGCGGTCACCAGTCAGCCGGTCTCGATCGGCGTCTACGACCTCGCCGGCCGGCACGTCCGCGATCTCTTCGTCGGCGTGCAGGCGCCGGGACTCTACGTTCTGCAGTGGGACGGCCGTGATGATTCGGGCCGCTCGGTGCCGGGCGGTGTGTACTTCGTCCGCGGCCGCGCGGGAAGCCAGCCGGTCCAGACGCGACTCACGATCGTGCGGTAGGGGGCCATTACGAAAAACGGGGGACGCGTGCGATAGGGGGCACGCTGCGGGGCCCGCGAGCCTCGCGCGCGGCGGCTCGACACCTCCAGGGGTCGGGCCGTTCGCGTTTTCTGCGCGCGAGCCGGTGATCGCGGCCGGGACAGGCGATCGACCCGCGCAGCCGAATCAGGCGGCAGCGCGCCTGGGAGCGTGATCGGCTAGGCTGCGCACGATGAACGCCGCGCCATTGCCGCATCATCTCTCGACGTTCGACGCGTGACCGATCGCCGCGTTCTCTATGCCGCCGCGTTCCTGCGCGCGCTCGCGACCGGAATGCTGGGCGTCTTGATCGGCATCTACCTCGCCGCCCTCGGGTATCCTCCCGCCCAGATCGGCGTGATCGTCGGGGCCGGGCTGGCGGGCGGCGCCGCGGCCACCGCGGTCGCGATGTTCTTCGGCGACCGGCTGGGCCGGAAGCGATTCCTGATCGCGCTCGCGCTGCTCGGCGGGATCGGCGCGCTGGCGGCCGCGGCGCTGACCAACGTATGGGCGGTGGGCGCGGCGGTGTTCGTCGGCATGCTGAACGGCATGGGGCGCGATAGCGGCGCCGCGCTCGCGCTCGAGCAGGCGGGGCTTCCCGCGACTACCACGGATCACGAACGAACGCGGGTGATGGCCTGGTACAACGTGCTCCAGGACGCGGGCCACGCGATCGGCAGCCTGTGCGCGGCACTTCCGGTGCTGCTGCGCGGCACGCTGCACCTCGACACGCTGGCGTCGCTGCGCGTCGCCGTCGCCGCCTACGCGGCGGTCATGGTGGTGACGGTTCTCCTCTACCTCCTGCTGTCGCCCGCGGTCGAGACCCCGGCGCGAGCGGCCCGGGTGAAGATCTCGCCCGAGAGCCGCGGCATCATCTTCCGCATCTGCGCCCTGTTCTCACTCGACAGCCTCGGCGGCGGCTTCCTCCCCACCGCGCTGCTCTCGTTCTTCTTCTTCAAACGCTTCGGCGTCAGCGAGGGCGTGCTCGGGGCCTTGTTCTTCGGCGCCCGGACCCTGCACGCGTTCTCGCACCTCGGCGCGGCGTGGCTGGCCGAGC
>DATJEP010000077.1:0-24321 GCA_035496475.1 Candidatus Udaeobacter sp.
GATGATCGCGCAGGCTCATGTGCACCACGCGCCGCTCTTGCGAGTTGAGGTACTCGGTCAGCTTCTCGGTGCCGTCGGCCAGGGCTTGCTCGGCCAGACCCAGCGCCATGGTGCGCAGCTCGTCCTCGCGCTGCTGCCAGAAGTCGTTGATCTCGAGCTGCAGGTGGTAGCGCGAGCCCTCGCCGCGATTGACCATGCGGTTGAGCAGATGCTGGAGCGCCTGGCGCACCTCGCCCTTGGGTCCGGTCAGGAGCTCGTCGTCGGTCGCGACCTCGGCGACCACGTCGACGCGATCGCCTTCCGCGGTCGCGCTGACGCTCGCCTCGAAGCCCATCGCGCCCAGCAGAGCCTCAGACCACTTCTTGCCCTCGGCGGCCAGCGCGTCGTTGGACAGCGCCGGCGAGGACGATTCGCGTTCGCGTCGCGGCTCCGGCCTCGACAGCGCGGGCGAAGACGATTCGCGTTCGTGTCGCGGCTCGGGCCTCGAGGGTGCCATCGACTCGGGCTCATGGGCCGTGGCGGCGATCGGCTCATCGACCGGCGTCATCGTCCGCGACTCGGAGGACGATGCGTACGAAGTCGCGGGCATCGGCAGATCGGCTTCGTCGGCGAGTCCGCCGTGGACCGGCGCGTTCTCGATTCCCGTGCGCGGCTCGTTCCGCTCGCCGCGCCCGCCACCGCTCCGCCCGCGACCGCCGCGACGTCCGCGACGACGGCGACGGCGTCCGCCGTCGTCGGATCGGTCGGAATCGCGCGGTCCCGCGCTCGACGATTCTTCGGCGGCGCCTCCGGCCTCGATCGAAATCGGTGCGCGGGCCGCGTCGTCACGATCCTCGCGGCGCGCTTCGGAACGTCGATCCTGAGCCCGCGGCTCGCGTGGGCCCTGCACTTTCGCCACCGCGGCGTCGCTCTGGCGCGTCAGATCGGTCTCGCCGGCGGGCCTTTGGTCGCCACCGCGCTTCCGGTCGCGCCCTTCGGCTCGCCGCTCGCCGCGCGGCTCCCCACGCCCCTCGGCAGGCCGTCCGCGACGGTCCTCGCCCCGCGGCCGGCGCTCACCACGGCCGGCGGCGGGCGCCGCGGCGCGTTCGCCACCTCGCCCGCGTGCGGGACGTCCTTCGCGCGGCGGACGTCCACCGCGCTCGCGCTTCCCGCGAGCTTCGCGATCCTCGGGCTCGCGGATCGCTCCGCCCGGGCGCGGCATGATCCGCACGCGGTAGGGCCGCGCGCCGAGACCGAGAAACCCTCCGGATCCTTCTTCGATCACGGTGATCATGGCCTCCGCGCGCGACAGACCCAGCGCTTCGAGGCCCTTCTTGACGGCGTCTTCCAGAGTCTTTCCGGTGAACAGAGTGGCGGGCGGCATGAATGCCTCATCGGGTGTCGCGCCTGCCCGGCACGTCTTGCGTGCACGACGGGTCCCGCGAGGCGGGTCGGCGCGAAATTCGCGAACCAGAACGTGCGCGGTCTTCCGTTGCGGCTTCGCGCTCCCCGCACCCACGACTCGGCAATGGTGCAGGGACCGGAGCCCGCGAGCTCATCCGCGCCGCGGCGGGATGAGCGATACGGACCGCGCTCATCAATCTCCCTAGCTTACTCCGCCATGGCCTTCGTGACCACGGTTGCGACGATGTTTCGCCGGGACTTTCCGGCTGGGCGCTCGAGCTCCGGGGAGGCAGGGATCGGGCCTTCGAGGCCCGGATTTCAGCCCTTTCGTCCCCGTCTTGCCGCGGCCGGGCTCTCGACCACGACCACGCCTGCCGGAGATCCATCCCCGCGCATCACCAGCCACTGCTGCGCGGCGGTCAGGAGGTTCATCACCGTCCAGTAGAGGACGAGACCCGAGGGCAGACTGTAGAAGAAGACCAGCATGAACAGATTCATCATGTACATGGTCGGTTTCTGGCTCGGATCGGTCGGGGTCAGGGCCTGGGTCAGGAATCCCGACCCCGCCATCAGGATCGGCAGCAGCCGGATCGGGAAGGCTCCGATCATGTACACCAGGTCGGGCGCGGAAAGATCGTCGATCCAGCCGAAGAACGGCGCCTGACGCAGCTCGATCGCGTTGAAGAGCACGCTGTAGAGCGCCACGAACAGCGGCATCTGCACCAGCATCGGCAGGCAGCCGCCGGCGGGATTGACCTTGTTCTCCTTGTAGAGCGCCATGATCGCGGTGTTCATCGCGGTCGCGTCGTTCTTGTACTTGGCGCGGATGCGCTCCATCTCGGGCTGCAGCCGCGCCAGCGCGCGCTGGCTCTTCATGCTCGCCATGTTGAGCGGGTGCAGCACGACGCGCACGAGCGTGGCGAGCAGAATGATGGCGACGCCATAGTTCGGGATCAGGCCGTAGAGCCACTTCAGCAGCTGGAGCAGCGCGCGGCTGAACGGGAGCACCCAGGTCCAGCCGAGATCCACGGCGCGCTCGAGACGCACGTTGATGCTGGCCAGCCGGAAATACTCGACCGGCCCGAAGTAGACGACGAAGCGATGCGCCGGCCGGTCGCGCGCGGGCATCGTCATGCGCAGCGAGTTGATCACCAGGTCCTGCCGGTCGCGCGATCCGGCGATGCGATTCTTGATCTGGTCGGGCGTGAGCGGCCGCGATTCCGCGCTCTCGACCACGCCGCGCGCTGCGCCGTCGGCGACCGCGACGCCGGCGAGGAAGTAGCGGTTCTGAACCGCGGCCCAGGCCACGTTGCCCTCGTAGGCGCGCGGTCCCTTGAGCAGGTTCGGCGCGTGATCCTTGTGCAGGTCGTCGCCGAGCATGCTGCTCGCCCGGAGCGAGCGCTCGTCGGACTGCAGGCTGCGCTCGGTCACGAGCGGCCACGAGTGCACCGTCAGTGAATAGTCGTCGAGGTGCAGCGCCTCGGGCACACCCTGGATCTCGACGGTGTAGTCGAGCGCGTAGTCCTGAGGGCGGACGCGCCAGATCTGCCGAACCGAGAGCCCGGAGCTGTCGCGCGCGCTGAACGTCAGCGTGCGCACCGCGCCCGCGGCGTCGACGCTCTCCTCCACCGCGTAGGTCGCGCCCGCCATCGAACGCAGCCGGTCGCCGGAGCCGAGATCCATCGCGAACAGCGGATCGCCGGCGAGCACGACGCGATCTTCGCTCGGCACTTCGCGGCCGGGCCCGACGTGGGCGTGGCGACGTGACAGCGCGGCGGCGCCGCTCGCCGAGGCATAGCGCTTGAGCTCGACCGAGAGCAGGCGCGCGCCGTGATTGGTGAAATGGGCCTCGTAGAGCGGCGTGTCGAGGTCGTAGGTGCGCTCGATCGAAGGCGGCGACGACATGAAGGGAGCGCCGCGCCCCGCCGACGGGGCCACGCCGGAGCCGAGCGGTGCGTGAACGGTGGCGCCGCCCGCCTGCGTCGTGTTCGCGACACCCCCGCCGGTCGCGGATGCGCGCGTGGTGTCGGTGGTCGCGGTTCGCGAGGTGGACCGATCGAGATACGCGCCGAGTCCCAGCCAGCGCAGCAGCGGCTGATAGAGCAGCAGCAGGCCGATGCAGACCGCGACGGCAATGAGTGTGCGGCGATCCATGGTCAGGGCACCGGATCGTAGCCGTGCGCGGCGAACGGATGGCAGCGCGTCACGCGGCGGATCGCGAGCCTCGAGCCTGCGACGACGCCGTGGCGCCGGATCGCTTCGCGCGCGTACTCCGAGCAGCTCGGCGTGTAGCGGCAATGTCCGCGGAAGTGCGCGGGCTTCGCGAGCTGGTAGAGACGGATCAGAACGCCGGCGAGCGAGCGGACCATCAGTGAGTCGACGGCTCGTCGATCGGCGCCAGCGCCCCGCAGGCGGCGAGCAGGCGCTCGACGTCGCTCGCGAGATCCTGATGCGGCGCGGTGAGCGCGCTCCGGAACGCGATCAGCGCGAGCCAGTATCCGGTTCCCGGCAGGCGCGGAAAGCGGCGGCGGGCGATCTCGCGCAGACGGCGGCGGGCGCGATTTCGCTGCACCGCTCCACCGACGCCGCGACGGCTCGCGATCACGCCGATCCGCGTCGGCTCCCCGGGTCGCGCCAGCACCAGAAGCACGCAATGCCGGCCGCGCAACGCGGTCCCGGCCGCCTTCAGGATCTGGAAATCGCGCGAGGCCCGCAGCCGGCGGTCGCGGCCGAATCGTTCCGAAGCGTCGGAAGACATGATGCGCTCCGAGCCGGCGAGAGACGGGTGCGCGGCAAGCCGGCGCCCCATCTCGGGCGCGTGGGTCCGAGCGAACGGCAGCAAGGAGGTGGAGACGCCGCTCAGGCGGAAGAGACGGAAAGCCGCTTGCGACCGCGCGAGCGACGGGCGGAAAGA
Source organism: Candidatus Udaeobacter sp. (assembly GCA_035496475.1). Taxonomy (GTDB): domain Bacteria; phylum Eisenbacteria; class RBG-16-71-46; order RBG-16-71-46; family RBG-16-71-46; genus JACOSU01. The sequence goes on from DATJEP010000077.1 coordinate 4,298, forward strand.
ACTTTCCGGCCGCCCTTGGTCCTCATGCGCTGGCGAAAGCCGTGAGTCTTCTTGCGATGGCGATTGCGGGGGCGAAAGGTGCGCTTCATACGCGGACAGCCTCGGAATGAAAGGGACCCTTGATGGGGAAGGACGGGGCAGCTTACGGGAGCGGGTGTCGCCGGTCAAGCCGCGGCGGCAGTCGGCAGTGAGCTCTCCTGATGGGTGCCCCGGAGGTCGGCCGGCGTTCCGAGCCGCGAAGCCGGGCTCAAACGGATTCCCAGCGCCGCGCCAGCCATCGCGTGAGGATGAGGAAGATCGCGGTCAGCCCGAGCAGGACTCCGACCTGCGGCGCAAGGCTCGCGATCGGCTTCTCGTACCAGAAAACCTTGAGGTAGCCCTCGAGCGCCCAGGCATTGAACGTGAACACGCCGGCCTTCTGCATCGCCGGACTCATGATGAAGCGCGGGGCCATGCTGCCGCCCACCGCCGACATGCTGAGGATGACGATGGTCGAGATGCCCTGGAGCTGCTGACGCGTCCGGCACGCGCTGGCGAGCAGGAGTCCGAACGCCGCGGCTGCCGCAGCCGAGCACACCGTCATGATCGCGAAGCCGGCGAGGTGGTGGATGAGATCGAGATGGAACACGATCATGCCCCAGGTGAACATCACCGTGACCTGGAGCACGCCGAGCAGCATGATGTGCAGCCATTTTCCCGCCAGCACGCGCGTCATGCCGAGACCGGTGTTGAGCAGGCGCTCGAGCGTCGAGGAATCCTGCTCATCGAGCAGCGTGCCGCCGCCCGAAGAGCTCGAAAACAAGAGGAACATCGCGGCGATCGCGGCGGCGTAGTAGGCGATCATGCGCCGGCTGTCGCGGCGCTCCGGCCCGGCGACGTCGAACACCTGCGCCGGGACCGGCAGTCCGAACTGGTCGTCGGTGGAATCCGCGCGGGACGAAGGAACGAGCGAGCGGATCATGCGGCGGGCCCCGGCGCGCTGCAGCAGTCCGATCACCGCTCCGCGAGCCATCGGCTCGGCCGGATCGGACAGCACCTGGACCCGCATCCTTCCGCCGCCGATCCCGGATTGGCTGGTGTGCCAGCCGGGCGGCAGGATGATCGCCACCGGCAGCTCGCCATCGTGAACCATGCGCGTCGCCGCGGCGCGATCGAGGGGACGGGGCGCACCGGGCGCACCGCCGCCCGGAACCGCCACCGCGACCGACTCGCGGACGGTGAGATCCGATTCGAGTCTGAGTGCCGCGATCAGATCACGGCTGGCGTCGGAACGATCCTCATCGACCACCGCCATCGGGAAGCGCGGCGCGGCGAGTCCTCCGCTCCGGCCGCCGAAGATCATCGCGAAGATCGAGAAGAACGCGATCGGCACCGCGAACACCATGATCTGCGCGGCGCGGTCGCGCCTCAGGTTGATGCGGCCGATGCGCAGCAGCGTCGCGATCATTCGCGCAGCTCCCGCCCGGTGAGGTGAAGGAAGACCTCGTGCAGTCCCTGGCGGATCACCTCGACGTCCTCCACGGCGCATCCGGCACCGCGCGCCCGGGTGAGGATGCCGGGGAGCTCGGCGCCGACGTCCTCGACGCGCGCGGTCAGCCGCCGGCCGTCGGCGCTGACCTCGATGCCGTCGAGGGGAATCGCCAGCGGCCGGTCGACCGACAGGACGACGTCGCGCGCCTGACCGACGGTGCGCGCGATCAGCTCGCGCAGCGTTCCCGACGCGATCAGGCGCCCATGGTCGAGGATCGCGATGCGGTCGCAGCGGGCCTCCGCCTCCTCCAGATGATGAGTGGTGAGCAGGATCGACGTCCCGCCGGCCCGCAGCTCCTCGAGCATGTCGTAGATCCGCTCGCGGCTCTGAGGATCGACGCCCACCGTGGGCTCGTCGAGCAGCACGATGCGCGGCCGGTGCAGCACGCCGCAGGCGAGGTTGAGCCGCCGCTTCATTCCGCCCGAGAACTCGCGCACCGGACGGCGCGCGCGGTCGGCGAGTCCGGTCCACGCGAGCGCCCATTCGACCCGCTCCGGGATCTCGCGCGGCGCCACGCCGTGCAGCCGGCCGAAGACCTGGAGATTCTCGCGCGAGGTGAGCAGCGGGTAGATCGCGATCTCCTGCGGCACCACGCCGATCGAACGATGGCGCTCGGCATCGTTCGCTTCATGCCCGAACAGCTCGATCGCGCCGCGGTCGAGTCGCACGCGTCCGGTGATCGCGCGGAGCAGCGTGGTCTTGCCGGCGCCGTTCGGCCCGAGCAATCCAAGGCGCTCGCCCTCGATCAACTCGAATGAAGCGTCATCGAGCGCCTTGACCGAACCGAAGGCCTTGAACGCGGCGCGTACGGACAGCACCGCGGAGCGCGCGCCGGCGGGCCCGGTCATGGGTTCTCGATCCATCGGTTGCGCTCGTGGCAAGTCATTGGGCTGCGGCACTTTAACATTTTGTCCCGCGGGTCGATTCGAGCGGCGGTCGGGGTTCAGGCCCATGGCCGCCGCGCCGATAACAACGCATGCGTGTCGCAAGCGTGATCACGCGTCTCAGGAACGAGATACGCGATCCGGCGGACTTCGGTTGCGCCGCGAAATCGGACGGTTCATGACGGACCTCTCAGACGCCGATCATCGGTCGCTACTCCGCGATCTCTCCCCTTACGCGCAGCAGACCGCGAACTGGCTTCGCTCGGTCGCGCGGGCGGTCAAGCTTTTCCGTCTCTACAAGACCGAGAATCCGATCGTGGTCGATCTCAAGACGCAGGTCGCCAATCGCGCTCTCGAGCTGATCGGCCAGAACGGGCCGATGGATCTTCGCTTCACGCCTTCCGAAGTCCTTCTGGTCGATGAGGCGGTGATCCGGCCCGGAAAGGACTCGGATCGGAATCTGCGGGCGCCCGAGCTCGAGCTGCCCTTCCAGTTCTTCCGGGACGGAATCCGGCGCCTGCTGATCCTGCCCGATGTCACCCTCGACGAAGTGCGTCAGCTGCTCGACGCGTTGCGGATCAGCGGCATCGGCCCGGGGGGTCAGGACGACCTCGTCACCCTGCTGTGGCAGGGCAACCTCACCCACATCCGGCTCGAGACGGTTCCGATCGAGCAGACCATCCATCTTTCGGTGAGTCACGGCGCGGGGGGCTCGAGCGGACGGCGCGGGCTGTCGTTCGGCTGGTCGCCGGTCGGCACCGAGCTGCGCGCGGATCTCGGTCAGCTCGGGCCGCAGGGGCTGCACCGCGATACGTTCGATGACTGGGACATGCCGGTCGCCACGGCGGACGTCGCGAACGCCTATGCGGCGCTCGAGAACGGTGCGGAAACCGCGCGCTCGAGGCTGCTCGAGGAATGGAACGAAGAGTCTTCGCGGCCCTGGACCGAACGCGCTCCCGAGGTCGCGCGTCACGTGCTCGACCTCGACGCCACCGACGAGACGCGGGCCGCGTTCGCGCACGCGATGGCGACCTGGGTCGGCGCCGCGCTCGAGCGCTGCAGCTGGGAGGAGGCGCAGTGCGCGCTCGCGACGCTGTACGAGATCGATCCCCGGCATCACGCCAGCGGCGCGGCGCTGGAGGAGGCGATCGCCCATCTCGACGCCACCGACATCGCCGCCCGCCTCGACGAAGACGATCCCGCCGATCACGCGCGATTCGCGTCGCTACTGGTCGCGATCGGAAAACCGGCTCTGGACCTCGCCTGCGAGACCATGTCGCTGTGCGAGAAGGTGCGCCCGCGCGCCGCGGCGTCGACCGCGGTCTGCTTCATGTGCAGCGATCATCCGGAGTGGCTGGAGCCCTACATCGCTCATGAGCGCTGGCAGACGGTGCGCAACGCGGTGTTCGTGCTCGGACAGATCGGCACCGATGCCAGCGTGCCCCTGCTTCGCGCCGCCTCCGCGCATTCCGAGCCGCGGGTGAGACGCGCGGTGGTTCAGGCGCTCGGCAGCGTCGCCGCGGAGGCCCGGGTTCCCCTGCTGATCGAGCAGCTGCAGACGCGCGATACTCAGCTGCTGGCCGCGACGCTCCACATGCTGACGCGGACGCAGGATCCGCGCGTCGCCGGCGCGATCCTGCGGCGCATTCAGGCCCCGGACTTCGGGTCGCGCAGCGCCGAGAACAAGCGAGCAATGTTCGCCGCGCTGGCGGAGATCGCCGACGACCGCATGGTGCCGCCGCTGGTCGATCTGCTGAACGCCGGCGGCTGGTTCGCGACCCGCACCATCGAGCGCGTCGCCGCGGCCCGGACGTTGCGGCGCATCGGCAGCGAAAAAGCGCTGGCGGCGCTCGACCAGGGACTCCGCTCCAAGATCGACGTGGTGCGGCTGGCGTGTCTCGACGCGATGCAATCGAGGATGAGCGGATGAGCGACGACGCTTCGGGGCCGGGCGGAGTACCGCCGGATCCCGCGTCGCCGGACGGCGGCGCGGGCGGACGCGACGCGAGCGCGGGGGGAAGCGGACGGCCGCGCGACGCGCGCCGGCGCGAGGAGGGTCAGCTGCTCCTGGTGCGGCTGCTCACCGCGCTGCGCGTCGGGCGCGCCTATCGCACCGGCAATCAGACCTTCCGTTCCCAGGTCGATCTCCTGATGGAGGTGCTCGCTCCGATCCTCGAGGAGGACGGCGAGGTCGTGCTGGTCGCGATGGAGGCCGACCTCTACCTCAACGGCGTGCGCCTGCCGATGACGCGACGATCGCTGCGTCACCATGAAAACGTGATGAAGGAATTCAAGCGCCGGAAGATCGCCGGGCTGCGTGGCGAGCGTGGCCTGACCGGCGATGAGCTCGAGAAGTTCTTCTCGCTCCTGCTCGACCCCGAGGTCTACAACTCGACCGGCCTGCTCGAAGGGGCGCTGGCGCAGGGCTGCGATCACGTCCAGCCCGCGATCTACGCCTCGACCGACGCACCCTCGGGCGAGGATCTCGCGTTCATGCCGGGCGAGGTCGCTCCCGAGCCGGGTGCGTGGACGCCGCGCCCGAGCGATGCCGGCGGCGAGACCTTCGGCGGCGGCGCAACGGCTCAAGCCGGCGCGGCGCCGCGCGGCGCGGCGCCGAAGAACTATCACCTCGCGATGGCGGGTGCGCGATCCCTGCTCACCACCACTTCGCTCCAGGACGGCATGGAGATGCGCCATGCCAAGCGCGTGGTCCAGCCGCTGGTGGATGGCGCGTTCGCGAGCGAGCCGGTGGTGATGGGGCTCAGCACGCTCGGCCATCACGACGAATACACGTACATGCACGCGGTCAACGTGTGCATGGTCGCGGTCACCATGGGCCACGTCCTCGGCCTCGACCGGCGCGCGCTCGCCGATCTCGGCGTGGCGGCGCTGCTGCACGACGTCGGCAAAAACTCCGTGGGCCGCTTCGTGCACCATCCGGTCGACCAGTGGTCGGCGGAGGAGCGGGCGGCCGCCGAACGGCACACGATCGAGGGCGCGAAGCTGCTGGCGCGCTCGACGGCGCTGAACGAGAGCACGCTGCGCTGCATCGAAGTCGCGCTCGAGCATCACGCCGGGCCGGGCGGGTATCCGGATCTGCATGGCCGCAAGCCGGGCGTGCTGTCGCGCATCGTCGCCTGCGCCGACTGCTATACCAGCATGCAGACGCATCGCAGCGAGCGGGGCCGGAACGTCACGCCGTACGAAGCGCTCGGCATGGTGCTCGGTCCTCTCGGGTCACGTTTCGATCCGGTGCTGCGCTGGGCGCTGGTGCGGGCGCTGGGCATCTATCCGCCCGGCCAGCTGGTCCGCCTCGACGACGGCACCATCGGTCTGGTGCTGGCCCCGAATCCCGACGACCTGTCGAGGCCGCACCTCCGAGTGCTCCGCGAACCCTTCAGCCACGATGCCGAAGAGAAGCCGCAGCGAGAGCTCCGGCCGATCCCGAGGGAGCGGATCGTGGTGGCAACACTGAAGGCGCACGACTACGAGGAAGGTTCGCCGTCGAATCAGGCGGCCTGATCCCGCGGCCGGCCGCGGTGAACCGCGGCGCCACGCCCCGGCGGGACAGCGGAGAGGAAGCGCCGGCTAACGTCCGCGGGTCGTACGTTCCAGGCCGCGTTGACGAAGCGCGCTGAGCGCCGGCTCTTCAGTCTCGCGCATCGAGTCGTGCGCCATCGGTCGTCCGTCGGCATAGACATAGCCGCGGGACCCTCCCGTCACCTCTTCCATGATGCCGCCCGCGGGTCCGACCCGGACCACACCCTCCAGCACGCATACGCAGGTGCCGGTGGGTTCGCAGATCACGGCCAGCGTGGTTCCGGTCACCCGCACTTCCGCTTCGGGGGTGACGAGCGCCAGTGAGGCGCCGTGGAATCCGGCGCCGGTGGTGAGACGGATCTCGCCCGAGCGGACTTCGCCGCGGGCCTCACGCGCGAACCAGCGCCCGGGGACCGAAGGCACGACGACGTCACTGCCCGAGACGATCTCGGCGCGGATCGAGCCCGCGGCTTCGAGCTCGACGTCGGAGCCCTCCGGCATGACGACGTGCGCGCCGTCGTGGAAGACGGCGCCGAGATCGCTCATGTGACCGATCGGAACCGGGCGTCCATCCACCACGGCGATGCCCTCACCGTGCGCCGACACCACGCCCCAGCGCGGACCTTCATTGTTGATGAACACGGCGGCGACCAGCACGACCCCGGCGGCGACCGCCAGGGTCCAGTGCGTCATCGGACGGCGGTGCCAGGGCAGCTCGAGCACGCGCGGCGCGGTCTCGAAATGACCCGCGATGAACTGCGCGCGCAGAGCGGCGCGGAATTCCGCAGACGGCTCGGGGGTCCGCAACGCGCGCACGCTCTCCTGCGCGCGGCTCTGGTCGGGATCGAGAGGAAGCTCGAGCTCGCTCATGGGGTGGGCGCCCGGCCTCAGCCGAGCGTCTCCTTGAGCAGGCCACCGAGCACCGCCAGCGCCCGCGAGTAACGCTTGCGGGCCGCGGCATGCTGAATGCCGAGCATTCCGGCGATCTCCTCGTGGCTGAGTCCCTGGTAGTCGTGCAGCACGACCGGCACGCGAAGGGATTCCGGCAGCCGGCGGATCGCGTCCTGAACCAGCCGCTCACGTTCGGAGGCCAGCGCGTGGTCCTCCGGATCGTTGGTCCCGAGGGTCAGCGCGGGCGCTCCCTCGGAGTCCTCCTCGACCGGCTGACTCGAACGCGTCATGCGGTACGCGCCCGATCGCCACACGTCGCGACACGCGTTGGTCGTGATCACCGTCAGCCACGCGGCGGGGTCGCGGTCGGGGTCGAGTCGATGCGCGGCGCGATGCACTTTGAGAAACACCTCCTGCGCCACGTCCTCGGCCAGATGCCGCTCGCCCATCAGCCGGAACGCCAGCCCGTAGACGAGGCCGATGTAGCGCTCGAACAGCGCGGCCAGCGCCTCCGGCGCGCGCGCGCGGACGCGCTCGAGCTCATCGCGCGTCGGCGGCGGGATGACGGATCCCCGCGTCGCGGCCGAATCCCTGCCGCGGCCCGCAACCACCCGCAAACCCATTACGGATGGGGACGCGGAATGTGTCCAGCGCGAATCGGGGGACATGCCGGGAGTGTAAACGGCATCGGGCTTCGAGGAAACGGGCCGCGGCGGGGGTCCGCAGCGCTCGATCGGGGAGAAGCCGCCTCGCCGGGTGGGAGGCGGTTGACTAGGCGGCGCGACGCTCGTCGGTGGCGGGCGCGGTCGACGCGTCCTGAAGCGGCAGCCGGATCCAGAACGTGCTGCCTTCGCCGAGCGTGCTGTTGACGCCGACGTGTCCGCCGTGGAGCTCGATCAGGCGCTTCACCAGGTGCAGCCCGATACCGAGTCCGCCGCGCTGATCGGTCCTCGGCCGCAGTCCCTGGCCGAACATCTCGAACAGGTGCACCGCGTCCTCGGGCGCGATGCCGGGCCCGTGGTCGTTCACCTCGATGCGCGCGAAGCCGGGCTCGCCGGCGACACGAACGCGGACTTCGCCGCCCGCCGGGCTGAACTTGATCGCGTTGACGAGCAGGTTCACGACCGACTGCCTAACCTTGACCTCGTCGACCTCGATCTCGGGAATCTCCCCGGCGGCCTCCTCGATCAGGCGGACGTCATGATGACCGGCCATCGGGCGGGTGGTCTCGACCGCGTCGCGAACCATCGACGCCAGGTTCAGCCGCACGCGACGCAGCGCCATCTTTCCGCTCTCGATCCGCGAGAGATCGAGGATCTCCTCGATCAGGCCGAGCAGGCGCTGGGCCTCGCCGCGCAGCCGGCTCAGGAATTCGCCCTGCTGCCGCTCATCGAGCCGCTGCTCGTGATCGCTCAGCAGCTCGGCGTAGGCGATCACCGCGGTCAGCGGCGTCTTGAGCTCGTGACTCGCGGTGGCGAGGAACACGTCCTTCAGCCGGTTGATCTCGTTCAGGCGCTCCACGCTCTCTTCGAGCTCGCGATTGCGCTCGCCGAGCCGATCCATGATCTCGGCGCGATCGATCACCGTGCCCACGTGCTCGGCGAAGAGCCTGAGGATGTCGCGGTGATGCTCCTTGAACGGGTCCGGGTGATTGATGCGGTTCACGTTCAGCACACCGACGCAGCGATCGCCGACCTTGAGCGGGAGCGAAAGCGCCGAGGTGATGTTGCGGTTCGATTTGTAGTGGCGGACGAACGTCTCGGAGGCGTTCTGCGCGTTCAGCAGCACCGCTTCCTGGCGCTGGGCCACCCAGCCGGCGATTCCCTCGCCGAGGCGCTTGCGCGCGTTCCTCGCGAACTCGGATTCCAGACCGTACGAAGCGCGGGTTTCGAGCACGCCGGATTCCGGATCGATGATCATGATCGAGGCCTGCTGCGCGCGCAGCGTCGAGACCACGCGGCGCACGATGATTTCGAGAATGACTTCGAGCTTGAGCTGGAGGTTGAGCGTGGTCGAGACCTCGAACAGCTCCGACAGCTCGGAGAGGCGGGTGCGGATGTCCTCCTTCTCGCGCTCCTCGCGGGCCAGCGCGGTGCGCGTCCGCTCGAGCTCGTGCTGCTTGAGCGCCGTGTAGAGGCAGAAGAGCAGGACGAGTCCGGTGAGTCCGACCACCGCGAGGTACGACTGCGCCCGGTTCGAGCTGGGATCGTGGAGGCTCTCGAGCAGCGCCCAGTAGAGCAGCGGGATCGTGGAGGTGAGCGCGATCAGCAGCAGGAAGGTCACGCACCACAGCAGCCAGCCGCGCCGGGTCAGAGCCGCAAAACGTGAAGCGGTGGCTGCGGCCTCCCGGTGGGGCATGTCAGAGCGGTCGGGTGTGGGCATGGAGGTCCCTCTCTCTGCGCGGGTTATCGGCCGGGAGCGGGAAAAAAGTGAGCCTCGATCGCGGCCTCCGCCGCTGCTAGATTGCGGCCCCGTGAGGGTTTCCACGCCCGTCCGCCGTCTGCTGCCGCTGGTCCTTTGCGCGCTCGGCCTGTGGGCTCTGGCGGCCGGGGCGCTCCGCGTCGGATTCCTGAACGACGACTACCTCTTCCTCGAGCAGGCGCGCACCACCCCGCTGCTCCGGTCGCTCACGCACGCCGACGCGCTCGGCAACTACTACCGGCCGCTGTCACGCCAGATCTACTTCGCGATCCTGGCCGGGCTCAACGCCTCGCCGGCGGTGTTCCATGCCCTCAACTTCCTGATCGAGCTGTGCGCGCTCGCGCTGCTCCTCGATCTCCTGACCGCGCTGCTCCCGTTCGAGGCCGCGCTGGCCGGCGCGCTCTACTTCGCACTGATTCCGCTGCAGCGCGTGGCGTGGCTGTGGATCTCGTGCAGCCAGGATCTCCTCGCGCTCGCCTTCGCGCTCGGATCGTTCGCGCTCTATCGAAGAGATCGCCGCCTTCCGGCCGCGGTGCTCCTCCTCGCCGCGCTGGCCTCGAAGGAGTCCGCCCTTCCGCTGCCTCTCGCGATGGCCGCGTGGGACGTGCTGATCGCGAGGCGCCGGCCGGCCGAGGCGTTGCGTCGCGCCGCTCCGATGGCGGTCCTTGCGCTTGGATGGAGCGTGATCGCGCTCACCGTGAGCCTCCGCGGCGCGGGAGCGCGGCTGCTGCATTTCGGTCCGGAGTTCTTCCTCGCGGCGTGGGTTCACGAGGCGCAGAGCCTCATCGGGCTCGATGATCCGGCCGGGATCCTCGGCTCACTCGCGGCCCATGGGCCCGACGCGATTCCCTGGTTCCTGATCTCGCTCGCGGTGTTCTTCCTCGCGCCGCTCAAGGATCCGCCCGCCACGCCCGGGCCGGTTGCGGCGCGACGGACCGCGGGATTCGCCGTGATCTGGCTGATCGCGATGGGATTCGTCGTCGGCCCTCTGGCCGCGACGTGGAGCTCCTACTTCTATATGTCGAGCGCGGTCGGTGGCGCGCTGCTGGTCGGACTCGGTTGCCGCCGCCTCGGGCGATGGGCCTGGCCGGGGCTCGCGGCCGCGCTGCTCTGGTGGCACGCGGGCGGAACCGGCGGGCAGGCGTTCGCGACGGCGGATCGGCCCTGGGGCTGGACCTCGCACCTGACGTCGTTCTATTTCGAGCGCGCGGCCGCGCTCACCGACACGCTGTCCCGCGAGCTGCGCGAGCTCGAGCCCCGGCCGCCGCATGGCGCGCGATTCTTCTTCGTCACGCTGCCGCCGTGGGCGGGATTTCAGATGGGAAGCGGCGCCCTGGTCCGCGAGCTCTATCGCGATCCCAGCCTGGCTTCGTTCTTCTACTCACAGTATTCCGAGAGCACGGCCGACGATCGTCCCTCCACGTTCCTGCGCTGGGATGGCCGGCGGCTGCGCCCGCTGTACGCGCGCGGAGAAGCGGTGGAGTTTCAGGTCGGCAGTGATCTTCTGCTGCTCGACCGGCCCGCCGGGGCCTCGTTCGCGTTCCGACGCGGACTCGCCGCCGGAGAAAACACCGCCGATCTTCTCTACTGGCTCGGCTGGTCCGAGCTCTGGCAGGGTCGGCGCGCCGCGGCGGAAGATGCGTGGCTCAGGCTCGGGGCCCGCGACGATCCCGCGCGATTCGACGCCGAGCTCGCCGAAGCCGGTCGCGCGCTCGGGGCCGGCGACACGCTGAGGGCCCGCCGCGCGCTGGCGGTGGCGATCCGCTCCGGAATCGGCAGGCCGCGGCCGCACGCGATGCTCGGCGATCTTCTGCTTCCCCTGCAGCCGAAATACGCGATGATGGAGCTGTCGGTGGCGGCGTGGCTGGATCCCGAGGATCTCGAATCCCGCCGTCTGCTGGTGCGGGCGCTCTCGCGCGCGCGGCTCGACGCTGCCGCGCTCCGGCATCTCGAGGAGATCGAGCGCGGCGACGCGGCGTGGAGGCGGGACCCGGAGCTCCGCGCCATCGATCACGAGCTCAGGGGGAACGCCGCGGCCGCATCCGGCGCCGCGGATTGAAAGGGCATCCGGTCATGCGACGTGGGCGCGTGGTGACGGAATGGATCGAGAGCTCGGTCCTGCGCGGCAACCCCTGCGGCGATCCGCACGTCCGGCGCGTTCCCGTCTACCTGCCGCCGGCCTACGACGAGGAGCCCGAGCGTCGCTTTCCCGTGGTGCACGTTCTGTCGGGATTCACCGGCCGCGGTCGCACGCTGCTGAACGATGGAGCGTGGTCGCCGTCGCTGGACGATCGGATGGACAAGCTGATCGCCGGCGGTTGCGGCGAGATGATCCTGGTGCTGCCGGATTGCCTGACGCGCTACGGCGGATCCCAGTATCTGAACTCGGCCGCGACCGGACGCTACGAAGATCACGTCATCGACGAGCTGGTGCCGCTGATCGATGCCCGCTATCGCACGCTGCCGGGCCGCGAGCATCGGGGCGTGGCCGGCAAGTCGTCGGGCGGCTTCGGCGCCCTGATGCTCGGCATGCGGCACCCCGAGATCTGGAGCGCCGTCGCGTGCCACAGCGGAGACATGTACTTCGACTACTGCTATCGAGGCGACGTGCCGCGCTTCTGCTCGCTGGTTCAGGAGGCGGGCGGGATCGCCGCGTGGTTCGAGCGCTTCGAGCGGAGGCTCCAGAAGAGCAAGGACGACATGCTCGCGCTGAACATCCTCGCCATGGCGGCTTCCTACTCGCCGAGCACGACCGACGCGCCGCTCGGAATCGATCTGCCCTGCGATCTCGAGACCGGAGCGTTTCGCGAGGACGTATGGCGGCGCTGGCTCGATCACGATCCGCTCCGGAACCTCGATCGCTGCGAGCAGGCGCTGCGCTCGCTCCGTTTCCTCTACTTCGACTGCGGCGTGCGCGACGAATGGCACCTTCACCACGGGGCGCGGCTGCTGCATCGCGAGCTCGACCGTCGGGGCATCGCCCACGTCCACGAGGAATTCGACGACGGCCACATGAACGTCTCCTACCGGTACGACGTCAGCCTGCCGGGAATGGCGGCCGTTCTGGTCTGACCCGGCCCCGCGTCACCGGGCCGGGCCGTATACAACGTCCTGACACCCATGGTGTTGCCGAATTGAGGCGCATATCCTCCGGGAGAAGAGGCCTCGATCGGCCCCGACAACGGAAGCGTCGCCGATGAGTTGCATCCTGATAAACCATTGCCGTTATTGCAAAAGCGCGGCGTTTTGAGCTTGCAATGTGCATCGGTGCGGCGTAGCCTGCTGGTGCAGGCTGAGGTCGAACCTCACTTCGGCCCTGAATCTCTTTTTCACTTTCGCCTCGCTTCCCCCGTCGGGGCGTCTTGTGTTTGTGGGCTTTTTTGCCGCGGCGCGGCAGTGCCGCACACGGATGGAAGGAAGGTGAGACGCGGCGCTTCCGGCGGCCCTCACGCCGCCCTCTGTCTTGTACCTCGTGCTCTGCTTTCACACCCCCGAGGAGGTGGCCGATGAAGCGTAAGGCCTTGCTACTTCTCTTCACCGCGCTCGTCGCGTTTGCGGTGCCGGTGCACGCGCAAACCTACGAGTTGCTCTTCGCGTTCACGGGATTCGACTACCAGGATCCCAACAGCGTTCCAGGTCCCAATCCCGATCCCGGCTATCTCGCGGTGGGCGAGGGATACAAGGTGGTCGGTTTCGTGACTCAGTTCGGCCCGCTGCTCACGCCCTGGGTCGACACCGACACCTACGAGTACACCAACCACATCTTCAATCTCACCGTCGTCAATCACGTCTTCTTCGGTGGATTCCTCGAGGCCGATTTCGGTCCTCACGGTCGCGGGCGCTACTACCGTGATGCGCTGTCCGGCGGAACGCCGGGAACCTATGGAACGTTCCCACCGAACGCGACGTCACCGTCCACGTTCATCGACGGCTCGATGCGGGTCGGTGGTGACATCAACAATTTCGTGCTCACCTACGACTTCAACAGCAATCAGGGCAATTTCAACGGTGACATGAACCTCGACGAAGGACCGGATCTCATCTACATCCCGACCGGTCAGCGCTCGGGCTGGACGCTCGGCGGACTCGCGGGTCGTCCGAACAACACCATCCCGGCCGGTTACGACAATCAGGTGACGGGCGAGTGCAAGATCCTTTCGACTCCTGTCACGCACAAGACCTGGGGCGCCGTGAAGGCGCTCTACCGGTAGGCCTCGACTCCGATGCACCACACCGTGGGAGGCAACGATATGAAGAGGACGATCGGGGTGGCGGCGTTGCTGGGGCTACTGACCACAGGAGCGCTGGCGACCTCAGCTCAGGCCCAGTGCGGCACGGGGCCGATGATCATTCTGAACACCGCGTCGTTTGCGTACGAGACGCCGAATCCCGTCGGCTTCCCGTACCTCTCGCCGGCCGGCAACGAGCTGCATGTCGTCGGGCTCGTTCAACTGTTCTGCTCTCCGTTCGCGGACCAGGACCCGTCGGACCCGAATCTCGAATTCAGCGTCTACTATTCGGGGCTGATCTCGGGCGGCACCGGCATCAACGTGGTCGGAAGCACCACCATCTATACGACCAACTACAGCACCGGCAGCTTCGAGATCTGGAAGGGCTCGCCGCGCAACGCGTACTACTCGGCGGCCGCCATGCCGCCGCCTTCGGATCCGTCGATCCCGACGGTCTATCGCGACGGGACGCTGATCCTGTCCGGAACGCTGGCGAACTTCAAAGTCCAGGTGACGAAGACCGGCACGAACAATCCGAACGGCTCGCATCGCGCCGACGCGACGTTCACCGGCGGCACGCTCTACTCGCGGGTTCAGAACACCGGCCCGACGCTCGAGCAGGGCAACTGGTGCGTGTTCGGCTGTCTGCCTCCGGCGGGCGGCTACAGCGCGCAACTCGATGGCAAGTTCGACACGCCGGCCACGCCGGCCCACAGCTCGACGTGGGGAGCGATCAAGCTGCTCTATCACTAATACGGAACACACGGCCCGGCATCCGCCTCGCGGGTGCCGGGCTTTTTTTTGGCTCACCACCGCACGATGATTCCCCGACCTCATGACCGAAACGCCAGACTCTCGAGCCAATCCCGCGAACCGGCGCGCCATCCTGGTCGCGGTCCCCGATCTCTTCTTTCTCACCCGGATCCGCGCGGTGGCCGAAGCCTCGCGCGCGACGGTGGTGGAATGCGAGCCGCCGGCGCTGGCCGAGCGCGTGCGCGAGGCACGGCCGGATCTCGTCATCCTCGATCTCCACGCGCCGGGCGATCCTCTGGCCGCGGTCCGTTCGCTGAAGAGCGATCCCATCCTCGCGAGCGTGCCGGTCGTCGGGTTCTACTCCCACGTCGACCAGGAGCTGCGGCTCCTCGCCCAGAGCGCCGGCGTCGACTTCGTCCTGCCGCGCTCGGCGTTCACCGCGAAGCTGCCGGCCCTGATTCAGGGCGGCCGCCTCGAATCCCCCCGCTGAGGCGCGGGATCGTGGCGCGGGGCGATGCCACGCGCGTATACTCCCGCCTCGTTCCCGCACTCCCATGAACCCGAAACAGGCCATGACGCAGAAACCCGCCGAAACCTCCGCGCCCCCCGAGCGCGTCTACATCTCATGTCCGGGTTGCGGCCGCAACGACTGGGTCCGCTGGCCCGCCGGTCAGCCGACCTATCACTGGAAGTGCTTCAACTGCGGCAAGGAATTCGACCTCGATCGGAAGCGCGGTCACTGACGCGCGCACCTTCGGAGCCCCGCATGTTCTCGCGCCTCGCCGTGCCGGCACTCGCCGTCCTCGTCCTCGTCTCGCCGGTCGCGTGCGCGCGCGCCGAGACTCCGGCCTCGGACCCCAAGGCGGTCGCGATCGCCGATCAGGTGATGCAGTCGCTCGGCGGAAGGGAACGCTGGGATCAGCTTCACGGGCTGCGCTGGTCGTTCGACGTGGTGGTGAACGACACGCTGAAGAGCTCGCGCCGCCACTCGTGGGACAAGCGGAGCGGCTGGCATCGCGTCGAGGGCGTCAACCGCGCCGGCCAGCCGTTCGTCATGATCGATCAGATCGACGGCAAGGGCGGCATGGCGTGGATGGCGTCGCAGTCGATCGAAGGCGATTCCCTCGGCAAGCTGATGAAGCGCGCGAAGTCAATGTGGACCAATGACACCTACTGGATGCTGATGCCCTACAAGCTGCGCGATCCAGGCGTCACGCTCGGGTATGCCGGCGAGGTGAAGGAAGACGGCAAGACCTACGACAAGCTCGCGCTGTCGTTCGAAAACGTCGGCGAGACGCCGGGCGACCACTACTGGGTCTACGTCAATCGCGCCAATCACCGGGTGGAGAAGTGGGACATGGTGCTTCAGGGCGACCAACCCCCGCCCGTCACCTGGACGTGGGAAGGCTGGGAGCAGCACGACGGGCTGTGGTTCCCGACCGCGCACCGAAAAGGGACGACGACGATCTTCACCCGCAACGTCGAGACCGTGAGCGAGTTCAAGCCCGGGGAGTTCAAGGCCCCCTGAGCGCGTCGGCCCCTGCTCGCGGACGCGCCATGGCGCGCATCAGCGAACTCTTCCTCTCGATCCAGGGCGAGGGCCCGTCGGCCGGAACGCCCGCGCAGTTCCTGCGCCTGCAGGGCTGTGACGTCGGCTGTCACTGGTGCGACACGCGCTACAGCTGGCGGGCCGAAGGCGGCGAGGCGCGTGAGCTCGGCGATCTCTTCCGGGCCCTGGACCAGCTCGGGCCCGCGCCGCTTCTGGTCGTCACCGGAGGCGAGCCGTGCGAGGCACCGGATCTCGGCGAGCTGCTCGATCGAGCGCTCGAGCGCTGGCCGCGCATCGAGGTCGAGACCAGCGGTCTCCTTCCGCCGCCGCGCTCCCATCCGAGGCTCGGATACAACGTGTCGCCGAAGCTTCCCTCCGCCACGCCGCGCTGGGCCGAGACCTGGGCGCATGCCGGGGCGTGGCTCGAGGAGCCGGGCGCGACGTTCAAGATCGTGGTCGGCGACGATCCCGATCCCGCCGACGCGCTGAGCCTGATCGCGGAGCACGGTCTGCCGGCTTCGCGCGTGATGCTGATGCCGCAGGGAATGACCGAGGCCGAGCTGCGTCCGCGCGCCGCGCGACTGGCCGAGATCTGCAAGCGGCACGGCTTCCGATTGAGCCCGCGACTGCACGTCTGGCTGTGGGGCGCGCGGCGCGGCGTGTGACGGGCGGTATGGAGCCACGCCGATGACCGGATTCACCGAAGGCGCCGCGGATCCCCTGCCCGAAGTTCAGGGCGCCGGCCGGCGCGCGGTGGTGCTGCTCTCGGGCGGACTCGATTCCGCGACGTGTCTGGCGTGGGCGCGCGCGCACGGCTTCGATGTGATCACGCTCGCGATCCGCTACGGCCAGCGCCACGCGATCGAGCTCGAGGCGGCGCGCCGCGTGGCGCGGTCGTTCGGTGCCGAGCATCGCGAGGTCGCGGTCGGGCTCGGGGCGATCGGAGGCTCGGCGCTCACCGCCGACCTTGCCGTGCCGAAGGACGGCGCGCTCGACTCGCGCGCCGGCGAGATCCCGATCACCTACGTGCCGGCGCGCAACAGCGTGTTCCTGTCGATCGCGCTCGGCCTCGCCGAGACGATCGGAGCGTCCGATCTCGTCGCCGGCATGAACGCCGTCGACTACTCCGGATATCCCGATTGCCGCCCCGCGTTCATCGCCGCGTTCGAATCGATGGCGCGCGTGGCGACGCGGGCCGGCATCGAAGGCGCGGAGTTCCGCGTTCACACGCCGCTGATGCGGCTCGACAAGGCCGGCATCATCCGGCTCGGCGCGGCGCTCGGCGTTAACTTCGCGCTCACCCACTCGTGCTACGATCCCGACGCCGACGGTCGCGCGTGCGGCGCCTGCGACGCGTGCCGCCTCCGCCGCCGCGGATTCGAGGCCGCGGGACTCGAAGATCCGACGCGATATGCCGCCCGGGAAGGAATCTGAATCATGCGCGTCGAGCTGACGCGGGAATATTCGTTCGAAGCCGCCCATCGTCTCCCGCACGTGCCGCCCGATCACAAGTGCGCGCGCATGCACGGCCATTCCTTCCGCGTCGAGATCGGCGTCAGCGGCGAAGTCGATGCGGCGAAGGGATGGCTGATCGACTTCGGCGACATCACCGCCGTGGTCGAGCCGCTGCTCAGGAACGAGCTCGATCATCGGACCCTGAACGACGTGGCCGGTCTCGAGAACCCGACGTCCGAGGTGCTGTGCGGCTGGCTGTGGTCGCGCCTCGCGCCGCGATTCTCCGGCCTCTCGTCGGTGACGGTTCACGAAACCTGCACCGCGCGATGCACCTACCGCGGACAATGACGCGGCTCGCAGGAATTCGGCATCCGGCTCGCCGCGGGGGCAATCCAAGGGCACGGCCCCCGCGATCCGGCCGCGTTCACGAGGTCCTGACGCGCCGGGGCCGTCGGTGCGCGCGATTCCACGCCGGGAACATCACATCATGAGCCTTCGAGTCTTCGTCACCGGCGCCACCGGGTATCTCGGCGGCGCGATCGCCCAGCGCCTCGCGCGCGCCGGACACGATGTCTTCGGCATGACGCGCAACACCGAGCGCGGAGCCCCGCTCGCCGCCGCCGGGATCCAGCCGGTGTTCGGCGATCTCGACCAGCCCGATTCCTTCATCGCCACGCTGAAGAACTGCGATGCCGCGGTGCACGCCGCGATCGACGACGGCGCGGCCGCGGTCCGCGACCAGCAGGCGCTCGAGACCTTCCGCCACGCGGCGGAGGACGGGCGACTCCGGCGGCTGCTCTATACCAGCGGCATCTGGGTTCACGGCGACACCGAAGGACGGCTGATCGACGAGAGCTCGCCGATCGCGCCGCTCGAGCTGGTGCGCTGGCGCGCCGCGCACGAGGACGTCGCCGTCGATCTCGCGGCGTACGACGTGGTGACGACCATCCTCCGGCCGGCGATCGTGTACGGCGAGTCCCGCGGCATGATCGGCGCGATGTTCGCGGAGGCTCAGCGGCAGCGCACCGTCACCTACGCCGGGGACGGTCATCAGCACTGGCCGCTCTGCCACCGCGACGACGTCGCCGAGGGCTACGCGCTGGCGCTCGAGCACGGTGGCGGCGAGCGCTTCCTCCTCGGCGACGAATCGCGGCACACGCTGCGCGAGATCGCCGAGGCGATCGCGCGCGTCAGCGGCGCCGAGGCCCGCCCCACGGCGCGGGAGCGCGTGCTCGAGGAGCAGGGCGCCTTTGGAGAGGCGCTGCTCTGCGATCAGACGGTCAGCGCGCTCAAGGCGCGGCGCGATCTCGGCTGGGTCCCGCGCCATGCCTCGCTGGTCGCCGAGGCGGAAGCGCTCCATCGCGAGTGGCAGTCGTTCAAGGGAACTCCGGTCGTCTGAGCGCAAAGCGCGCGCTGCTCGCCGCGGTCGCCGGCATCGCCGTCCTCCTCGCGATCGCCGCGATCGCGCCGTCACTGATCACTGCGCGCGTCGCGGCGAAGCTTCGCGGCGAGGCGGCGCGTCGTGACTGGCGGATTTCCTGGGGCGATCTCCGCTACGCGCCGCCGGCGGCATTCCGCCTCCGCGATCTCTCGGTGCTCGCGGCGGGCGGCGACACGCTGTGCAGCTTGAGGAGTCTCGATCTCACGGCGGATCCCTGGGCCGCGCTGACCCTGCATGCCCGGCCGCGATCGGTCGCGCTCGCGCATGCCCGGCTGTTCCTGAGACCGCACGTCTCGGCCGAAGCCGATACCCTGGCGCCCGACGAAGAGGAGCTGTCCTCGCCCCGGCGCCGCGGACACGCCGACCGCTCCGGTCGCGTGCGTTCGCAGGCCTCCGAGCTGATGCGCGTGCTGCTGCTGCCGGCGCGTGATCTTCCGCGCCTCCGCCTCGACGACGTTTCGATCGCAACCGCCGGCGACGAGGCGTCCTCGATCACGCTCGACCGGCTCTCGCTCGAGCCGGATCGCTCGGGCGTGCGGCTCAGGGCTCGGGGCGCGCTCGAATCCGGGCAGCGCATTCCCTTCGACCTCGATCTTTCCTACGACGACCGCGATCACCTGTCGGGCGCCGCGCGCTTCGACATCGCCGACGCGAATGGTCGGCGTGAGCCGCTCCGCCTCGAGCTCTCGGGGCTGGTCCACCAGGATCGGCGGCGCGGAGTCGTGGTCATCGGCGATTCCACGTCGATCCACGTCGGGCTGCTGCCGTTCCGGATCGGCGGCCGGCTCGAGCGCGCCGGCCCGCGATTCGCGCTGAGGCTCGAGAGCGCCGACCTGACGCCCGACGCGATTCGCGCCAGCATTCCCCGCCCGCTGCTGGGTCCACTCACCGACGTCGGCGTGAGGGGTTCGTTCGGCTATCGGGCGGCGTTCGATCTCGACCTCGCGATGCCGGACAGCGTCCGGCTCGACGCCGACGTGATTCCCCACGGGCTCGAGCTCGATCCCCGCTCGAACCGGCTGCCGCTCGGCTCGCTGGCCGCGCCGTTCACCGCCGAGGTTCACCTGCCGCACGACCGCATCGTCGCGGTCGATCTCTTCGACCAGAATCCGACCTTCATGCCGCTCGATCGCATGGACACGCTGCTGATCGGAGCGGTGGTCACGAACGAGGACGGCGGCTTCTTCCGCCATCGCGGCTTCAACACCGAGGCGGTGCGCAAGTCGATCGCCGAGAACATCCACGCCGCCGCGTTTCGCCGCGGCGCCGGCACCATCACCATGCAGCTGGCGCGCAATCTCTACCTCGGTCACGCGCGCACGCTGTCGCG
>DATJEP010000078.1:0-11557 GCA_035496475.1 Candidatus Udaeobacter sp.
CATGTACATCGCGGCGTAGGTGAGGCCCAGCACCAGCCAGTTCTGGGTGCGGCGCGCCCGGAACTCGGGCGAATGGATCGGGCGATCGACGGCCATGCCAGCCTCCGGGGTGCGGATGTGCTGTCGGATCGCTGGTGTGTACAGGACCCGTGCGACCGGGTCAAGGACCGGCGCGGCCCGGTCGTGGGTCGACCGGCTACACGCGGCTCAGGCGGCCTGATCGAGCTCGGTCAGCTCGACGATCGGAATGCGCAGCGTGAAGCGGCTGCCGACGCCGGGAGCGCTCTCCACCGTGAGCGCGCCGCCATGGGCCGTCACGATCCCATGCGCGATCGAGAGGCCGAGTCCCATGCCGGCGGAGTTGAACTCGAGCGTGCTCGAGGAGTGGTGGTGCAGTGAATCGCGGAGCAGGCTCGCGCGCTCGAACACGTGACGCTGTTTCTCGGGAGGAATCCCGACCCCGGTATCGGTCACGGTGATGACCAGTCCCGCGGCGTCCCGTGCCGCCGCGACGTCGACGCGGCCGCCATCGGGAGTGAAGCGGATACCGTTGCGCACCAGATTCGCGATCGCCTGGCCGAGCCGCGGTCCGTCGACCAGGGCGTGACCGAGGTCGCGCTCGATCTGGGAATGGATCGCGACCTGGCGGCCGGGCCCGTCCGCCCGGGCCTCGGAAATCGCGTTCTCGATCAGCGTGCCCAGCTCGCGGTCGGCGCGCGAGAGCACCATGTGCTGCCCGGCGATCTGCGCCATGCGCGTCGCGTCCTCGGCGATCCGCGTCAGGTCCTGCACGCTGCGCTGCATGGCGTGGAGCGCCTCGTGCTGCTCGTGGCTGACCGGACCCAGGGTGCCGTCCGACATCAGGTCGCGGTAGCCCCGGATCACGCTGATCGGAGTGCGCAGCTCGTGCGAGGCCACGGTCAGGAACTCGCTCTTCACCCGCGCGATCTCCTCGAGGCTGCCGACGTATTCGCGCTGCTTCTGGCGCATGTCGTCGAAGCGGTCGGCCAGGAAGCCGATCTCGTCACGGCTGCTCACTTCGAGGGGATAGTCGTAATTACCACGCTCCATCTCCTCGGCGCCGCGCAGCAGCCGCTGGAGCGGTGAGGTGATGCGCTGGGCGATCAGCCCTCCGGTCAGGAGCGCGGCGACCAGCGCGATCATGCCGAGTCCGAGCAGGCCGGACTGCGTCTCGCGGAGGAACGCGGTCTCGACGTCGAGCGATCGCTGCATCAGGTACGCCTGAGTGCCGCGCGCACCGGTCTTCACCAGCGGGCGCACCAGGGTGAGATACACGTGCCCGCCGGTGCGCACCTCGAGCAGGATGCCTCCGCTGCGGACGTTCCGGACCGCGCTGAGCGTCGCCTGCAGCACCGCGGTGCGATCTTCCTCGGCGTCGAGCGTGCTTCCGGTCATCGTGCCATCCGAGACGAACGTGACCTCGCTGCGCGTCAGGCGTTTGAGATCGGCGGCCAGCGTCGCGTCGATGCGGGAGCCGAGCAGCAGCACTCCCACCACGCGGCCGCCGGCGTACACCGGGAGCGCGTGCACCTGCCACTGCATCGCCGGCTCCACCAGCATGCCGGACTCGGCGCGTCCGCTGAGCGCGCCGTTCACCAGGTTCCGGCGGGCCGATTCGTCCGAGCTCTCGTTTCCGACCGACGCGATCAGTTCGCCGCGAGCGTTCGTGACCTCGAAGAGATCGGCGCGGGTCAGCGAATTGAAGTCGCGCGCCACGCCGGCCACGGTGGCTCGCAACTGGGCGTCACGGGAGGAGCCCGGAATGGTCAGGGTCGAGAAGAACTTGGGATCCTGAACGATGACCTGGCCGGCCAGCTCGAGTGCGCCGCCTCGCGCCTCGAGCACGTTCTCGACGACCGCCGAGGCGCGCACCAGGTCCTCGCGAATGCCCTGCTGAACCTGCCGGCTGACGCGATGGTTGACGGTCCACAGCGTGGCGAGCGCGAGGGTGGCGATCGGCAGCGCGGTGAAGACCAGGATCCGCGTGCGCAAGTCGAGTCGCATGGTCAGAAGCTCAGGTCGAGGACGACGTCGCCGGAAGCAGGGACGTCGACCTCGCGCGTCAGCGTGCCGAGATCCGGATGCCAGACCTGCAGCGTGTAGTGGCCGGCGGGGAGGTCGGGCAGGGCGAACGCGCCGTCGGCATGGGGGCGCGTGAAGCCGTGGTGCGGCAGAACCAGAATGAACGCCGCCATGCTGGAATGGATGTCGCAGTAGACGTTCACCAGACCGGAGCGCGGAAAGAGAATGGTCTTCGAGTGTCCCTGCGGATACTTGCCGAGATCGAAGCGCCGGGTCGGCGAGAGGCTGAAGACGTTGTGGTAGATGGGGTCGAGATTCGGGAAGTCGACTTCCGTGCCGGTGGCGATCGCGATCACGCGCGGCACGAAGGACTGATCCTTCTGCGCGAGCCTCGGCCGCGGCGCCGTCGACACGATGCGGGCGTCGGCATCCGCCGGAACATGGTCGACCGAGATCACCGCGTCGCCCGCGAGTCCGCGAGGCGCGGCGTGCATCCCGGGCATGGCATCGGCGCGGCCCGGATACCGATCGGGCGTGACCGCCGCCGGCCGGGCGCCGGGAACGTGGAGCGTGCCGCGAATCACCCCCGCGTGCGCCGCCGGTGCGACGGCGAGCCATCCGGCCGCGGCGAAGGCGAGCAGGAGCCGCGCGATCGCCGAAGCCGGGGCGATCCGAGCGACGCCGCATGTACGTGGTCTCAATGGAAACTCCATCCCTGGAACACAAAGGGCTCATGACCCTGCCGGCGGGGCAGGGTCTCTCACGGAGTTTTCGGCCGGGGGAAAAGGGGGCTTGAGGAGTACGGCGGCGGGCCCCGCACGCGGCTCCCGGCGCGGGTCCGATCAGCGGTAGGCGGCGATCCCCGTCACGGCTTCACCCAGCACCAGGGTGTGGATGTTGTGGGTGCCCTCGTAGGTCTTGACCGACTCGAGGTTGCACATGTGCCGCATCACCGGATACTCGGCGGTGATCCCGTTCGCTCCGAGCAGGTCGCGCGCACGGCGGGCGACGTCGAGGGCGATGTCGCAGTTGTTGCGCTTGGCGAGCGAGACCTGCTCGGGCTTCAGCGTGCCGCGCTCCTTCAGGCGGCCGAGCTGGACCACCAGCAGCTGCGCCTTGGTGATCTCGGTCAGCATATCGGCCAGCTCGGACTGCACCAGCTGATACGAGCCGATCGGCTTGCCGAACATCACGCGGCTCTTCGAATACTCCGCGGCCGCATGGAAGCACGCCATCGCCGCGCCGATCACGCCGAACGCGATGCCGAAGCGCGCCTGGGAGAGGCAGCCGAGCGGGCCCTTGAGCCCGGAGACGTTCGGCAACAGGTTCTCCTCCGGCACGTGCACGTCCTGAAGGATCAGCTCGCTGGTCACCGACGCGCGCAGCGAGTGCTTGCGCTTCTGCTCCGGCGCGGAGAAGCCCTTCGTTCCCTTCTCGACCAGGAAGCCGCGGATCTCCTCGCGGCCCGAGCCTTCGTCACGGAGTTTGGCCCACACCACCGCGAGGTGCGCGATGGTGCCGTTGGTGATCCACATCTTCGCGCCGTTCAGGACGTACTCGCCGCCCTTCTTCACTGCGCGCGTGATCATGCCGGCCGGATCGGAGCCGAAATCGGGCTCGGTCAGTCCGAAGCACCCGATCACCTCGCCCTTGGCCATCGGCGGCAGCCAGCGCATGCGCTGCTCCTCGCTGCCGTAGGCGTAGATCGGATACATCGCGAGCGAGCCCTGGACCGAGGCAAAGGAGCGGAGGCCGGAATCGCCGCGCTCGAGCTCCTGCATGGCAAGTCCGTAGGCGGTCGGATTCACCCCGGCGCAGCCGTATTTCTCGGGCAGCGTGGCGCCCAGCAGCCCCATCTCGGCGATTTCGCCGATCACTTCGGCGGGGAAGTACGCCTCCTCGTATGCCTTCTCGACCAGCGGCAGGTAGCGTTCCTCGACCCAGTCGCGGACGTGGGCCTGGATCTGTCGCTCTTCTTCGCTGAGCAGCGAGTCGATGTCGAAGAAGTCGATGCCGGTGAAGCGGGCCATGAAGATCCTCGGAGGTGAGAAACGGCCGCGGAGTATCGATCTCCCGCATGGATTCGTCAAACCTCGTGACGCTCGTGCATGGTCTCGAAAACGCGGGTCTTTCGCGCGCCCGCGACGCCGGCGAACAACATTCGGACGCCGATGCAACCCGAAGGGCCGGGCCCGCATCGTATGGAACATCGTCTCGCGGCCGCATCGGGGGATTCCGAGTGAGGATCGCGCAGGTCGCGCCGCTCATCGAGAGCGTGCCGCCGTCTCTCTACGGCGGCACCGAACGCGTGGTGTCCTATCTCACCGAGGAGCTGGTCGCGGCCGGGCACGATGTCACGTTGTTCGCGACCGCGGATTCCGTGACCCGCGCGCGTCTCGTGCCCTGCGCTCCGCGGGCGCTGCGCCTCGACCGGGACTGCGTCGACCGGCTCGCGCACCAGGTGGTGATGCTCGAGGAAGTGTTCCGCCGGCTGGTGGAATTCGACGTCCTCCACTTCCACATCGATTACACGCACTTTCCGCTGTCGCGGCTCGCCCGGGCGCGCCGCATCACCACGCTGCACGGCCGGCTCGACATCCCGGATCTGATCCCGATCTATCGCGAGTTCCCGGACGAGCCGGTGGTCTCGATCTCGAACGCCCAGCGCGCCCCGCTGCCGTGGCTGAACTGGCAGGGCACGGTGTCCCATGGGCTGCCTCGTGACCTGCTGCGCTTCGGCGACGGCCGGGGCGGCTATCTGGCGTTCCTCGGCCGGGTCTCGCCCGAGAAACGGCTCGACCACGCGATCGAGATCGCCCGTCGGGCCGGAATGCCGCTGCGCATCGCCGCCAAGGTCGATCCCAGCGATCGCGATTACTTCCACCAGGTGATCGAGCCGCTGCTGCGGGAGCCCGGCGTCGAGTACCTTTCCGAGATCGACGAGCGCGGCAAGGAGGAGCTGCTCGGCGGCGCGACGGCGATGCTCTTCCCGATCGACTGGCCGGAGCCGTTCGGAATGGTGATGATCGAGTCGATGGCCTGCGGAACTCCGGTGATCGCCTTTCGCCGCGGCTCGGTCCCCGAGGTGATCGACGAGGGGTCGACCGGCTTCATCGTCGGCGGGATCGAGGAGGCGGCACGGGCGGTCGAGAAGGCCCGGAAGCTCGATCGCCGCGAATGCCGCCGCACGTTCGAGCGGCGCTTCAGCGCCGCGCGCATGGCGCGGGAGTATGTCGCGATCTATCAGCGCCAGCTGAGGGCAAGGGAGGCCCCGGTTGCCGTTTCGTAAGCGAACCGCCCCGGTCCAGGACGTCGTCCAGATCGAGAATCAGTTCTACATCCTCACGACCTCGGCGCGCGTGGACGATCGCACCCGCGTTCTCAAGCACGCCGAGACATTCGCGCTGTTCGATCGATTCGGCGACATCGCCCAGGTAGGCATGGGCGAGCTCGGCATCTATCACGAGGGCACGCGCTATCTCTCCCGACTGAGCCTCAGGCTCGGCAACGACCGTCCGCTGCTGCTCAGCTCCGCGGTCCGCGAGGACAACGCGATGCTGAGCGTGGACCTCACGAATCCCGACGCCGGCACGCCCGACGGGGCGGTGCTCCTGACCCGCGGCATCCTCCACATCGATCGCGAGAAGCTGCTGTGGGACGGCACCTGCTACGAGCGCATCCGGATCGCCAACTACGGTCACCAGCCGATCGAGGTCGCGGTCGCCATCGAATTCGACGCGGATTTCCACGACATCTTCGAGGTGCGTGGCTTGAAGCGCGCGCGGCACGGCACGCTGCATCCGGCCGAGGTCGATGGCGACGGGGTGGTGCTGCGCTATCTCGGGCTCGACGGCGTCGAGCGCTGCACGCGGATTCGTGGGTCTCCAGCGCCGAGCGAGGTCGCTCCGGATCACCTGCTCTATCACACCCGGCTGGAGCCACGGACGATGTCGGCGATCCGGCTGTCCGTGGCCTGCGAGTGCGGGTCGCCGCGGCCGGTGCTCGGCTTCGACCAGGCGCGCGACCGGGCCACGGACGCGCTGGCGCGATCACGCGCGGACGACTGCTCCATCTATACCTCCAACGAACAGTTCAACGACTGGGTCAACCGCTCCGCGGCCGATCTGCACATGATGATCACCCAGACGGCGCACGGTCCCTATCCCTACGCCGGCGTGCCCTGGTACAGCACGGTGTTCGGCCGCGATGGATTGATCACCGCGCTCGAGACCCAGTGGCTGGATCCCAGTCTCGCCCGTGGCGTGCTGAGCTACCTCGCCGCCGAGCAGGCCTCCGAAGTCTCGGCCGAGCGCGACGCGCAGCCGGGGAAGATCCTGCACGAGACGCGGCGCGGCGAGATGGCGGCGCTCGGCGAGATTCCGTTCGGGCACTACTACGGCAGCGTCGACGCGACCCCGCTGTTCGTCATGCTGGCCGGCGCCTACTTCCGGCACACCGGCGACCGCGCGTTCATCGAGCAGCTGTGGCCGCACCTCGAGCGCGCCCTGGAATGGATCGAGACCTGGGGCGATCCGGATCACGACGGCTTCGTCGACTACGAGCGCCGCTCCGCCGCCGGCCTCATCCATCAGGGCTGGAAGGATTCGCAGGACGCCGTGTTTCACGCGGACGGCTCGCCGGCGATGGCGCCGATCGCGCTGTGCGAAGTGCAGGGCTATGCGTACGCCGCGCGCCGCGAGGCCTCACGCATCGCCGCGGCACTCGGCCTCGATGATCGGTGCGCCGCGCTCGCCAGGCGAGCCGCCGAGCTGCGACAGCGCTTCGAGCAGGCGTTCTGGTGTGAGGAGATCTCGACCTACGCGCTCGCGCTCGATGCCGCGAAGCAGCCGTGCCGAGTGCGCACCTCGAACCCCGGGCACTGCCTGTTCACCGGTCTCGTCGATCGCGAGCGCGGCCGCCGCGTCGCCGACACGCTGCTCGGCATCGATTCGTTCTCGGGCTGGGGCGTCCGGACGGTTTCCGCGAACGAGATCCGCTACAACCCGATGGCCTACCACAATGGTTCGGTGTGGCCGCACGACAACGCGCTGATCGGCGCCGGCCTCGCGCGCTATGGATTCAAGCAGGCTGCGGTGCGGATTCTCGCCGGGCTGTTCGACGCCAGTCTGTTCGTCGATCATCACCGCCTGCCCGAGCTCGTGTGCGGCTTCGACCGGCGGCCGGGCGAGGGGCCGACGCTGTATCCCGTCGCCTGCTCGCCGCAGGCCTGGGCCTCGGGCGCTCCGTTCCTCCTTCTTCAGGCGGCGCTCGGGCTCACGATTCAAGCGTCGCGCGCGCGCGTCTGCTTTCGCCGGCCGATGATGCCCGACTTCCTCGACGAGATCTCGCTGACGAATCTGCGCGTGGGAGAGAGCGCGGTGGACGTCGTCCTCCGCCGCCATGACCGGGAGGTCGCGGTACACGTCACGCATCGTGACGGCCCCGCGGATGTCGTCGTCCTCGCCTGAGGCGCGTGCTAAGCTGCGGCCATGAAGCTTCCGTCTTCCGACGAGGAGGATTCGCCATGCGTTCGCCGTCCCAGGTCCGCTCCCTCGCGACCGCTGTCGCCGCGCTCACCCTGCTCATGACCACCGCGCCGCGAACGGCGATCGGCTCCGTCCCGGCCACCGGTCGTGGGGTGGCGACGCGCTCGGTGGTCTACGCCGAGCACGGCATGGTCGCCGCGGCTCAGCCGCTCGCGGTGCGTGCCGGCGTCGAGATCCTCGAGGCCGGAGGAAGCGCGGCCGACGCCGCGATCGCGGTCGACGCCTGCCTCGGTCTGATGGAGCCGACCTCGTGCGGCATGGGAGGGGATCTCTTCGCCATCCTGTGGGATCCGAAGCAGTCGAAGGTGGTCGGTCTCAACGCTTCGGGTCGCGCACCGCTCGCGCTCACCATCGCGAAGGTCCCGCCCGACACCGACGGCACGATCCCGCTCTACTCACCCTATTCGTGGACGGTGCCGGGCTGCGTCGACGGATGGTTCGAGCTGCACGCGCGCTACGGCAAGCTGCCGATGAGCCGCATCCTCGCTCCCGCGATCCGCTACGCCGAGGAAGGCTTTCCGATGTCTCCGGTGATCGCCTCGGACTGGGCGGCGGGCGCGAAGAAGTTCGAGGGCAAGCCCGGCTTCGCCGAGGTCTTCATGCCCGGCGGACACGCGCCCGCCGAGGGCCAGCGCTTTCGCAATCCCGCGCTGGCGAAGACGCTGCGTCTGATCGCGAAGAAAGGGCGCGACGCCTATTACAAGGGGCCGATCGCCGACGCATTGGTGCGTTATTCCAAGGCCAACGGCGGCTTCTTCGCCCTCGAGGACTTCGCGCGGCACCACTCGACCTGGGACCTTCCGATCTCGAGCGATTACCGCGGCTACACGGTGTGGGAGTTGCCGCCGAACAGCCAGGGGCTCGCCGCGCTGCAGATGCTCAACATCCTCGAGAACTTCGATCTCAAGTCAATGGGCCGCGGCTCGGCCGACTACTGGCACGTGATGATCGAAGCCAAGAAGCTGGCATTCGCGGATCGTGCGCGCTACTACGGCGACCCGGCCTTCGCGAAAATTCCGATCGAGCAGCTGCTGTCGAAATCGTACGCGAAGCAGCGCGCGGCGCTGATCGACATGCGGCACGCGGCGGAGACCGATGCCCCGGGCGATCTCGCGCTCAATCGCAAAGAGACCACGTATCTCTGCGCCGCCGACGGTCAGGGGCTGATGATCTCGCTGATCCAGAGCAACTACACCGGTTTCGGCTCCGGTTACGTCGTGCCGGAGCTTGGCTTCGGCCTCCAGGATCGAGGCGCACTGTTCTCGCTCCATGCCGGGCACCCGAACGCTCTCGAGCCGGGAAAGCGTCCATTCCAGACCATCATTCCCGCATTCCTGACCCGTGAGGGCCAGCCACTCATGGCGTTCGGTCTGATGGGCGGCGACATGCAGCCGCAGGGCCACGCGCAGGTGATCTCGAATCTGGTCGACTTCGGGATGAACCTGCAGGAGGCCGGTGACGCGATCCGGTTTCACCACACCGGCTCGAGCGAGCCGACCGGAACGGTGATGCAGGACGGAGGCGTGCTGCACATCGAGGACGGCCTGCCGGAGAGCGTGTTGGTGGAGCTCCAGCACCGCGGACACGTGATGAAGCCGGAGGCCGCCGGGGCCTTTGGCGGCTATCAGGCGATCTGGCGCGATCCGGTGACGCACTTCTACGCGGGGGCGACCGAGAAACGCAAAGATGGATGCGCGCTCGGGTACTGAGTTTGATACGATCGTTTGATTCCTGCGGTCGCATGCGCTGATCCCGGAGAACTTCCGATGGCCGTCACCCGCACCAGCCCGAATCCGCCCGCGCGCTTCCACGGACTCTCGTCCGAGGACCTCGTCGGCTTCTACCGCACGATGGTTCTGTCGCGGCGGACCGACGACGAAGAGATCCGGCTGAAGAAGCTGGACCGGATCTTCTTCCAGATCTCGGGCGCCGGACACGAGGCGGTCCTCGTGGCGGCGGGCAAGGTGCTGCGCTCCGGGTACGACTGGTTCTATCCCTACTACCGCGATCGCGCGCTCTGCCTGCAGCTCGGCATGACCGCCGAGGAGATGCTGCTCTCCGCGGTCGCCTCGCCCGAGGATCCGAATTCGGGCGGCCGACAGATGCCCAGCCACTGGGGTCACAAGAAGCTCAACATCGTCTCGCAGTCGAGTCCGACCGGGACGCAATTCCTGCAGGCGGTGGGAGCCGCGGAGGCGCTGGTCAAGTACCGGGCGCTCGAGGGCAAGCATGCCGAGCTGCGCGGCCGCGTACGCGGCGATGAGGTCGTGCTGGTCACCTGCGGAGACGGCACCACCAGCGAGGGCGAATTCTGGGAGGCGATGAACAGCGCGTGCAATCTCAAGCTGCCCGTGCTGTTCCTGGTCGAGGACAACGGCTACGCGATCTCCGTTCCGGTCGACGTGCAGACCGCGGGCGGGAACGTGGCGCAGCTGGTGCGCACGTTCCCGAATCTGCACTGGGTTGGCGAGATCAACGGCTCGGATCCGGTCGAGTCCTACGGCATCCTGCGCGAGGCGGTCGAGCACTGCCGCACACGCCAGGGCCCGGCGTTCGTCCGCGCGCTCGTCACCCGGCCGTATTCGCACTCGATGTCCGATGACGAGAGCAAGTACAAGTCGAAGGCCGAACGCGAAGCCGAGCTGCAGCGCGACTGCCTGCGTACCTACGCGCGTTTCCTAGTCGAAGAAGGTCTGTGCGACGAGGCCGGGATCGAGCGCATTCACGAGGAAGTGAGCGCGGTGGTGCGACGCGCCGGGGAAGTGGCGCTCGAGAAGTCCCAGCCACCCGTGTCCTCGGCGACCATGTACGTCTTCTCGCCTGATGTCGATCCCAGCTCCGACCGCTTCGTCAGCGAGCCGAAGATCGCCGATCCCTCGAGCAACGAGACGCTGCTCCAGAACGTGAACTACTGCCTGCGCGACGAGATGGCGCGCAATCCCCGGATCATCATGTTCGGCGAGGACATCGCCGACGCCTCGCGCGAGGAGGTGCTGGGGGAGACCCGCGGCAAGGGCGGCGTGTTTGGCGTGACCGCCGGACTGCAGAAGCTCTACGGCGGCGACCGCGTCTACAACTCGCCGCTGGCCGAGGCGAACATCGTCGGTCGCGCGATCGGTCTCGCCACGCTCGGCTTCAAGCCGGTGGTCGAGATCCAGTTCTTCGACTACATCTGGCCGGCGATGATGCAGATCCGCAACGAGCTCGGCTACATGCGCTACCGCTCGAACAACGCGTTTTCGTGCCCGGTGATCATCCGCACCGCGTATGGGGGCTACCTGCGCGGCGGCGCGCCCTATCACAGTCAGTGCGGCGAGAGCATCTTCGCGCACTGCCCCGGGCTTCGCGTGGTGCTGCCGAGCAACGCGCTCGACGCCAATGGTCTGATGCGCACCGCGCTGCGTTCGGACGATCCGGTGCTGTTCCTCGAACACAAGCACCTCTACCGCCAGCCCTACGCCAAAGGCCCCTATCCCGGACCCGACTACACCGTGCCGTTCGGGCGCGCGCGCGTGGTCCGCGAAGGCAGCGACGTCACGGTCGTGACTTACGGCGCGCTGGTGCAGCGCACGTTCCTCGCGGCGCAGGAGCTGGCCGAGCAGGGGATCGAGACCGAGATCCTGGACCTCCGCACGATGCAGCCACTCGATTTCGAGAGCGTGGCGCGCTCGGTGAGGAAGACCGGCCGCGCCATCGTCGCGCACGAGGACACGCTGTTCTGCGGCTATGGAGCCGAGGTCGCGGCGCGGATCGCGCAGGAATGCTTCATGGACCTCGACGCTCCGGTGCGCCGCGTCGGCGCGCTCGACTCGCCGGTCGCCTACGCCCCTCAGCTCGAGGACGTGATCCTGCCGCAGAAGGACACGCTGATCAGGGCACTGCGGGAGCTCGCCGCGTTCTAGTTCAGCAGCTCGCGCGGCAGGCGCAGCTCGAGCGCGCGGCGACAGCTCTCGCAGCGGAACGCCATC
>DATJEP010000079.1:0-4602 GCA_035496475.1 Candidatus Udaeobacter sp.
ATCGCCATGGCCTCGAGCGAGGACACGGTGTCGGTCGCGACGCCGGAGCCGGAGACGGTCTCGTCCGTTCCCGCACCCGCTCCGGTACATGCCGCCGCGCGCTCCTCCGCTCCCGCCGCGCAGACGCCTGCGCGCCCGACCGCGCCGGCGCCCGTCGTCCGCGCGCCGTCTCCCGCTCCCACCACGCTCAACGATTTCTCGGCGTGGATCGACTACCGAACCCGCAATCACATCGCCGCGCTTCCCGAGGAAGCACGCATCTTCTACCGCCGCGGTCTCCTTCTCCATCAGTCCGGAGGATCGTCCGAAGCGATTCGCCTGGTTCGCGGGGCGACCGAGCTCGATCCGGATTTCGTCGCGCCGCACCTGACGCTCGCCGCGTGGTTCCTGCTCCGGGATCCGAGTCAGGCGCTGCTCCAGTACGCCGCGGTGCTCGAGATGCTGCGTCAGAGCTTCGTCGTTCAGCTCACGCTGGCGGCCAACGCCTTCGCGATGGTTCTGCAGTCGCTGTTTCTCGGCCTGCTCGCCGCCGCACTGCTCATCATCGCCATTCACAACGCCGAGCTTCGCCATGCGTGGCACGAGCGGATGCGCGGATTCGTCAGCGGCGGAAGCGCCCGTGCCTGGGCCTGGAGCTTCCTCGTGCTTCCCTTCGCCGTCGGTGTCGGCCTCACGCTGCCGGCGGTGATCCTGCTCGGACAGCTCTGGCCCGCGCTCCGGTTCCGCGAGCGCACACTTTTCGTCGCGCTGGTGCTGATGCTCGTCGCCGCGCCCTGGGTCACCACCGGCGCCGGCCGCCTCGCGATCCCGCTCCACCCCGAGATGGGGCCCTTCTATGGAACCGCGACGCTTGCGTCCGAGCCCTATTCGACCGAGCGCGAGCGCGATCTCGCCGAGCTGGCCGCCGCACATCCCGGCAATCCGTTCACGCAATTCGGCTACGCCTGGATGGCGCGGCGCGGCGGCAACATCGCCGCGGCCGAGAAGGCGTACCGTCGGGCCCTCGACCTGTGGCCCGACAACGACCGCGTCATGAACAATCTCGGCAACGCGATCGCCATGCAGGGCCGCACCGACCAGGCGCTGGCGCTCTACAAGCGCGCCGCCGAGATCAATCCGCAGAACGCCGCGGCGTGGTTCAACGCCTCGCAGATCTACACGCAGCGCTTCGAATACCGCTCAGCGACCGACGCGCTGTCCCGGGCCTCCGCTCTGAACTTCGATCTGGTGAAGAGCTACCAGTCGCAGGGCACCGACGACGGCCTGCTGGCGCTCGCCGACCTATGGCTCTCGCCACGCACGTCGTGGAACGCGCTGACGACCCTGCCGGCGTTGCCGGGCTCGGCCGGCCTGCCCCCGGCATGGCGCGAGCGCATCGAGTGCTCGGGATGGTGGTTCAGCGCGGCCGTGCTGCTGCTCGCGATCACCTCCCTTGCGCTCGGGATCGCGCTGCATCGCGGGATGCCGCTCCGCACCTGCAGCAATTGCCGGAACGTCGTGTGCCGGCGCTGCGCGCGGCGCCGCCGTGAGACCGCGCTATGCGAGCAGTGCGAGGTGGTCGAGGCCCGCGCCGAGAGCCCGGACTTCGCACGCATGTTCCTCGCCCAGCACCGCCGCAGCGTGACGCATCGGCGCGACATGATGCGCACGGCGCTCGCCACCCTGATCCCGGGGTTCGGATTGCTCTCGACCGGGCGCGTCTTCGCGCCGGTCCTGCTCCTCACGGTAATGGCGGCATTGATCACGCCGTGGCTCGGGCTCGGCTCTCCCTATTCGTACGAGCCGCGACTCAGCTTCGCCGCGGCCGAGACTCCGGTCGCGCTGGCGGTCGGACTGTGGGTCGCGATCTACGCGATCTCAATGCTCGGATACTTCACCCAGCGCGGACGCCAGCGCGCGCACGAATCGGAGCAGGACGCGCCGGTTCGCAACCGCAACCTGAACGCCCCCGCACGCCGGTCCGATCCGGCGGCGGCCTGAGCCAAGCCATGGCCCTTCAAGGCAACCTGCGCGACTTCGCCGCCACGGAGATCCTTCAGCTGCTCGGGACGCAGAAGAAGACCGGCTGCCTCACGCTCGAATGGAACACCGAGCGCGCGGTGGTCTACGTCCAGGAAGGGCGCATCATCTCGACCCGCCGTCCCGGCATGGCGCAGGACGATCCGCTGCTGCGCTTCCTGCTCAAGGTGCACCGTCTGTCGAAGGAGCAGCATCGCGGCATCCTGACGCTGCAGCGCGAGTCGAACCGCGACCTCGAGGACCTGCTCCTGAACGGCCGCTACCTCGATCAGGAGGAGCTCGCGGCTTACGTGGAGCGCCAGATCCTCGACGACCTCATGCGCATCACGCGCTGGGAGAACGGAGCCTATCGCTTCGATCCGAGCCACCGCTGGAACAATCCTCCCCTGGTCCGGCTCAACATCGAAGGCGCGATGATCGAAGCCGCCCGCCGCGTCGACGAGCAGCGGCGCTTCGTCAGCGTGTTCAAGGACCCGCACCAGCTGCTCGGCGTCCTCGACCTTCCCGATCCCACCGAACCGCTTTCCGACGAAGAGCGTGAGCTGTTCGGCATCATCGACGGGCAGCACACCGTCGCCGAGGTGGTCGAGGCGGCGCCGCTCTCCGAATACGAAGCCTACGAGTCGCTGTTCCGCATGCTGGATCAGCGCTGGCTGGAGTTCGTCGGCCGTCGCGACCCCGGGGTTTCGGCCTCGCCGACCGGCCCGGCCAAGGCCGTCCATCCGCGCGACAAGGTCCGGCCGCTGAACGAGTTGGCGGTCGCGGCGATCGTGCTGGCCTCGTTCGCGGGCCTGCGCTTCGGGTCCGGTCTGCTGCCCCACGCCGCGGCCACCGCGCCCGAGCGGGATCCCTTCATCGTCTCGCAGGTGCGGGACCTTCGGTTCGCGCTCGAGCTCTATCGCCGCGAGCGCGGGAGCTATCCCGAGAAGCTGTCGGACCTGGTCGAGGATCGCTGGATCGATCCTGCGCAGGCCCGAGTCGGGGGCGGAGTGGAATACCGCCGCGACCCGGGCGGTCTCGACTACCGCCTGAACCTCCCCAAGTCGCGCTGATCCGATCCGTCGGTCGCGAGCACGCCGCGCCGGGCCGCCGCGGTCAGGAGCGCGCCGGGCGTTCGCTGTCCCCCAGCACCCAGTCGGTCGCCGCGGCGAGATCATCGAACACCCCGTCGGGTCTCGACGGAACCGGCACGGATTCGATCGCGCCCTCTTCGCCGCGGCCGTAGCCGGTGCGCACGAGGAGGCCGCGCGCTCCCGCCGCGCGCCCGGTCTCGGCATCGATCAGCTTGTCGCCGATCATGAACGAGCGCGGAAGGTCCAGGTTCTGGTCTTCGGCGGCACGCATGAGGAGACCCGGAAGGGGCTTGCGGCACGGGCAGCCGTCGCCCGGACGATGCGGGCAGAAATAGATCGCGTCGAGCTCGACACCGTGTCCACGCAGCAGCTCGCGGAGTCGCGCCATCGCTTCGTAGACGCGCGACAGCGGGAACAGGCCACGGCCGACGCCCGATTGATTCGAGATCACGATCAGCGCGAATCCCGCCGCGCGCAGATTCTGGAGTGATTGGGGAACGCCGGGCAGGAGCTCGAGCTCTTCCGGGTCGGCGAGATAGCCGCGCTCGACCACCAGCGTTCCATCACGATCGAGGAACGCCGCGGGGCGCGGCGCATGTCCGCGGTGACGCGCCAGCGCGCGCTCGGCCGCGCGCTCGAGGATCTCGGTATCGGGATGCCCGACCTCCGGCCCCTCCGGCGCCGGCGCGTCGGACCACAGTCCGATGCGATCGAGCTCGAGTCCTTCAGCCGCCCGCTGCATCGCCTCGGCGTCGTCGGGCTCGGCCAGACCGATCGACAGCAGGCTGTGCCAGGCCAGGCGCTCGCTCGCGCCCCAGCGTGCGACCTCGGAGCTCGTGAGCGAGAGCACCATCGCGCGCGCGCCGGCACTGAGGCCGGCCAGCGCCGCCTTCTTGATCTCGGCTCCTTCGGCGATCACGACGTCGGCATCCGCGCGCTGAACCGCGACCAGCCCCTCGACCACCTGGACCCCGGGCGGAATCTCCCCGCCGCGCGGCATCCACAGAACCGGGTGGCCGCGCAGCGCCAGCGCGGCCGCCGCATGGCGCAGCCGCGCATTCGCGGCGGACGCCGCCGGAGCGTGGACCAGAATCCTCACGGCCGCCGTTCCCGCATTCGAGCCCGGTGAGTCGCCGCGCGGGCGAGCCGCCGCCTCACGCCGCGGACGCGACGCATTCGGCTTCCACCCGCGCGACCTCGATCGCCTCGAGGCATCGGTAGCCGATGTGGCAGCGCCGCTGGAAGCACGGCGAGCACACCGGCGCACGCTGGATCACGCGGACCCTGGGACCGAGCGGCGCGGTCCACGCGCTGCTGGTCGATCCGAAGATCACCACCGTCGGGGCGCCGACCGCGGCCGCCAGATGCGCGAAGCCCGAGTCGTTGGAGACCGCGAGCGCGGCCTCGGCGGCGAGCGCCGCCAGCGTCGCGAGCGGCGTGCGGCCCGCCAGCGAGCGGGTGCCGTCGCCGATCGACGACGCCACCTCGTCGCAGGCCGCCCGCTCCGCGT
>DATJEP010000080.1:0-25695 GCA_035496475.1 Candidatus Udaeobacter sp.
CCGGCGTTTCGCCGCGCGCGCTCGAAGCGTTACCCGGTAACACTCCGCGAAACGAACCGGCCTCCCGCGGGGAGCGGGAGGCCGGAGACGCTGTGTGGCGCGGCCGAAACGCTCAGGCGCTCGGCGGTGCCGGCGGCCGCATGCCATCGTCGCCGCGTGGACGGATGATCAGCGCGGCGATCAGGAGCGCGACGCCGACCGATCCCGGGATCAATCCGACCGCCCACACTCCCTCCTCGCCGTGGTTCACGAGGCCGAGGAAGACGCCGAGTCCGGCGCCGACGAACGAGCAGACCAGCCCGCCGATCAGGATGCCCTGGTAACGGCGATGGGCGTATTCGCGCGAGGTCACGAACGCCGATCCGTCTCCGCCCCAGGTGCGATCGGAAAGCGCGACGGGCAGCGGCGGCAGCTTGGCGGGATCGATGCCGCGCTCGATCGCGGCGATGCGCTCGCGCTGGGCCAGCTCCATCAGGCGCTGGTTGCCGAGCGTGCGCACGATGCCGGCGGTGATGCCGCCGACGATGGCGACGATCGGGACCGCGAACACCAGGAAGGGCAGGAAGGTCTCTCCGTCGATGTGCAGCATTGGAGGTCTCGCTCCTTTCGGATTTAATGGGGGCCGGTTTTCGCCCGGACGACTCGCCGTCCGGGCTCGCCGGACTTCGAAGGCTTGGACCGGCCGGCCGATGCGCCAGGTTTCAGAAGACTTCGTTCTCGAAGGAGCCGCCTTTCTTGAAACCTTGGGAGCCCGGGGACCGGTCCAATCCGGCGTCGGGGGGGCCGCGGGAGACGGTCGAGCAGGTCGAGCGCGCGAAGCTCGGCGACGAATCCGCGTTCGAGTGGCTGGTCGAGCGGCATCGCGATCGCGCGTTCGGGCTCGCGCTCCGGATTCTGCGCTCGCACTCCGACGCCGAGGACGCGGCACAGGAGGCGTTCGTCCGGGCGTGGCAGGCGCTGCCGCGATTCCGGGGCGAATCGAGCTTCTCGACCTGGCTGTATCGTATCGTGGCGCGACAGAGCTTCGACCGGCTGCAGGCATTGAAGCGACGGCGGGAGCGGGAAACGGTGATCGAGGCGGCGGAACACACCGCGGGCGAGATCGGCGCCGAGGATGCGGCATCGCGGGCGCGGCAGGTCGAGCGCCTGATCGAGAAGCTCTCGCCCGCCCAGCGCGCCGTCGTCACGCTGTTCTACTTCCAGGATCGGTCGGTCGAGCAGGTCGCGGAGGCGCTCGGAATGCCCGAGAATACCGTCAAGACTCATCTCAGTCGCGCGCGCGCGGAGCTGCGTCAGGCCTGGATCCGGGGCGGAGACGAATCCCGATGAATTGCGTCGATCTCGATCGCTGGCTGGACCAGGGCGCGCCGGACTCCCTCGAAGCGGCGACTCGCGCCCACGCGGGATCGTGCCCCCGCTGCGCCGCCGAGATCGCGCGCATGAGCGAGATCGATCGCGCGCTGGCGTCGTTCCACGCGCCGGCGCCTTCGGGCTTCACCTCGGGCGTGATGCGCCGCGTCGCCGCCTTCCCGCGGCGACCGATTCTCTGGGCTCCCGCGCCGCCGGTGGCCTGGTGGGTTCGTGTCGCCGCGGATCCCGCCGCCGCGCTCGCGCTGCTCCTCGCAGGACTCATCCTTCTCGGCGACGGTGCGCTGACCCGCATGGCGACCGTGCTGGCGCAGGGACTCGTGGAAGGGGCGAAGGATCTGCTCGCGGCCGGACCCTCCGCGCTCTCGACGGTGCCGGCCGCCCTCGGGCTCCGCGGCGCCTTCGCCGCTCCGAGCGCGGCGCTCGCCCTCGCGCTGACGCTGCTTCCCGGGCTCCTGTGGGGCTCGTGGCGCCTGTTCGGCTGGATCGAGCGCGCGTTCTCCCGTCATTCGCACCTGAGGCCGCGACGCCTTCCGGCGTCCGCGACGTTCCGGCACTGACACTTCACTGACACCGCCGCGCACGCGGCTCTGTTAGGCTCGTTCGCCGTGACGACCCCTTCCGGCGCGCCGGCCGGCGGGCCCAAACTGATCGGCAGCGCGCTCCTCATTCTCATCGCGATCGCGCTGCTCGGCGACCGGATCCATTCGAGCGCGGCCCCTTCGTCGAGGGCGCCGGCCAGGAGTCCGATGACCGAAACCGTGCACGCCGGCCACAAGCCGAATCGACTGATCCACGAGAAGAGTCCCTACCTTCTCCAGCACGCCTACAACCCCGTGGACTGGTATCCATGGGGCGAGGAGGCGTTCGCGAAGGCGCGGCGCGAGGGCAAGCCGATCTTTCTCTCGATCGGATACTCGACCTGTCACTGGTGCCACGTGATGGAGCGGGAATCGTTCGAGAACGATTCGGTGGCGACGCTCCTCAACCGGGACTTCGTCTCCATCAAAGTCGATCGCGAGGAGCGACCCGACGTCGACCGGATCTACATGACGTCAATGCAGGCGATGGGCCTGGGCGGCGGCTGGCCGCTGAACGCGTTTCTCACCCCCGATCTCAAGCCCTTCTACGGCGGCACGTACTTCCCACCGCACTCGATGCCGGGCCGCCCGGGAATGGTCGACCTCCTGCCTCGCGTCCACGCCGCCTGGCTGTCCCAGCGCGCCGAGATCGAGAGGACCGGCAACCAGATCTTCGAAGCGCTGGCGTCATCCACGGTCGCGAGCGGCGGCGAATCGTCGCGCGATGCGCTGCTCGAGGGCTGCGCCGACAGCCTCGCCGCTTCCTTCGACGCCGAGCGCGGCGGCTTCGGCACGGCGCCGAAGTTCCCTTCCATCGCGAACCTCGACTTCCTGATGCGCTGGTGGTTCGCCGATCCCGCCGCGCACGGGCACGCGCGCGACATGGCGCTGCGGCAGCTCGATGCGATGCGTGCGGGCGGGATCCACGATCAGCTCGGCGGGGGATTCCATCGCTACTCGACCGATCGCGACTGGATGGTTCCGCACTTCGAGAAGATGCTGTACGACCAGGCCCAGATCGCCAACGCGTTCGTCGAGGCCTGGCTCGTCACCCGGCGCCCGGAATACGAAGCCACGGCGCGCGACGTCTTCACTTACGTCGATCGCGACCTCGGCGCGCCCGAGGGCGGCTTCACGTCCGCCGAGGACGCCGACAGCGAGGGCGAGGAGGGGCGCTTCTACGTCTGGACGCCGTCGGAAATCGAAGGCGTGCTTGGAAAGGAGCGGGCGGTTCTGATCGAGTACCACTACGGCGTCGACGCCGGGGGCAACTTCGAGCACGGCGCCAGCATCCTCCATCTCGCGCATCCGATCGAAGAGACGGCGCGCCACTACGGTCTCACGCCGGACGACTGCGCGGCGCGAATCGGCGAATCACGGGCGGCGCTGCTCGAGGCCCGTGCGAAACGGGTCCGCCCGCACCGCGACGACAAAGTGCTCGCGGCCTGGAACGGACTCATGATCTCGGCGATGGCCCGCGGCGCGCGCGCCTTCGGCGACGGCGCGCTGGCGGAGCGCGCGACCCGCGCCGGCACGTTCGCCTGGACGCACCTCCGCGATCCGAAGACCGGCGCGCTCCACCGCCGCTGGCGCGAAGGCGAGGCCGCGGGCGCGGGGCAGCTCGATGACTACGCCGATCTCTCGCTCGGCTTCATCGACCTCTACCAGTGCACGTTCGATCCGGTGTGGCTCGAGCGCGCGAATCAGCTTGCGAGCCAGATGATCGACCGCTTCCACGATGAGACGGACGGCGGATTCTTCGACAGCCCGGCCGGGGATCCTTCGATCGCGATTCGGCTGAAGGACGAGTTCGACGGCGCCGAGCTGGCGGGGAACTCGGTCGCGGCCGAAGTGCTGCAGCGACTCGCCACGCTCGAGGACCGCGCCGACTGGCGCGAGATCGCGCGACGCGCGTTCGATGCCGCGGCGCGGCGCATGCGCGGGCATCCCGCCGCCATGCCGAGGATGCTGGCGGCGATGTTGCTCGAGCGCTCGATCCCGCGCCACGTCGTGATCGCCGGCGATCCGGCCTCGGCCGAAGCGCGGGCCATGATCCGCGAGTTCGGCCGGCGCTTCCTGCCCAACGACGTGCTGATCGTCACCACGCCCGGGGCGCGAGCCGACGCGCTGCGGAAGCTCGCTCCGTTCGCCTCCGCGTTGCCCGAGAAGCAGGGCCGCGCCACCGCGTACCTCTGCGTGAACTATGCCTGCCAGCTTCCGGTGACCGATCCTGCCGCGTTCGCCGCGCAGCTGGACGCGCCGACGGCCGCCGCCGAAAGGACGCATCGATGAGACGAACGCAGGCCGCAGGGCGGGGCGCGATCCTCGGAATCGTCGCCGCGGGGACCGTGCTCTTCGCCGGCGCGTCGTTCGCGCAGTTCGGCGCGCTGCCGAAACCCGAGGAGCTGGTGAAGGCGCACGCGGCCGAGGTGCGTGTCGAGCAGGACCGGCGGACCGATGTCGTGGTGACGCTCGTGATCCTCGACCACTGGCACATCAACGCGCACCCGGCCGCGAGCGAGAACGCGATCCCGACCGACGTCACGATCGAAGGCTCGCCGGGCATCGAAGTTCAGGCGACCGCTTATCCGGCGCCCCACGTGGTGAAGCTGCCGATCGACGACCAGCCGCTCAAGGTGTGGGATGGGCGCGCCGAGATCCATGTGCCGCTCCAGGTCTCGAAGTCCTCCGCGCTCGGCGCCCACACGCTGAAAGGGACGGTGCGCTTCCAGGCCTGCAATGATCAGGTCTGTCTGCCGCCGGCGTCGCTGGCGTTCGACGCGCGGATCGACGTCGTGCCGCCAGGCGGCGCGGGTCCGGGCGCGTCAGCAGGCGGAGGGACTCGCGAGGCCGCGCCGAGCCCGGAGCCGGAGACGACGCAGGGTGCCGCGCCGGCCCAGCCGCCGTCCTCTTCGACGTTCGCGACCGCGCCGCCCGCGGGCGCCGCCCAGGCGCCGTCGCCTCTCGCCAGCTCTCCGCTCGGCGGCCTCGGCGGCGGAGGATGGAAATCGTTCCTCGCGCTCTTCGCCATCGGCCTCGCGCTCAACCTCACGCCCTGCGTCTACCCCATGCTCGGCGTGACGGTGTCGATCTTCGGCGCGCGCCGCGCCGCGCCTCCGCTCAAGGTGTTCGGCTCGGCCGCGCTCTACGTGCTGGGCATGGCAGTCATGTACAGCTCGCTCGGGCTCGCCGCGGCGTTCACCGGCGGACTGTTCGGCGGCTGGCTCGCGAATCCGGTGGTCTCGATCGCGATCGGGCTGCTGCTGATCGCGCTCTCGCTCTCGATGTTCGGTCTGTACGAGCTCAATCCGCCCGCCGCCCTCCTCACCCGGCTCGGCGGCGCGGGCGCGACCAGCGCGCTCGGCATCTTCCTCTCCGGACTCGTCGTCGGCGTGTTCGCCGCGCCCTGCGTCGGCCCCCCGGTGGTCGCGCTGCTGGCGGTCGTGGG
Source organism: Candidatus Udaeobacter sp. (assembly GCA_035496475.1). Classification (GTDB taxonomy): domain Bacteria; phylum Eisenbacteria; class RBG-16-71-46; order RBG-16-71-46; family RBG-16-71-46; genus JACOSU01. The sequence continues at coordinate 5,398 of DATJEP010000080.1, forward strand.
CCAGAAAGGCGATCCCTGGTTCGGCTTCATCTCGTTCTTCATCCTCGCGCTGGGACTCGGCGCGCCTTATCTCGTGCTTGGCACGTTCTCGAACCTGCTGCAGCGGATGCCGCGCTCGGGCGAGTGGATGGTGTGGGTGAAGAAGCTGTTCGGCGTGATCCTGTTCTCGATCGGGCTCAACTACGCGCTGATCGCGATCGCTCCGCGGCTCGCCGGCTGGGTGCTGCCGGCGGCGCTCGTCGTCGGCGGGCTCTGGCTGGGCTTCCTCGACCGCCTCGGCTCGGCACGGCCGGCGTTCCGCGCCTTCGCGCGCATTGTCGGCGCGCTCGCGATCGTCTGCGGCATCGGCTTCGTCGCGACGACGCCCCGGCACGGCCTCGAGTTCCAGCCGATCACGAGCCTCGAGCTCGCGAGTCGCGCCGGGGACCAGCCCTACGTGATCGACTTCTCGGCCGACTGGTGCCAGCCCTGCCACGAGCTCGAGCGGGTCACGTTCGCCGACCGGCGCGTGATCGACGCCATGCACGCCTTCAAGCTCTACAAGGTCGATCTGACGCGGTTCGATTCACCCGAAGCCGATCACTGGCGGCGGCAGTTCGGCATTCACGGCGTTCCCACCATCGTCTTCGCGCACGCGCGCGGGGAGGAAGTGCGCGAGGCGCGCGTCGAAGGCTTCATGCCTCCGGAAGAGTTCCTGCGCCGGGTGGCGCGGGCTCGCGACGCGGTGGCCGCGATCGCCCGCTAGGCGGTGCGAGGGTGGGAGAATCGCAGGCGGCGATTCGTGCTCGAGGCGGCGCAGGTGAGGAACGATCGCCGGCGGGGATTCACTCGCGACGCCGTCGCTACATCCTGAAATTCCAGCCCGCCATGATCTTCAATTGAGGAAGATCGCCCAGTCCGGCGCGCAGCTCGGTGAAGAAGCGGCTGCCCGAGCGCGTCGGAACACCGGCGCCGAGGATCAGGTTCGCGCCCACGTCGGTCTCGGAGTCGACCGGCCCGAACACGTCACGATCGAACTGGGTGACGACGAGCCCGAGGCCGAGCCCGGCATAGGGCGTCCACTGCGTGTCGCGGATCTGAAAGTGATAGAGGAAGTCGCCGTTGATCGCGACGGTGGTCACGTGATCGAGGAAGCCGAGCTCGAGATTGGGATCCACCGTGAGGTGCTCGGCGAACTCGGGGAATTCCACCTGCCCCCCGAGAACGAGCTGATCCGGCGATGAGCTGATTCCGATGCGGGGGCCGAACAGAGCATCCGAGGCCGCCGACGCGGGACCCACACCGAGACCCGCGAGCATCGCGAGCGCTGCGAGGACGAGCGCGACGGAATTCCATCTGCGAATCATGGAGCCCTCCCGTGATGAGGAACCGGCGGCCGAGCGCGGAAGATAGGCAGCGGGGCCGGGCCACGCAATCTGCGTTATGCTGCCGCGAAACATCCCTTTGACCCGGAGAACGAACTTATGATGCTCGACCCGCGGCGCCCGCACTGCGCGATGTTCGGCATGGCCGCGATCCTGCTTTGCGCGAACACGTTCGCGCGCCCGGCGCTCGCGGATTCCCGGCCCGCTCCGGCGCCCGCCACGAGCGCCGCCGCGGCCGGCGGAACGGTCGATCCGCGCGCCGTGCGCGCGCTCGAGCGCTATCGCGCCGCGATTCACGCCGAGGAGCCGCTGAAGTCGATGCACACCAAGGGTTCGATCAGCGCGTTCGGATTCACCGGCACGATCGAGACCTGGAGCGAGCAGCCGGATCGCAGTGCCAGCGTCACGCTGCTCGGGCCGTTCACGCTGAAGAGCGGAAACGACGGCGCCGTCGCGTGGCGCACCGATCCCAGCGGCAAGCTCATGGTGCTCGACGGCCGCGATCTCGATCGCGCGCGCGCCAGCGCCTGGTTCGAGAACGACCGCTACCTCGAGCGCGATCACGGCGGCGGGACCATCAGGTGGATCGGCGCCGAGAAGGATTCCGCCGGCAGCTACGAGGTGATCGAGGTCGCCGCCCCGATGGGCTCGCCGCGCCGCCTCTGGTTCGATACCCGGACCGGACTGCTCGCGCGCGAGCAGGTGAAGGAAGACCAGCAGACCCTGGAGACGTCGTCGTCCGACTGGCGGAAGGTGGGCTCGCGCCTGATGCCGTTCCGCCAGCACAGCGTCGTGGTGGGGATGCCCGCGAACGCGATCTCGTTCGTCGCCGAGTCGGTCGAGGTGAACGTGCCGGTCGATCGCTCGCGCTTCGCGAAGCCCGAGGCCACCGCCGGCGCCGTGCACTGGCTGAAGAAGGACGGCACGGCGCGGCTGCCGTTCGAGTACCTCGGCCGCCATGTCTGGCTGCGTGCGTCGATCAACGGCGCGCCCCCGGCGGATTTCCTGTTCGACACCGGCGCCAGCATCACCGTGCTCGACAGCGCCTACGCGGCGAAGATGGGGATCGCGACCGAAGGTCACATGGAGGCGATGGGCGCGGGATCGTCGGGCGGCGCGTCGTTCGCGAAGATCAAGACGCTGCGCGTCGCCTCGGAGGACGGTGACGGCGTCGAGCTCGCCGATCAGAAGGTGGGCGTGCTGTCGGTGAACACGCTGCTCGAGCCTTACTTCTGGCGCTCGTGCGCCGGCGTGCTCGGCTACAGCTTCATCAGCCAGTTCGTCGACCAGGTCGACTTCGATCACCGCGTGCTGACGCTGCACGACCCGAAGGCGTTCGAGTACCACGGCAAGGGCACGCGGCTGCCGATGACGCTGGCCGGCACGGTGCCGGTGGTCAAGATGACGCTCGATCACTCGATCGAGGGCGAGTACCGGCTCGACGTCGGCAGCAACTCGACGGTCGACGTGCACGGACCGTTCGTTCGCAAGCACCAGCTCGACCATGATCGCGGCACGATGATCGAGGCTACCGGCGCCGGCTTCGGCGGCGAGTTCACCAATCATCTCGTGCGCCTGAAGCGCATCGATCTGGGGCCGTTCGGCTGGGACGATCCAGTGGTGTCCCTCTCGGGCGCGACCAGCGGCGCGCTCGCGAGCGAGGATTACGCCGGCAACGTCGGGAACCAGATCCTCGAGCGCTTCACCTGCACGTTCGATTACGACCACCACGCCGTCTACCTCGAGCCCGGCGAGAAATACGGGCGGCGCGATCGCTTCTCGCGCGCGGGAGTGCTGCTCGTGCGATTCGCCGACGCGGTGAAGGCCGGGCAGGTGCTGGCCGGCTCGCCCGCGGCCAAGGCCGGGATCCGCGTCGGCGACCGCGTGGTGGCGATCGATGGAAAGCCGGTGCTGAGCTACACCATCGACGACCTCGACAAGCTGTTCGAGGAGGGAGACGAGGGGCGAAAGGTCCAGTTCCGGATCGAACGTGGCGGCAAGGAAAAGGATGTCGCGGTGAAGCTCCGGGACATGATCTAGCGCCGTTGTCGGCATGGGCACGGTCAAGCCTATGCGGCCCGCGGGCGGACGGCCGTTGGGGAGTTGCAGCCTGGCCGAGAAAGAGTGCTGACACGCATTCGGGGCGGTGCCACAATCATGCGAAGCCCGACCGGGTTTCGGAGGCCCCCATGGTCCGCCTGCTCCGTCCTGTCGTTTGCGCGGTCATCGCCTCGATGATCCTCGCGCCGATCTTGCTCTCGGGTTGCGGAGTCGACCGCCGCGATCCGCTCCGTCCGATCGCGTCGTCGCGATCCGATGCTTCTCTCTCGCGTCCGTTCGCCGAAGAAGGCGCGGGCACGCCCACGCCGCTCGCGGCGTCCGCTGAGGCCGGTGGCTTCTACCCGCTCTCGATCGGAAACGCGTGGACCTACGACACGCGCTTCGAGATGACGCTGATCGATTCCGCCGGTAACGCGTTTCGTGGCCCGGCCGAATCGCACGTCATCGATCGATCGCTGACCGGCACGATCTCCTCCCTCGATCGTGAATACGTCCAAGAGACGAGCTTCCAGCGCGTGCCCGGCGGGCCGAGCCAGATCCTGGCTCCCGTGTTCTATCGCCAGGACCGCTCGGGACTCTACGAGCTCGATCTCGTTCCGCCGGGGACGCCCGCGCGACCCATGACATCCGCCGATCTCCGGTCGCGGCGCGCCGCGGCGATCGCGGCATCGCTGGGCGGGCGCGTGTCCGCCGTCTCGGTGATGAACCTGCTCGATCGCATCGATCGCGCGACCGGCGTCGCTTTCGGAGCAACGGCTGCGGCCAGCCACGCGCCGACGCTCGCGGGCGGACGTCCGGGAGGCGTGCTGCCCGACGAAATCACTCGGCTTCAATACCCTCTGCGTCCCGGGCAGCACTGGGTCATCCGCGGCGATCCTCTGTTCGAATCGACCGTCGAAGCGATGGAGTCGGTCGACGAGCCGGCCGGTCGATTCAACGGGGCACGCATCCGCATCAACTCGGATCTGTTCGGTGCGAACGACCGCGTCCACACCTGGTACGGGCGCGATGGATTCCTGAAGCTCAGCGCGCATGTCGAAGGCATCGCGACCGACGAGGCGGGGAATGTAATCGGTCGGCTGCTCAGTGACATGAGCGAGGATCTGAGCGCGATCGTTCTCGTGAAGTAGGCGCTGCGCCGGACGCGAGCGCCTTCTAGATCCCGCGCTTCATCGCGCGCGGGCCCTGCTCGCCGCGGACCCCCGGCGTCCACGCTCCCGTGACGCCGTCGAGCAGGACCGAGGCGAGCAGCGGATTCGTCCAGTATTGATTGTGGGCGAGGAGCGGCTGATCGGCATCCGGATCGACGATGTTCTCGACCCGGCGCGATCCGCCCTCGGGGGGATCCTCGGCGTCGTAGAAGCGCAGGTGCCCGGAGATGATGTCGTTCGGGGAATGAAGATTGACCCAGAAGCGCGGCCGGCTGACGTAGTTCTGGATCATCGGCTGCACCGCGGCCGCCAGCGCCTCGCGCACCTCGGCGGCACGCGGGCGCTGAGTGCGGAAGAGATACGCGGTCTTCTCGAGCGGTGAGCCGAACGTCAGCAGCATCTCGGTCCGGTGCGCGGCGTCGTAGGGCAGGCCCTTCAGCCGGTCCTCGAGGATGATCGCGTTCAGCATGTCGTAGGCGACCACCGAACCCAGCGAGTGGCCGACCACGACCAGCCGGTCGTAGAGCGGCTCGCGTCCGCCGGGGCCGCGCGCGGCGTAGACCGGGCGGGCGACGCTCATCGCGATCTCGTGGATCTGATGTCGCACCTCGGCGAACCTGCTGACGGTGTGCGACGACACGTAGGCGGCGACGTCGCCGACGTACTCGACCAGGAACCAGCGCGCCGAGAGGCTGACCGCGATCGCGACCAGCCAGATCATCCATGCCGCCAGCATTCCGTAGGTGCCGACGGGATCACCGGGCGGAAACAGCAGCGCCCCGCGGAACTTGAGGTGGGTCATGAAGAGGCCCGGTCCGACGACCACATGGCGCAGCATGAACGCGGCGATCGCCACGATCCCGGCCGCGCCGACGCCGACCAGGAACCAACCGAGCAGCGAGCCGATCGGCAGCCCCTGATCGCCCGCCGCGGCGGAGGGGACGAGGCGCGCCGCGAGCGCGCGGCCTCTCAGCCATGCGGGGACGAGCGTGGCGCCGATCACGATCGAGAGCGCGGACGGAATCAGCAGCGCGAGGTCGAGCGTGATCTGCCGGAAGAGCGGTGGCGGCGGCCACGCCGCGCCGCCGCCGGTCAGCGTGTGCGAGGCCATCGCCGCGGTGATCACAGCGTTCACGAAGATCAGGGAGCCGAGCAGGAGCAGCACCGCCAGCAGCTCGAGGGCGGTGCGCCCGCGGTAGATCAGGAAGCGGATCCAGCGGCCGAACATCCAGCGATCGAAGGTCCGGTCGCGGACGTGGAGCAGGCTGTTCAGTCCCGAGCGCACCAGGAACGAGATCGTGTCGCGCAGCGTCACGCGTCCCTCGGTCGCGGGCGCCCAGTAGGCTTCATAGAGATGGACGTCGCGATGACCGCCGTCGGCGGCGACGCGCAGCTCGGCGCGCGGGAGCTGCTTCTCGCCCAGCATCACCTCGTCGACGACGACGCGCGGACCGGCGGGCGCGCCGTTTCCAGCGCGGGGACCGGCGGGCGCGCTGTTTCCAGCGCGGGGACCGGCGGGCGCGCCGCTTCCAGAGCGCGGCGCTTCGCGCCGGGCCTGATCCGCGTCGCGCAGGAGATTCGCGACCTGCTCCAGCGTCTCGAAGGGAACCTGCTGCCCCATGCCATGGACGACGATGACCGCCGTCATCCTACGCGCAGCGGGCGGCAGAGCGGCACGCGCCGCGAGCAGCTCGGGCTCGGGACGCGGGCGCAGCTCGACGAAGGTGTCGCGGTGAGCGGGCGGCCTCGGCTCCATCGGGCGGCCTAGTGGGTCGTCACGGCGGCGGCGACCGGCGGACGCTCGAGGTGGAACTTCGTGCGCGTCTGCCAGCGCTCGCCGAGTTCGATCAGCGTTGCCTCGTCGAACGGCGCGCCCATGATCTGCATGCTGACCGGCATGTGATGGCGACCGAATCCGATCGGCAGCGCGATCGCCGGCAGGCCGCAGGCGTTGCCGATCGCGCCGGCCGGATCACCGTAAGGGAGCGCCTTGTTGAGGTCCTCGTCCACGCGCGGCGCCACCGAGAGAAAGTTCGGCGTCACGACGTAATCGTACTTCGAGAAGAACTCCGCCACCTTCTCCTGCAGCACGTGGCGCATCCGCCACAGCTTCATCGAGTCGGCGCCGGTGATGCCTTCGGCGATCTCGTCCTGATAGCGGGCCCACGGGTCCTTCAGCTTCGTGACGCCGCCGTTCTTGAAGAACGGCTCGAACGCCGAAATCGCCTCGATGGTGATCAGGAGGCCCGCGATCTCCGCGGCTGGGAACTCCGGGAACTTCGCCTCGCTGAGCTCGAATCCCGCCGCGCGCAGCTCGGAGACAGCGTGCTCGAACGCCGCCTTCACCTCGGGCTCCGCGCCCTTCTGCTTGAAATCCATCGGCACGAGAGCGCCCTTCAGCGACTTGAGCGGTCCGCGCCCGCTCTGAAGACGAACCGGCTCGGTCGACGCGCTCGGATCATCGGGATCGCTGCCGGCGATGGCCTCGAGCACCAGCCTCGAATCCGAAGCGGACCGCGTCAGCGGGCCGATCTTGTCGAAGGTGTAGGCGCACGTCATCGCGCCGGCGCGGCTCACGCGTCCGTAGGTCGGGCGCAGTCCGGTGATCCCGCAGAACGCGGAGGGACAGAGGATCGAGCCCCACGTCTCGGTGCCGATCGCGAACCCGGCGAGACCGGCGGCGACCGCGGCGCCCGATCCCGACGACGAGCCTCCGGTCCAGCGATCCGGATCCCACGGGTTCCGCCCCGGCCCGCTGATCGAGGCGTTGGCGAATCGATAGCCGAGGCCGCCGGCGAACTCGACCATGGCGCACTTGCCGAGCAGCACCGCGCCGGCTTCGCGCAGCCGGCGCACGACGGTGGCGTCTTCGTCGAATTTCTGGCCTCGGCACGGAACGGCGCCCCAGGACGTCGGAATGCCACGGGTCGCCAGCAGATCCTTCGCGCCGTACGGAATGCCGTGCAGGGGTCCGCGAATGCGATTGGCGTTGATCTCCTTCTCGGCGGTCCGCGCCTGATCCATCGCCAGATCGGCGGTCACGGTCTCGAACGAGTTGAGCTTCGGCGACAGCCGCGCGATGCGGTCGAGATAGGCGCGGGTCAGCTCCACGGGTGAGAGGCGTCGCGAGCGGATGCGGGCGGAGAGCTCGGTGACCGGCAGGTAGAGAACGTCCTCGTCGATCATCTCAGCGCTCCCTCTTCGCCGGGCGAAGCGGCCGGAACGTGAAGGCGAGCGGGCTGCCGGCCGGCAGCTCGTGCTTGCGAATGGTGCGAAGCGCGTCGGCCGTCAGCTTCTTCTGCCGGTCGATCTCGGCGCGCACCGCCGCCGGCCGCGCCGGTGCGGCCGCGCTCTTCGCCGCCCGCCCGCTGGCCGCGCGAGCCGCGGCGCGCGCCACGCGCGGCGCCGAGCCGGTGATGGCCGCGGCCGACCCCGCCGCCACGAGTCTCAGGAATTCGCGTCGCGATCTCATCAGCGCTTCTCCTTTCGCGTCAGCCGCCCGCGCCGGGACGCCGGGCGGCCGGTCACGCCTTCGGGCGCGCGAGGCTCCGGCCTTCGAACGCTTCCAGATTCCGCCGCAGCTCGAGCGGAACTTCGAGGCTGCGCTTGGTTTCGTAGTCGTAGCACACCTGCACCGACGAGGCCTCGACGACGAGGCGTCCGTCGCTCTTCTCGCGGATCTCGTACTCGAACGTGAACGACTTGGTGCCGATCCACCCGCAGCGGATCGCGAGCACCAGCGTTTCGTTCACCAGCGCCTCGGAACGAAAATCGATGCGCACGTTGGCGAGGATGAACGGCACGCGGCGGTAGTCGACTTCACGCGAGAACGCCCGCCAGTACTCCTGGCGGGCCACCTCGAGATAGGTGACGTAGACCGCGTTGTTGATGTGGCCCATCGCGTCAGTGTCCCGAAAACGCGGACTCAGCTCGTGCGTGACGCGAAACGCGGCGATCCCCACCCGGCGCTCAGAATCCATTCAGCGGATAAACGAACGCCGGCCGCGCGCGGAACCAGCGATCGATGATGTCGGCGGCGCCGCCCGACGAATCGAGCAGGCCCATCTCCGCCGCGCGCACCGGCGAGACCGCGCCTCCAACCAGCGAGGCGAGCAGGTCGGGCTCGGCGACGAGACGCGGCAGTCTCGCGCGTCCGGCGCGGGCGGATTCCAGCGTGACCTTGAGGCGCCCCTCGCTCGCGCGCAGGCGATAGGAGCGCGCGTTCTGCGGGATCACCTCGTCGTCGACTTCGAGGGCGACCTCGCCGCGCGCCTGCATCGATAGCGGAATCTGCTCCAGCGCGCCCCGCACGTCGTTCAGCCTCAGCATCATTCCGTTCACCGCGTTTCCGGTGTCGTGGTAGACGCTCATCTCGAGCGCGGGCCGGAGATTCTGCGAGGTCTTGAGCAGCAGCGGCCAGCCGTTGTCTCCAGGGGCGATGTGATGGATCTCGCTCACCTGATCCGACAGCGACGCGAGGTAGCCGATCAGGCCGAGATGCGCCTCGGGCGTCGCCGCGACGAATTCGGTCAGCGTGACCGACAGCTTGAACGGCCCGGCGTCGGAATCCACCTCATAGTAGAGGTAGCCTTCGATCTGTCCGCGGCGCCGGCCCTCATAGACCACCCAGTCGCCGGCGTGCGTCCACAGCCGCTGCGTCCACCACTCGGATCGCCGCGCCAGCGCGAAGTGCCCCTGCAGCGCGACGCGCTCGTACAGCGCCTCGACCGAAGGCCGGTCCGGGAGCATCAGGCGGCGCACGCGCCGCGCCTCGTCGGACTCGGCGAGCAGCGACGGTGAGAACGCCATCTGCTGCGCGATCTCGATGACGCCGTAGCCGAGCCGGCGGTAGAACGAGTCGCGGAACGGATAGAGCGCCGAAAACGCGTCGCCCCTCTGGCGCATGTCGCGCAGCGCCGACTTCAGCAGGGCTTCGGCGACCCCGCGCCGGCGGTGCTCGGGCGACACCGCGACCGAGCCGATCCCGGTGACCGGCACGCGCTGTCCGCGCACGAACGCGGTGAACGGGTAGAGCACGAGGGAGGCGACGACCTGCCCGTCGAGCTCGCCGACGCGGACGTCGCGCAGACCGAAGCGCGGATGATCGGTGTAGAACTCGCGCCGTTTCTCGAGGCTCGAGACCCGGTACGCGCGGTGCCCGAGGTCGGCCAGCGTCTCGACGTCGGTGCGCCGCGCCGGGCGATAGCGCAGCGCGGGTGGCCGCGGCGTGCGCGGGCTCACGGCCGGTCCCCGCAAGCGATGAGCCTCACAGCCGGCCCTCGCGCGTCATCAGGAACACCGCCCCACCGGCGCGGTCGCGCTTCATTCCGGGGCCATGGAGCGCGAGGCCGTGATCGGAATGGACGAGCACGTCGGCGGGCTGCCAGGTCTCGTTGAAGAACGTGAGCAGCTCGAAGACGTAATCACCAGCCGGCAGCGGGCCGTGTTCGCCAAGAATGGGCGGCGATTCGAAGCGGCGCTCATCGACCGGCATCTGCATGCGCGCGACCATGACGTGATCCTGCTTGCGGTAGATCGAGACCTGAAGCCGCGTGCCGTTCGGGAAATCGATCTCCCCGCGCACGCGCACGAGCCCGTTCGGCAAGCGGTACGGCTCGAATCGGGTGAGCAGCGGCGCGCCGCGCACGACGGCCGTGGTGTCGGAAAGCGTCTCGAAGCTGAGCTCGGTGGTGCGTTGGGATTTTTCGCCACGACCGCATCCCGCGACCGCCGCCCATGCCACGGCCAGCACCCAGGCACGCCTCATCGCCGACAAAGTAGCGAACGCCGGGCGCGAGGGGAAGCCCCCTTGAGCGCCGAGCGGAGGCTACGGTAAGGTGCACGGCCTGTCTTGCCACCCGCGATTCCCTCCTGCGCGGGATTTTCTTCGAAAGACCGGGTCGGATTCGTCGTTGAAAGGAGCAGCGCGTGAAGGACGTGCGTGCGTGTGGGCCCGCCGTGACCGCGACGGCCATCGTGATCGCCGCGTCACTGATCCTCGGCCCCGCGCCAGACGCCCGGGCCGCGAGCCGATGGGCCCCGCCCGGAACCCTTGCCGCCGACTCGATTCATGTCGATTCGACCGCGGTTCCCGTTCCCTCCGGCGCGGCTCCCGCGCCCTCCACACCCGCGCCCGCGCGTATCGAGCTGGCTCCGGCGCAGCCGGTCCCGGCCCCGAGTCTCGGCGTGAAGACGAAGAAGGTGCGGGCTCCGAGGGTGAAGAAGGAGCGTCCCGCTCCGCACGTGCACCGGCCCGAGGATGGGCCGTGGGACGCGCACGCGCTGTGGGTCTCGGTGCGTGTCGGTTACAACAAGGCGACCTATCGGACCGCCGGCGACGGCAACGTCGGCCTCGGCTTCGGCGTGAATCGCATGCTGAATACCGGCTGGGGTCTGGCCGGGACAGTCGAGCGCAACGTCGTCGGGAAATTCGAGGACGCGACCGAATCGGAAGTGCCCTTCACGATCGAGCTGGATCGCCACCTCAAGTGGGGCGATGCGTTCCGGCCCTACTTCGGCTTCGGTGGCGGCACCTGGTACCACAAGTTCTCGAAGACCACCGGCGACCGGAGCAACGTTTCGGGAGGAGGATTCTTCGCCATCGGTGGCAATGCGGTAGTATCGCCGCACGGGTTGATCGGACTCGACGTGCGCCTCGCCACCGTGACGAAACTCGGTGAGGATCCGCCACCCGATCCCGTGTTCGGCCCACAGGATAAGACCACCACCCGATTCAGCATCAAGCTCACCGGATCGGTGACCTATTAGGGCCAGGAACAGACGCGCACCCCCGAGCGTCAAAGCCTGGACCGGGAGCGGCGTCGCGCGAAAGCGCGGCGCCGCGGCTGTTTTCGGGAGGTCGTGAGCCCGCGGTATCTCGAAGCGCGGCCGCCGCTTCAGCCGCCGTGCCGCGCCGCGCTCTTCTTCGCCGCCTGATACTTGATGGCCTCGAACGCCAGCAGCACCGCGAGGCCGATCAGCACCGACAGCCACGCCGCCGTCCGCCGCGGCAGCGGCTCGAGCACCGCGGCCGCGAATCCCAGCGCGGCGCAGAGTCCCCACAGCACGGCGAGCGAGGCGCGCGGCGACATGCCGAGCCTCAATACCCGGTGATGAATATGCTCGGTGTCGCCGTGAAAGAACGGACGCCGGGCGATGATCCGGCGCGCGAACGCGGTCGCGCTGTCGAGGATCGGCAGCCCGAGCGCGACGATCGGGAGCAGCAGCGCGAGCGCGGTCGTTCCCTTGCGATTCTCGAGCAGTGACACCGCCGCCAGTGTGAGGCCGAGGAACTGGCTGCCGGTGTCACCCATGAACACGCGGGCCGGGGGAAAGTTCATGCGCAGGAATCCGAGCGTCGCGCCGAGCAGGATCGCCGAGAAGTACATCACGTAGAGATCGCCGTGCGCGTGCCCGACCCACCACAGCGTGGCGGCGGCGATCGAGACCACGCCGGCGGCGAGCCCGTCGAGCCCGTCGATCAGGTTGATCGCGTTGGTCACGACCAGCACCCACACCACGGTGAGCGGCGCGCTCAGGGCATGGGCCATCAGCGTGCCGCCGAGCGGATTGGTGATCTGCGCCACGCGGTAGCCGAACAGCGACAGGACCAGCGCCGAGCACGCCTGAACGCCGATCTTCGCCAGCGGCGACGTGCCGCGCAGATCGTCGACGATGCCGAGCGCGATGATCGGCAGCGCGGCGAGCGTGTAGCCGAGCAGCGGCTTGAAATCGAGCGCGCGTGCCGGCCCGGGCAGCAGCCGCGCGCCCCACGCCACGGCGAGCACCGACAGGATCAGCGCGAGCCCGCCGAGCGTCGGCACCGGCTCGCGATGCAGGCGCCTCGGCCCCGGATGATCGATCGCGCCGGCGTCGCGCGCGCGGCGCGCGACCCACGGCGTCGCGATCAGCGCGATCAGGCACGCGGCGAGCGCGAGCGACAGCGAATAGGGCACGCGGCTAGGCTCGGAACGCGTTCGCGGCGATCATCAGCCATCCGCGCGTCAGGATCATGAGATCGACCAGCCACGAGAGCGGCGGCGCGACCGGGTGATGCTTGTGGAAGTAATGCACCATGCCGCGGTGACGCGCGAGGATCACCCGCGCCGAGGTGCGACGGCTCGCGCCGATGTGGTGCATGCAGACCGCGTCCGGAACGTACGACACCGCCCAGCCGCCCAGCTTCATGCGCCGGCACCAGTCGACGTCCTCGTTGAACATGAAGAACGCCTCGTCCATTCCGCCCACCTCGTCGATCGCGGCGCGGCGCACCACCATGCAGGCGCCCGACACCCAGTCGACGTCGCGCACCGAGGCGTGATCCCAGTCGCTCAAGAGATAGCGGCGCGTCCACGGATTGCCGGGGAGGAGCCGCGACAGGAGCGAGTAGCGATTGAAGAGGAACGTGAAGTGATCGGGGAAGGAGCGGGCCGAGTATTCGAGCGAGCCGTCCGGATTCAGGATCCGCGGCGCCGCGATCGCGCTGCGCGGATGGCTCTCGAGATAGTCGGCCAGCCGCCGGGCCGCCGCGGGCCTCAGCTCGCAGTCGGGGTTCATCACCAGCACATAGCGGCCCGAGCTGGCGCGGATGCCCTGGTTCACCGCGCGCGCGTATCCGACGTTCTCCTGGTTCTCGATCAGACGCGCCGCGGGAAACTCGCGCGCCACCGCGGCCGCGACGTCGTCGCGGGAATCGTTGTCGATCACCACGGTCTCGGTTTCGAGTCCGGGCGCGGCGTCACGCAGCGAGGCGAGGCACTCGAGCAGCGCGTCGCGCGATCGATAGCTCACGATGAGGGTGGAAAGATCCATGCGTCCGGGCCGGGCGCTCCGCGGGCCGTGCGGCGAGCAGCATGCGAGGCGACCGTTCGTGCCGGAACCACTCCCCACGAATCTTCGGGTTCACGGCCATCCCCGCCGCCTCGCGATCGGGCATTCTGGCCAAAGGCCGCCCCGGGCGCAATGGAGATCGCCCTAGGGAGCCGGGCGTTTTTCGCCGCGCGACGCCGCCTCGAGCAACCGCGACAGCTCCGGCAGGCGGCGCGCCTTCTCTTCGACCGAGCGGGCTTCGGGGCCGCCGGGCGGGAACGATCCCACCTTCGCCCTCGCGATTCGAACCTCTTCGCTGTCGCCGAGGAACGTGCCGCACATCCACAGGCCGACCCAGCCCATCAGGTTCGTGGAGTCGCGCGCCGCGAGCGCGGCGAACGCGGACTCGGCCTCGTGGTCGTTCCCGGCGATCGCGGCGTTGACGCCCCAGAACTCGAGCGCGCGCGGATGCGGCGCGACCACGGCGACGTCATGGTACGCCGCCGCCGCGTCGGCCCAGCGATGAAGGCGCATGCTGCGAAGCCCGATGAAATCGAGCGTCGCGAGCCGCTGCGCTTCGGTGCGTCGCGGCGGCTCGGTGAGGAACGCCCGCGTTCGGGCCATTCCCGCCTCGCCGTCGTGATGGAGGACCAGCAGCTGGAGGGTCGGAACCAGCGTCGCGAGCACGATGGCCGCGATCAGGGAACGCGCGCGCGGTTCCTGGCGAAGCGTTTCCGCGATCAGCCACGCGGCGGAAAGGGAGATCGCGGCGCCGGCGCCGGCGAACGCGTCCCAGTCACGGAACGGACCCTGGGTGACGTAGACGAACAGCAGCGAGGGAACGAACGACAGGACGAGCCCGGCGAGAAAGACCAGCTCCGGCCGGCGCAGCGGCTTCACCTGCGGCAGCAGCACCGGCACCGCGAGCGCGAGCGGGCAGAGCAGCGCGATCACGTTCGCGACGTCGAGCAGCCGGAGACCGGAGAACGCCGCGCGCAGCATGCCGCCCTGACGCTCGACTTCCGCGGACGCGAAGTTCGTCGCCACGTCGAAGCCGAAGAAGAGGTGGAGGAGCCGCGGCAGCAGCGCGAGGAAGACCGCCACCGGCACACCGATTCCGATCGCCACGCGCCAGGACTTCCATCCGCCCGCGCGCCCGTGGAGGCGGAACCACAGCAACCAGCCGAGCGCGACCCCCGGCAGCAGGCTCCATCCGGCGCGATGCACGGCGAGCGCGGCCGCGGTCGCGAGACCGAATCCGATCGCGCCGCGATTCTCACGGATCAGCTGGGTCCCGAAGACGCCCGCGGCGGCGGTGAAGAGGCAGACCTCGATGGTCGGCTTGCCGTATCCGGTGAACAGCGTGAAGCCGCCGCCGAAGAGCGCCACCGCGGCGACCGCGAGCCGGCTCGGCGCCGCGATGACCCGGGCGAAGTGGACCGCGAGCAGCGCGAGCGCGGCGCCCTCCAGCACCCCGAGAACGCGCTCGATGGTTCCGGGCGCGACGCCGAAGACGTGCGCGGCGGCGCGCGGCAGCCCGTCGTGGCGGACGAAATCGAGCGGCAACGCCTGCGGGAACGTGGCGGCGAAGCCACCCGGCTCGGACAGAACCCCCATTCGCAGCAGATAGTCGCCGACGAACCCGAGGCGATCGGGCAGCAGGGCGAGGAGCGCGACCGTCACCGCAACCAGCGCGACCGGGAGCCGCCATCCCTGATCGAGCCCGTCGACCGCCGGTCGCGCGGCGCGACCGACCCACGGCACCAGCGCCGCGACAGCGAGCAGGAGCGGCGCGAATCGAATCAGCGGCGGAAGGAATCGCGAAGCGTTGAGACCCCAGAGGTGCATGGTCGGCACCACGGCGGCAGCGACCTCGGCGGCGACGGCGGCGGCGAGGACGACGTGGAGCGAGGGGGTGAGTGGGTCGCGTGCGCGGGGATCAGCGGCGTCCAAGGCGTTCGCTCATGTCTTCCAGAGGTCGCGAGGCGTCAGCTCATCGCGCGCTTGATGAAGCTCTTGAGGCCCGCCCACCACAGCAGCACCGCCATCGCCACCAGCATCGAGCAGGTGACCGCGAGCGGCATGTGCGGCAGCTTCGGCGTCAGCGCGCCGCGCATGCCTTCGGCCAGGTAGACCAGCGGATTGATCAGCACCGCGATCTGCATGACGGGCACGGTGCGCAGTCCCGCCCACGGATAGTAGGCGCAGCCGAAGAAGATCATCGGCGCGAGAATCACGGCGAACATGAGGCCGATCTGCTGGGGCGGAATCGCGGTCCCGAGCCACAGTCCGAGCGAGGCGAACGCGGCGGCGCCGAGCAGCGCGACGCCCACCATGCCGCCCAGGTTCTGGAGCGAGAGGCCCGCGATCGGTCCCATGATCAGCCGCGCAACCGGCAGCACGAACGCCACCACGATCAATCCCTGGATGATGCCGGAGATCACCTTCTCGAACGCGATCAGTCCGATCGGAACCGGAGCGAGGAGCCGGTCCTCGATCTCCTTCGTGTATCCGAAGTCGGCCATCATCGGGAACGCCACCGCCTGGAGGCTCGCGAATGCCAGGCTGATGGCGAGGATCCCGGGCAGCAGCGTCGCGGTGTAACCGCGCGCGGCGAATCCCATGTGCGGGAGCAGGAAGCCGAACACCATGACGCCGAGCAGTGGCTGGAGCGCGGTGCGCACCAGGAACGAGATCAGCTCGCGGCGCGCCACCACCATGTCGCGGCGGAGCAGCGCCATGAAGACGCTGACGCTCGAGACCGCGCGGGCGTCACGCGTCGTCACGGAAACGACCGCGGGCCCGAGGCGCGCGGCGGCGGTGTCGCTCATTCGAGCCTCCTGCCCGTCATCGAGATGAACAGCGTCTCGAGGCTGGGCGGCGCGAAGTGCACGTCGCGCACGCTGCGGCCGGCGTTCTCCGCGGCGCGGATCAGTCCGGCGATGCTCTCGCCGCCGCGCTCGGCGAACGCGCGCAGCACGGCCTGCTGCGACTCGCAGCGCAGGATGCCGGGCAGCGCGCGCGCGAGGTCGCAGGCGCCGGTGGCGTCGCCGTCCAGCGTGAGCTCGATCAGCGTGCCGCCGGGCGCCTGGGCCTTGAGATTCGCCGGCGTGTCGAGCGCGAGCAGCCGCCCGCGGTCCACGATCGCGACCCGCTCGCAGAGCTGGTCCGCCTCCTCCATGTAGTGCGTGGTCATGACGATGGTGCGTCCTTCGGAGTGAATGCGCCGCAGCGTGCTCCACAGCGCGTGACGGGCGAGCGGATCGAGTCCGACCGTCGGCTCGTCGAGGAACATCACTTCGGGATCATGGATCAGCGCGCGCGCGATCATCAGCCGCTGCTGCTGGCCGCCCGAGAGCTGCTCGACCTTGGAGGCGGCGCGATCCGCGATCTCGAACGTGCCGAGCAGCTCGGTGGCCCGCGCGTTCGCGACCGCGGCCGGAACGCCGAAGTAGCAGGCGTGGAAAACGAGATTCTCGCGCACCGAGAGCTGCCGGTCCGGATTCGGGCGCTGCGGCATCACGCCGATGCGGCGGCGCACCGCCACGCTGTCCTTCACCACGTCGCAGCCCGAGACGAAGGCCTGGCCATCGGTGGGACGGACACGCGTGGTGAGGATGCCGATCGTGGTGGTCTTGCCCGCGCCGTTCGGCCCGAGGAGCCCGAAGAATTCTCCCTGGGCGATCTCGAGATCGAGTCCCTGGAGCGCGACGACTTCGGTGGGAGGCGCCGGCGCGGTCGAAGGCGCGGGCGCCGATCCCGGTGTCGGCCGCGCCGGCTTGCCGCGCTTCACTCCCGGCAACGGGTACACCTTGCGCAGCGCGCGCGTGCGGATCGCCGGCTCGCTCGAAGCGCGTGACGCCGGGCGTGCCTCTGTCTCGGTCAGGGTCAAATCACGTCCCTCCTCGCGCCGATGGCTTTCCGGAATCGAACGACACCGTCCGGTCCCCGAGCACGGTCGCCAGCCATTCGCGAAGCCGCGCGGTGTGCGAGCCTTCCCAGTACCATTTCCCACAGGTCGGGCAATAACTCAACGTCTCCGCTCCGCGCGCCGCGCGGGCCGGGACTTCGCCGATCGCCTCGACCGCGAGCCGGTGCTGGAGGGCGGTGTTGCACGCCGGGCATCGGCTGAAGAGCGGTCCCGAGGCTTCGTGCTCGACCGCGATCGCGCGCACCGCGGCCGCCGGATCCTCGCGCGGCACTCGAAACGCCGCCACGTCGGCGAATCGCCGCGGATGGCGGGCGCTCAGCGTGAGCACGATCCTCTGATCGCGGCGACCGGTCTCGAACAGATCCTCGAGGCGCCCCGCGCGCTGCGTCACGACGTCGAAGCCCAGGAATCGGAGGCGTCGCGCGACGGCGTCGAGCGAAAGATCGGTGACGAACCGCGACGGCGCCATGGCCGCAACGTAGCGGCGTGATCGAGCGCCCGCAAGCCTGGGAGGCCCGGCGCCCACGGCGCCATCCGGTTCGCGGCGGGATGCCCGCCGGGTTGGGCCCGCGGACCGGCCCAACACCGCCAGCCGGAACCGCAACGTGGTCGCAACTCGGGGGTTCCGGCCCCGGCATTGACGCCGATTCCCGGCCGCGACACAGTCACGCGTCTATGGAGAGCCTGGATCGGCGCCGCTTCCTGATCACGCTCGGCGGCGCGGCGGCCTACGCCACGCTGCGTCCTCACGTCGCGATCGCGCGCCACGTCTCGGCATGGCCTTCCAATCTTCAACCCTGGTCGCTGCCGGCCGACGCGCCGGGCAACCCGGTCGAGGTCGCGCGCGCGCTCATCGGCGCCGCGGTACTCGCGCCCAGCCACTGGAACGTGCAGCCGTGGCGATTCGAGGTCGACGAGAACACCATCCGGATCGTCGTCGATCCCGGTCGCGCGCTGCCCGCCAGTGATCCCGATCGGCGCGCGATGATGATCGGACTCGGCGCCGCGCTCGAGAATCTCCTGATCGCCGCGCGCGCCTGGGGCCTCGTGACCAATGTCGAGTACTTCCCATCGGGTGCCTCGCCGGCGGTCGCGTCCGCGGCGGCGGTGGCGCCGCCGACGGTGGTGGCGCGGGTGACGTGGAGCCCGGGCGGGCCCCGCCGCGACCGCGCCCTGCTGGCGATGATTCCCGAGCGCCGCACCAACCGCCGCGAGTACGACGGCCGCGGCGTCTATCCGCAGAACCGCTCGCAGCTGCTGGCCCAGGTGTCGGGAGAGACGACGCTCCACTGGCTCGACGACCGGGAATCGTTGCGCGATCTCGCGGACGTCGCCCACGAGGCGGTGCGATTCGAGTCCGAAGATCGCCGCATCGCGGTCGAGCAGGCGCGCTGGATGCGGGACGATGCCACCGACGCGCGCCGCCGCGGAGACGGCATCACCGTCGCCGCGCTCGAATATCCCGGCCTCGCGCACTGGATGCCCGGCCGCGCGTTCAATCCCGACAGCTGGTTCCATCGCTACGGCATCGGCAGCGCCGCGCGCCAGGCCCGCGACGGCCTGCGCTCGTCGGGAGCCGCGCTGCTGATCACCAGCATGAGACGTGGCCCGGCGGCGTGGCTCGCCGGCGGTCAGGCGTTCGAGCGCCTCGCGCTCAAGACCACCCAGCTCGGCATCGCGATGCAGCCGATTCAGGCGCCGATCGAGGTCGAGCGCGTCCGCCCCGACCTGCTGCGCCGTTTCGACGCGGCGGGAGAGGAACCTCTGCTGCTCGTCCGGCTCGGTCACGCGAATCCGCCGGCGGCGAGCGTGCGCCGGGCGGTCGCGCTCGTCTCCACCTTTCGGAGCTCTTAGCGGACGGTGAAGCCTCGGCGCGCCCCCGGTTCGCCGGTCCGCGCGCCGGTCGCTAGTCGCGCCCGCTCACCGTCATCTCGGAGATCAGCACGGTGGGGGCCGCGACCGAGCGGTCGAAGCGGAGATCGTTCCCGACCGCCACCACGTTCTTCAGCATGTCGAGCGCATTCGACGCCACCGTGACTCCGTCGACCGGGCGCGTCTTCTCGCCGTTCTCGATCCAGAATCCCTGCGCCTGATACGAGTAGTCGCCGGTCACGCTGTTGAAGCCGAACGATCCCTGATCGTCCATGTAGAACCCGCGGCCCACCTTCTTCAGGATCTGCTCGGGCGTCTCGGTGCCGGCGGCGAGGTAGAGGTTCATGGCCCCGATCGACGGCTGCGAGGCGTAGGAGCGGACGGCGCTGCCGGTCGGGCGCGCGCCGGCGCGACGCGCGTGATAGACGTCGTAGAGAACGCGCGCGAGCGTGCCGCGATCGATCAGCACGTTCCGCCGCGTCGCGACGCCTTCGCCGTCCCAGGGCTCGGTGCCGATGCCGCCCGGCATGCGTCCATCATCAACCAGCGTGACGCACGGCGCCGCGATCCCCTGGCCGAGCCGGTCGGTGAGCCACGAGGAGCGCTTGATCAGCGCCTCGCCGCTGAAGGCCTCGTGCATGTCGGCGATCCAGCCCGCCGCGATGTCGGGATGCAGCACGACCGGAACGCGCGCGGCGGGCACCGGGCGTGCGCCGATGCGCGCGACCGCGCGCCGCGCCGCCTCCGTCGCGATCTCGCCGAGCGGAGGGAGGTCGCTGAATCGCCGTCGCGAGGCGGCATAGGTGCCGCTCTGCTGGCGGCCGCCGTCGTCGGCGGCCAGCGCGGCGACCCACGCGCTGATCGCCGTCCCGTCCCAGGCGCGCGAGACGCCGCGCGAGTTGACGATCGCGCTCGCTCCGTCCTGGGTCGAGACCGACGCGCCGTCCACGCGGCTGATCCGCCGGTCGAACGCGAGCGCGATCCGCTCGAGCTCGAGCGCCCACTCGATCTTGGTTCCGGCTTCGAGCTCGAGCACCGCGGGATCGTAGAGGCCGAGATCCGACACCGCGCCGGCTTCGGGATCCTCGGCCTCGGCGGCCGACGCGAACGC
>DATJEP010000081.1:0-4191 GCA_035496475.1 Candidatus Udaeobacter sp.
CCTCGCCCTTCAGCCATTCGGCCAGCAGGGTGAGCTGGGTGCTCTTGCCGGATCCGTCGATGCCCTCGACGATGAACAGGCGGCCCACGGGCGGATGCGGGCGATTGCCGAACGTGCGTGTCGACGTCATGCGAATGGACACCTGAAGGCGGAGTGGGGAACAATACGAGGCAGCGGTCGCAAGATCGCGGGCCGGACCTTCGACGCATCGAGCCTAGCATCCGCGGACCGTCTCCCCAAACCCCCGGAGTAACCCGATGAAATCCATCGCCCAACGGCTCCGCGTGCGCGGCCGCGTGCGGCTCCGCGACTGGGATCCGCGCGATACTCCCGGCGCGAGCGACCCCGATCGGGCCGCAAAGCGCATGCGGACGAATCTCGAGCGGATCGACGATCTGCAGTACCGACTTCACGCCGAAGGACGGCAGTCGCTGCTGATCGTCCTGCAGGGCATGGACACCTCGGGCAAGGACGGCCTGATCCGGCACGTGATGACCGCCTTCAATCCGCAGGGATGCAACATCTGGCCGTTCAAGGTGCCAACCGCCGAAGAGGCGGCGCACGATTTCCTCTGGCGCATTCATCACGCCGCGCCGCCCGCCGGAGAAGTGGCGATCTTCAATCGCTCGCACTATGAAGATGTGCTGGTGCCGTACGTGCACCGGCTGCTCGGGTCGGGCGAGATCGAGGAGCGGTATCGGATCATCAATCGTTTCGAGGCGCAGCTCGCGGAGCGGGGGACGCGGGTCATCAAGCTCTTCCTCCACATCAGCCGGAAGGAGCAGCGCGAGCGCCTGCTCGCGCGGCTCGATCATCCGCTCAAGCGATGGAAGTTCAGCGAGCACGACCTGAGCGAGCGAGCGAGCTGGCGCCGGTACGAACGCGCGTACGAGGCGGCACTGACCCGATGCAGCACCGACCACGCTCCGTGGCACATCGTTCCCGCCGATCACAAGTGGTATCGGGACTTTGCCGTGGCGGCGATCGTCACGGACGCGCTCGCGGAGATGGATCCCAGGGTGCCGAAGATGCGTCTCCCGCTGGCCCGGCTGAAGGCCCGACTCCTGCGTTGACGGATTTGTAGGAACGGGCTCGGTTTTTCGGGAAGGAGTTACAAGCTCGGGGTGGTCCGGCACCCGGGCGGCCCCGGAACTCGATGCGGCGCAGACGCCGCCACCCTCCCGGCGTCATGGCACAACCGCTGCGTTTTGACCCTCCGACCCCCATTCGGGGCACGAGCGTTCCTCGCGACCTCTGAGGGATTCCGGAGAGTCTCATGGCACAGAGCATGGCACCGGCGACGGCGACGCCCGATCCGCGCCGAAAGATCGACGAAGCCGCGATCGCCCCGCCACCGGCACGCCACTACCGCGCGTACGCGTTCCAGGTCTACGTGCTGAGCGCCTCGGTGGTGTTCGTCGTCCTCGCCGTGGTGGCGCACACGGTGGCGTATTTCCCCATCGATCTCACCATCACGCGCGCGGTGCAGAGCTATCACGGCGGCGCGTTCGACCAGCTCATGTACGCGGTGAGCTGGATCGGCTTCATGCCTCAGGTGTTCGTGTTCGGCGGCGCGGTGGTGCTGCTGATGTTCCTCACCGGTCTGCGCTGGGAGGCCGTGTCGATGCTGATCGCGGCCGCCGGCATCGGCATCGGCACGTTGGTCAAGCTCGTCGTCTACCGCCCGCGTCCAAGCGCGGATCTGGTTCACGTCCTCAGCCAGCTGCCTTCCTCGGGATTCCCGAGCGGGCACGTGCTGATGACGACCACGTTCGTCGGCTTCCTCACGTTCCTCGGGTACACGCTGCTCAAGCAGTCGGCGCTGCGCACGCTGGTGCTGATCGCGTTCAGCGTGCTGATCACGCTGATGGGCCTGTCGCGGATCTACGAAGGCCAGCACTGGTTCAGCGACGTGATGGGCGCCTACCTGCTCGGCAGCCTCTGGCTCGCGCTCTCGATCCGCGTCTATCGCTGGGGCAAGCCGCGCTTCTTCGCCCGCCAGCCGGTGGCGCCCGAGACGCCGGCGGCGCGAACCACATGACCGCTCTGCGCGATTCCTTCGTCCGAACGTCCACGCCGACGCTCGACGCGCGGCGCTCGGTCGGGTCGTGGCCCGGTGCAGGTCCGCGCCTGCTTGAGGCGCTGATGCGATTCGGCTATGTCGTGCGCGGCGCGCTGTACGTGATTCCGGGACTCCTCGCGCTCGGCCTCGCCACCGGAAGACACCGCACCGAGATGACGCCGGCCGCGGCGATCCAGGCGATCGGCCATCAGCCGTTCGGGCGTGTCCTGCTCGCCGTCGTCGCGATCGGACTCCTCGGATACTCGCTGTGGGGTTTCGCGCGCTCGCTGTTCGATGCGCTCGGCAAGGGCGGTTCGCTCCACGGTCTCGCGCAACGGTTCGGATACCTGACCAGCGCGCTCGCCTATGGCGGGCTCCTCGTGCTCACCCTGCACCTGATCCTGCACTCGGACCCGGGCGAATCGTCGAGCTGGGTCGTGCGCGTTCGCGCGCTCCCGCTCGGCGCGTGGGTGCTCGGGGCCATCGGCGTCGGCTGGATCATCGGCGCCGGGCTGCTGCAGATCGTTTCCGGATGGCGGCGGACGTTCGAGGCCGATCTCGACCTCGGCGTCTCCGAGCGGCGATGGGCATCCGGGCTCGGCCGCGTGGGCCTGATCTCGCGCGGCGTGGTCTTCACCGTCGTCGGGATTCTGCTGGTCACGTCCGCCGTGCGCGCCAACCAGCCGGAGGGAACGACCATGAATTCCGCGCTGCTCGAGATCCTGCACCAGCCGTTCGGCCGTGTTTTTCTCGTCGCCGCCGCGATCGGACTCATCGCCTTCGGAGCATTCTCGGTCCTGTGCGCCCGATGGATGCGAGTTCGTGTCGGCCGTCGTTCCGTTCCCTCACCTCTCTGAGAGGCCACCCATGGATTCGCGAGAGCCCACGCCGCAGAAGCTCACGAAGTCCCTGCGTCGAAAACAGCGGAAGCATCGCGAGCTGCTGGCCCGCGTCGAGAGGACCGCGACCCGTCTGGATCGTCGTCGCAAGAAGCTTCGCGAGATCGAGACGCGGATCGCCGAGCTGGAACGACGGCTGGCCGAGCCGCGCAAGGAAGGCGACCGCCGCGGCGGGCTCAAGGCCGCGCGGCTGATCTTCAATCCCAGCTCGGGCCCCGATCACGGCGGCGACAACGCCGAACGGCTGGCCGAAATCGTGCAGAGCCTGCGCACCCACGGCATCGAGCCCGACATCGGGCTCAAGACCTCGGGCAAGGCGGCGCGCGCGCTGGCGCGCGAGGCGGTGCGTGACGGCGAGCGCCTGGTGGTGGTGGCGGCCGGGGACGGAACGGTCGAGGACGTGGCGTCGGAGCTGGTCGGCAGCGCGACGGCGATCGGCATCGTCCCGATCGGCACCTACAACAACCTCGCGCGCTCGCTGGGCGTGCCGATCGACATCGACGAAGCCTGCGCGCTGATCGCGATGGGAACCGTCCGCCACATCGACGTCGGTCGCGTGTTCTCGAGCGAGACCACCGAGCCCTCATATTTTCTCGAGGGGGCCGGGCTCGGACTCACCGCGCTCGCCGCCGCGGCCGGTCAGGCGATCGAGAAGCACCGCTGGCGCATGATCCCGGGAGCGGTCCGGAAGCTGTTCGACTCCAAGCCGGGAACGATCCGGATCGAGATGGACGGCACCGCGATCGAGGCGAACTCGAACATCGTCACGGTGTCGAACTCCCCGATGATGGGCAGCAACCTCCTGGTCGCGCCCGATGCCCGCATGGACGACGGATGGCTCGACATCGTCGTCTACGACGGCATGAGCGACGCGGCGCTGGTCCAGCACTTCGCCGCCGCGTCGAGCGGGTCGCCGGAGAAGTTGAAGACCTATCGCGCGAGGCGCGTGCGCATTGTCAGCGACGAGCGGGTGCCGGCCTCGGCCGACAAGGATCCGGCCGGGCAGCAGCGGGTGGTCGAGATCGAGATCCTCCCGCGCGCGCTGTGCGTCATCGCCGGCAACGGCATCGGCCTCGGGCTTCCGGTCGAGGCCGCGCCGAGGGCGGCGCTTCCCGTGGAGAAGCCGCATTCGAACGGACGCGGCGAGGCGGCGATCCCGGGACCCGAGCATGCCGCGCCCTGATTCCGCGGCGGCCCTCCCGGCGGCTCCGCGTCGCGCCGATCCGGACC
>DATJEP010000082.1:0-2032 GCA_035496475.1 Candidatus Udaeobacter sp.
GCGGGAGAGCTCGTCGACCGGCTGGTGAGCGGCGGCCGGCTCGGGGACCTGCCGATCCTGCTGCACGGCGGTTACGGGGCGGCGCCGGACGAAGTATCGGCGCGGCGGCGGCTGTTGCAGGCCGCCGTGGCCCGCGACGTCCACACTCCCGAGCGTCTGCTCGACCTCGCCACCCTGTTCCTGCACCAGAGGATCGAGGACCTCAGCGAGGATCAGCGCGAGATGATCGTCGACCTTCACAGCGGAGATCAGGCGCTGACCGGCCGCAAGGCGCTGATCGTCGACGACGACATCCGCAACATCTTCGCGCTCACCACCGCTCTCGAACATCACGGCATGGTGACGCGATCGGCCGAGACGGGGCGCGACGCCATCGAGATCCTGCGCCAGAACCCCGACACCGACGTCGTGCTGATGGACGTCATGATGCCCGAGATGGACGGCCTCGACACCACCCGCGAGATCCGGCGGCTGCCGGCCTTCCGCGAGCTGCCGATCATCGCGGTGACCGCCAAGGCGATGAAGGGTGATCGCGAGAAGTGCATCGAGGCCGGAGCCTGGGACTATCTCGCCAAGCCGGTCGACCCCGATGAGCTTCTGGCCATGATGCGCGCCTGGCTGCGGCGCTAGGAGAACGTATCGTGCGCGATCGAGTCAACATCCTGGTGGTCGACGATCTCCCGGCCCAGCGGCTGACCATCGAAGCGAGTCTCAGCGATCTCGGCGAGAACGTGGTCTGTATGAGCTCGGGCCGCGAGGCGCTGAAGTTCCTGCTCCAGAACGACGCCGCCGTGATTCTTCTCGACGTGAACATGCCGGGGATGGACGGCTTCGAGACCGCGGCGCTGATCCGGCAGCGGCCCCGCACCGCCAACACACCGATCATCTTCCTCACCGCCGATCCCGACGAGATGCAGATCGCCCGGGGCTACGCGCTCGGCGCCGTCGACTATCTGGTGTGCCCGTTCGTTCCCGACGTGCTGAGCACCAAGGTCAAGGTCTTCGTCACGCTTTCGCGCGAGCACGAGCGGCTGCGGGTCGAGGCCGAACAGCGGGTCGAGCTGACGCGCGAGCAGGCGGCACGGGCCGCGGCCGAAGACCAGAGCCGGCGCCTTCGCGTGCTGGTCGAGGCGGGCGGCGTGCTGACCCGATCGCTGCACGGCGCCGCGTTCGAATCCGAGCTGCTCGCCCTGCTGATTCCGGACCTCGCCGATCAGGCGGGAATCGTCTACCCCGAGAGCGGCCCCTACCGCGGGGACTCGGTGTGGATGCGGGGCGGCCCGGGAGAGACGACCGAACCAGCCCATGCGCCTCCGTCCGAGCTGCGTGAGCCGGTGGCGCGCGTGCTCGCGACCGGCATCGCCGAGCCGGTCCACCCCATCGACGCAGGGGGAATGCTGGCGATGGTGTGGCCGCTCGATGTCCGCGGCGAGGTGCAGGGCGCGCTGGCGGTTTCTCGATTCGATTCCCGGCGTCCCTATCTGGCGGGCGAGCTCGAGCTGATCGAGCTGATGTCTCATCGCACCTCGATCGTGGTCGAGAACCGACGCCTGTACGCGGCGCTGCGCGAGCGCGACCAGAGAAAGGACGAGTTCCTCGCCACGCTCTCGCACGAGCTGCGGAATCCACTCGGAGCCATCACCACGGCGTCGCAGGTGTTGCAGCTGACCGGCCCCGGAGCCGGCCCCGCGCTGCATGCCAGCCAGGTCATCGCGCGGCAGTCCGTGCACCTGGCGCGGCTGGTGGATGATCTGCTCGAAGTCTCGCGCGTGACCGCGGGGCGCATTCAGCTCAACCGCGAGCACTTCGATCTGTGTGACGTCGTCCGCCGCGCCGTGGATGCGCTCGCGTCGACCGGCAAGCTCGCTCCCTATCAGGTCTCGTTCGCGGGAGAGAGCGTGATGATCGACGCCGACCTCGCGCGCACCGATCAGGTGATCACGAACCTGCTCATCAACGCGGTCAAGTACACCGACCCCGGTGGCCGCATCTCGGTCGAGGTGGCGAAGGATGGTCCCCACGCGCGCGTGAG
>DATJEP010000083.1:0-2664 GCA_035496475.1 Candidatus Udaeobacter sp.
CGAGCGGCTGAACGTGCTGATGGTGCTGCTCGGTCTCGCCGCGCTCACCGCCTCGACGCTGGGTCTGCTCTCGACCACCACCGCGACGGTGGTCGAGCGCCGCGAAGAGATCGGACTCCTGAGAACGCTGGGCGCATCCTCGCGTCAGCTCGCCGCGCTGCTCTTCGGCGAGACGCTGCTGGTCTCGGTGCTGGGCGGAATCGCCGGCTGGGCGATCGGCAACGCCGCGGCGCTGCTGGTGCGGGGCGGAAGCTTCGGCGGCTCGGGCGCGCTTCAGCCGCTGCTGCTGCCGGTCGCGGTCGCGCTGGCGGGAGCGGTCGCGGTGGTCGGAACGCTCGGTCCCCTGCGCATGGCGCTGCGGGTCGAGCCGGCGGGGGTGCTGCGTGGCAACCCGTGATCCCCGTCTCGAGGCGCGGCTCGTCGCGGCCTCGCTGTGGCGGCGGCGCGGAACCGCGGCTCTGGCGGTGCTGGCGGTCGCGATCGGCGCGTCGGTGGCGGCCGCGCTGCTCCACCTCTCCGGAGACATCGGCCGCAAGCTCGCGCACGAGCTGCGCGCGCTCGGTCCCAATCTGCTGATCGTGCCGGAAGGGCGCGAAGTGCAGGGCGGCGCCGGCACGCGGTTCACGTCGGCCGCGGGCGGTTACCTCGACATCGACGATGTCCGCGCGCGACTGGCCGGAGTTCCGAGCGCCGCGGTGCTCTACGTGGTCGCGCGAACCACGGAGGCAGGGCGAAGCGTCGAGATTCCGCTGATCGGCGCCGATCTGGACGCGATCCGCCGACTCCATCCCTCGTGGAAGATCGGAGCCGGTGACGGAGCCACGCTGATCGGCACGCGACTGCGCGAGCGTCTGGGCCCGCTGGCCTCGCGCCCCATGGTGCTGAAGCTCGGCGACCGCTCGCTGACGCTGCTCGCGGGATCGACGCTCGAGGCCGGCGGCCCGGATGACGACGCGTGGTGGATTCCGCTCGCCGACGCGCAGCGGCTGGCGGCGCTGCCGGGACGCGCGAGTCTGGTGGAGGCGCGGATCGAAGGCGAGCGCGAGGCCGAGGCCGTCACGCGGCGGATCGAGTCGCGGCCGGATCCTGCCGGGCCGCGGCTGCACGCGATCGTGCTGCACGCGCTCTCCGACACCGAGGCCGGACTGCTCGAACGCATGCGGCGGCTGATGGCGCTGGTCACCGCCGCGGCACTGATCGCCGCGGGGCTCTGCGCCTTCGGCACGCTCACCGATCTCGCGCTCGAGCGCCGCCGCGACATCGCGCTGCTCAAGTCGCTCGGGGCCTCGCGCGGCGACGTGGTGCGGCTCTTCGCCGCCGAATCGCTGGCGATCGGACTCCTCGGCGGGCTGACCGGCTGGCTGCTCGGTGTAGTCTTCGCCGAGTTCATCGGACGCACCGTGTTCCACGCCACGGTCGCCCTGAGTCCCATGGTTCCGCTGGTCGTGCTCGGACTCTCGCTCGCGGTGGCGGGCGTCGCCGGGCTCGGCCCGATTCGTCTCGCGCTCTCGGTCGAAGCGGCTGCGGCGCTGAAGGGAGACTGACCCCGATGCCCGGCGTGCTGGCACGTCTCGAGCAAGTGTCGCGTCATTATGGCGACCTGCGCGCGCTCGATCGCGTCGATCTCGAGATCCGCGAAGGCGAATGGCTCGCGGTGATGGGTCCGTCGGGCTCCGGGAAGAGCACGCTCGTCAATCTGCTCGCCACCCTCGACCGTCCGACCTCGGGGCGCATCACCGTCGAGGGCGTGGATCTGACCGCGCTGTCCGAGGAAGGCCGCGTCCACTTCCGGCGCGAGAAGGTCGGGGTGATCTTCCAGCAGTTCCACTTGTTCCCCTTCCTCAACGCGATCGAGAACGTGATGGTGGCCCAGCACTACCACTCGATGCCCGACGAGCGTGAAGCGATGGCCGCGCTCGAGCGCGTCGGTCTCGGAGAACGCGCGCACCATCTTCCCTCCCAGCTGTCGGGCGGAGAGCAGCAGCGCGTGTGCGTGGCGCGCGCGCTCATCAACCGTCCGCGCCTGATCCTGGCCGATGAGCCGACCGGGAATCTCGACGCCGATAACGAGGATCGCGTGCTGCGGCTGCTGCGCGAGCTGCACGCCGACGGGCACACGCTGGTCACGGTGACGCACGCCCCGCGCATCGGCAGCCTGGCCGACCGGCGAGTCGAGCTGCGCCACGGCCAGCTCGCCGACCTCACCGTTCCGAGCGAGGAGATCGAGCGCCGCTACGACGAGGTGCTGGTTCAGATGTGGGCGGTCGAAGAGGACGGCCGCGTCGCCGAAGCGCGCCGCGTCAAGGTGCCGGACGTGGTCGACAATCGCCGCACGCTGCTCGGCATGTTCGAGAGCGGGCTGATCTTCCAGCCCGGCGAGACGCTCGAGTTCACGCCGCGCGGTCGCGCGCGGGCGCGCGACCTGGTGCGCCGGCGACGCCTGGCCGAAGTGCTGTTCACGTCGGCGATGCATCTGCCCGAGCCCGAAGTCGAAGTGGCGGCGTGCCGGATGGAGCACATCATCGATCCCGAGGTCACCGACAGCATCTGCGCCTTCCTCGGCCACCCGCGGCGCTGCCCGCACGGGCGAGCGATCCCCGTGGGCGATTGCTGCGAGCTGCCGATCGTCCCGTGACGCCGGCGGCATGATCGAGCCGATCCGCG
>DATJEP010000084.1:0-20325 GCA_035496475.1 Candidatus Udaeobacter sp.
ACGTCTCGGGCGAAGCATCCTGCGGTTCCTCGCGATCGACGGCTGCAATGGCGTCGTCGTCCGTGACGTTGATGCCTTCGATCGTGTTCGAACCGCGGATCGCCTTCGCGAAAGCATTGCGACGAAGCAGGCCGAACCACCGTCGCGGTTCACCGATGGCATAACTCAGCCTACGCCGCAGTTCATCGATCGCGCGTATAACCCCTTGTTCCTCTTCACTTAGCTCCGGACTTCGAAAGATCATAATTAGTCCTTTCTGCCTTTGCGGTAGATAATAACCGCCTACTTGTCGCAAAGCAATCGACTTTCTCCCCTCATCGGTTCCCCTTGGCAACTTGGGCTATTAGCTATCGGTATGATATCATCATGACATCATTCTCTCACACGGGAGGTCGTCATGATTCGCGAGAAGAGTGCCGGGGTGATCAACGGCGGGGTGATGCTGACCCTGCTGCTGGCGTCGCTGGTGGGGGTGATCCTGGTGTTCCGCGCTGGCGTGACTCAGGCGTCGACCGGGCTGGTCCTGACCGGCGTCCTGCTGTTCGTCGTCACCGTGCTCGGCTTCGTCGGGCTCCTGGTCGTGAGCCCCGGCGAGGCGCGCGTGCTCCAGCTGTTCGGCGGCTACTCGGGAACGGTGAAGGAGCCGGGCTTCTGGTGGACGAATCCCTTCACCGCGCCGCGCCGCCGGGTTTCGCTGCGGGTCCGGAACTTCGAGAGCGCGAAGCTCAAGGTGAACGATCACAGCGGCAATCCGATCGAGATCGCGGCGGTCGTGGTGTGGCAGGTGGTGGATACCGCCGAGGCGCTGTTCCAGGTCGACGACTACAACAACTTCGTCAAGGTGCAGACCGAAGCGGCGCTGCGAAACCTCGCGACCGCGTATGCCTACGACACGCACATCGACGGGCAGATCTCGCTGCGCAGCGCCACCGGCGAAGTCGCCGAGCACCTGAAGGACGAGATCCAGCAGCGGCTGTCGAAGGCGGGCGTGCAGGTGGTCGAGGCCCGCATCAGCCACCTCGCCTACGCTCCCGAGATCGCGCAGGTGATGCTGCAGCGCCAGCAGGCGAGCGCGATCGTCGCGGCGCGGCAGATCATCGTGGATGGCGCGGTCGGCATGGTCGAGATGGCGCTCGACAAGCTGGCGGCGCAGAACGTGGTCTCACTCGACGAGGAACGAAAGGCCGCGATGGTCAGCAATCTGCTCGTGGTCCTGTGCAGCGAGCGCAACGCCCAGCCGATCGTCAACGCCGGCACGCTCTACGGCGGATAGACGATGGCCGAGCGGAAACCGTTCCTGCTCCGCCTCGATCCGCTGGTCTACGACGCGCTGCAGCGCTGGGCCGCCGCCGATCTGCGCAGCCTGAACGCCCAGATCGAATTCGTGCTGCGGCGCGCGCTGTCGGAGAACGGCCGGCTCCCGCGCGCGCTGGAGAAGGCGCGCAAGGGCGGGAAGTGACGCGGCGTCAGATCGGGATCGCGACCCGCGCGGCGTCGGCGGCGCCGTTTCCCGCCACGTTCGCGGGCCGATCGCCGAGCACGTGTGAAGCCAGCGCTTCGATGAACTCCGGCGCATCGTTCACGCACGCGAGATGCACCGACTCCATCTTCGGCTGCCCGCGCAGCGCGACGCGGCCCTCCAGTTCGCTCTCCGCATTGTCGGCGAGGAATCCGTAAGGGAAATAGATCACGCGCCGGATGCCGGCCTCTGCGAGATCGGCCAGCGCAACCTCGACGGCGGGCTCGGTCCATCGCCCGCCATAGACGTGATTGAGCCAGCACCAGCTCACGCGGCCGAATCGCGAGCCAACGCGATCGGCGATCGCGCGGGCGATGCGCTCGGTCGCGAGGCGGCCGGTCTCCATCGGACGCGGGGGCTCGAGCAGCGTTCCGTGCGCGGCGAGCAGCAGGGCGTCCTCACGGCCGACACTGATCTTCAATCGCTCGATCTCGCGCTCGACATGCCGCGCCATCACGTCGGCCAGCACGCGCTCGTCCATCGCCGGCAGCACGCGCACGGCGGAGGCGCGACGCCAGCGCGCGCGCCACTGGCTGGCGCAGCGGCGGGTCAGCTCGTGGGTGAACGCGGAGTCGGTGAGATACATGGGGACCACATCGACGGGCCCATCGAGGCGATCGAGCAGCCGCGCCAGAAGTGGATCGCGGAATTCGTAGGCGGCATGGACGCGCCAGTCGGTGCCGGGCTCCATCCGCTGGAGCACGTCACGCAGCGCGGCGACCTGCGCCACGGTGATCCGCTCGAGCGGCGATCCATACTTCTCCGCGCGCCAGGTGCGATTGCGCAGCCGCGCGCGAGCGAGCGCGATCATCGGCAGCGCGGGATATGGAATCGGCGCCACGCTGCGCGTGAGGCCGAGCAGGATCCGCCACGAATACTTGAGCTGCGCGAGGAACGACGGCGTCGGCGGCTCGCCGTAGGTGACGAGCACGACGTGCCGCGTCGGCCGCGCGGCGACGGGTTCCAGGGCTTCGGCTGCGCTCATGAGGTTGCTCCCACCGTGGCAGCCGCGCTCGATTCCGAGAATTCGTTCACCGCGGCCGCGGCCTTCGCTCCGGACGCGATGGCGGCGCCGACCGACAGCCCTTCGTACGACGTGCCGCACAGCACCAGGCCCGGATGCCGGGCTTCGGCCGCGCGAATGCGCTCGATCCGCGCGAGATGTCCCGGCACGTACTGAGCGATCGCATCCGGTGAGCGCGACACCCAGAAGTGCTCCGGCGCGGCCTGAATGCCGAGCAGCCGCGCCAGATCGTCCTCGGCCCGGGTGAGCAGCGAGGCCTCGCTCTCGTACGCGGCGCGGGGATCGCGCTCACCGCCCATCATGACGCGGATCAGCGCGCGCCCCTCGGGAGCACGGCCGTCGAACAGCGACGACTCCCACACCGCGCCCATCGAATGGGCCTCTTCGCTCGATGGGATGAGATATCCGTAGCCGGACAGCGGACGCCCGATCGAGGCGAGCGGATAGCCGAGCGAGACCACCGAGAGCCCGCGAAACGGAATCGCTCCGAGCTCACGCGCGAGATCGGAATCGAGGCCGCGCAGCATCGGCGCCGCAGCCCGCGCCGGCGTCGCGATCACCACCCGGCCGGCGCGCAGCGGTTCGCGATGCTCGATTTCGATCCGCCAGGCATCGCCGTCGCGCGCCACCGACTTCGCCCGCGCCGCGGTCACGAGCGAATCACCGAGGCGCGATTCGAACGCCTCGATCAGATCTCCCATGCCGGCCCGGAAGCTCACGAGGCGCGGCCGCGCGCCGTGCTTGCGCGCGCGGATCATGCCGCGCACCACGCTGCCGTGATGCTGCTCCATCTCGGCGATCATCGGAAACGCCGAAGCCAGCTCGAGCGCGCGGCTGTCTCCCGCGGTGATCCCTGCCACCGCCGCGTCCACGACTTCCGCGGCCTCCGGACCGAACCGGCGGCGTGCAAAATCGAACACCGTCTCCTCCGCCTCGCCGTGGCTCCGAATCCACGGCTCCCGCAGCACGCGAAGCCGCCCGGGAAGGCTCAGGAGATTGCCGAAGAGGAGGTGGGGCGGAGACAGCGGAACCTGCCGCAGCTTCCCGCCGCGGACGATGAAACGCCGGCGGCTCTCGGCCCGCGCCTCGATCACGCGCGGACCGAGGCCGAGCCGATCGATCAGGTCGCGCGATTCCGGCGTCTCGAGGAACGCATTCGGCCCCTGCTCGATGACGTAGCCATGCTCGCGCAGGGTTCGCGCGTTGCCGCCCGCACGCGCAGCGGCTTCGAGCAGCGTGACGCGCGCCTCGGGTTCCCTGAGGGTGAGATGGAGCGCCGCGCTGAGCCCGGCGAGGCCGCCGCCGATGACGGCGATGGTGCCCACGCTCATACCGTGCGGCTGAAGACCGGCTTCTCGCTGGCGAGCCGCCCGGCCAGATAGCGGTCGAAGATCATGGCGACGTTGCGGACGAACAGGCGCCCGAGCGGGGTGACCTCGATCGCATCGTCGGTGACGGAGACGAGACCGTGCGCCGAGGGCGAATCCGCCCCGGTGAGCCGTTCGATCTCGCCCGCGAACCGGGCGTGGAAGTCCACGCCGAAGCGGCGCTCGACCTCGGCGGTGTCGAGATGGAAATTGCACATGAGCTGAAGGATCACGTAGCGGCGGACGAGGTCGTCGTCGTCGAGCCGCCTTCCGCGCGCGATCGGGAAGCGTCCCGCGCTGACCGCGGCGGCGTGCTCGGGGAGCTTCTTCGTGTTCTGCGCGTACGCGCCCTGGGCGTCGCCGATCGCCGAGATGCCGACACCGAAGAGATCGGTCGCCGACTGAACCGTGTAGCCCATGAAATTGCGGTGGAGCGTGCGCCGGGCCTGCGCGCGCGCCAGCTCGTCATCCGGCTTGGCGAAGTGATCCATGCCGATCGCGACGTAGCCGGCGGCGGCCAGCCGGTCGATCGCGAGCGCCAGCAGCTCGAGCTTGAGCGCGGCGTCGGGCAGCGACTCGGCGGGCAGCTTCGCCATGTGCGCCTGGATCCACGGCACGTAGGCGAACGAATAGACCGCGATGCGGTCCGGCGACAGAGTGATGACCTGGTCGAGCGTGCTGCGGAAGCCCTCGAGCGTCTGGTAGGGAAGCCCGAAGATGAGATCGAGATTGACCGAGCGATAGCCGTCGCCGCGGGCGCGGACGATCAGGGCCTCGGTCTGCTCGACACTCTGAATGCGATGCACGGCCTGCTGAACCTCGGGCGCGAAATCCTGAACTCCCATCGACAGGCGGTTGAATCCCAGCGCGCCGAGGCGGTGGATCTGCTCCTCGCTCGTCACCCGTGGATCGACCTCGATGCCGAGCTCGGCATCGGGGAGGATGACGAAGCGCTCGCGGATGACGCCGAACAGCCGCTCGAGATCCTCGATCGGATACGCGGTCGGCGTGCCGCCGCCCCAGTGCATCTGCGACAACCGGCGGCGCCGCGGCAGATGGCGCGCGAGCAGGTCGATCTCGGCGCACAGGTGATCGAGGTAGGAGCCGGTGACGTCGCGCCGCGTCGAGATCACGACGTTGCATCCGCAGAAGAGACAGCGCGCCTCGCAGAACGGCAGATGCGCATAGAGCGAGATCGGCTCCTCGCCCGCCGCGTCCGCCGCGGCGAGGCGCTCGCGATAGGCCTCCTCGCCGAACTCGGGCGTGAATTCGACCGCGGTCGGATACGACGTATAGCGCGGGCCCGGCTGGTCGTATCGGGCGAGCAGCTCCGCGGTGCCGAGGCCGGCGCTCATACCGGCTCCGCGGCTTCGGCGCGCTTGGGCGCGGGCGCGCGGTTGCGCACCACCTCGACCAGCGCTTCGACCGAGGCGATCGGCGTCGAGGGCAGGATGCCGTGGCCGAGATTCAGGATGTGGCCGGGCTCGGGCCCGGCGCTCTCCAGAACTTCGAGCGCGCGCGCGCGCGTGACCTCGGGACCCGCGAGCAGCGCATGCGGATGAAGATTGCCCTGGATCGCGACGTTTCTTCCCAGCCGGCGCCGCGCCTGATCGAGCGGCACGCGCCAGCACACGCCGAGCACGTCGGCGCCCGACCCGGCCGCGAGATCGATCAGGTGGGGCGCGGCGAGCGCGAAGTAGATCACCGGCACCCGTGGCTCGCCGAGACGGTCGAGAACGCGCCTCACCGCCGGCAGCGCGAACGCGCGATAGTCCTCGGGACCGAGCAGGCCGGCCCAGGTGTCGAAGATCTGCACGGCCTCGGCCCCGGAATCGATCTGGAATCTCAGGTAATCCGCCATCGCGTCGGCCAGCGTGTCGAGCAGCTCGCGCAGCATCGCCGGGTCGCGGAACATCAGACTCTGGATCTGCTCGAACCCTCCACCCGAGCGGCCTTCGACCAGATAGGCGGCGAGCGTGAATGGCGCGCCGCAGAATCCGATCACCGGCACGCGGCCGCCGAGCTCATGAGCGAGCATCGATACCGCCTGGCCCACGAACGGCACGGTCTCCGCCATCGCAGGCACGCGCAGCGCGCGCACGTCGTCGCGCGTGCGCACCGGATGCGCCAGCGTCGGCCCCGGCTCGAACGACACCGCCGCGCCCATCGCCGCGACGGGGACGAAGATGTCGGAAAAGATGATCGCCGCGTCGAGGTCGAACCTCCGGAGCGGCATCAGGCTCGCTTCGACCGCGAGCTCGGGCGTGCGGCAGAGCTCGAGGAATGAGGCGCGCTCACGCAGAGCCCGGTACTCCGGCAGATAGCGGCCGGCCTGCCGCATGATCCAGAGCGGCGTGCGATCCACCGGCTGCCGCCTGCAGGCGCGGAGGAAGCGATCGCTCATGCCCGCCCGGGCGCCGGCGCTCGCCGCGACGTTGTTCCGGGCCGCGTCGCTCATGACGCGATCTCCGCGAACGCCGCACGCGCGGCCGCCAGCGTGGCGTCGATCTCGCGGTCGCCATGCGCACGCGACAGGAACGCGCACTCGAACGCCGAGGGAGGCAGCAGCACGCCGCGCTCGAGCAGAGCGCGGAAGAACTTCGCGTATCGCTCGCGATCCACCTGCTCGGCGTCGTCCCACGACCGCACCGGCCGGTCGGCGAAGAACGCCGTCCACATCGAGCCGACACGCTGGAGCTGAAGCGGGATCCCCGCGCTGGCGGCGGCCTCGCGAAGGCCGCGCTCGAGTCGCGCGCCGCGCGCTTCGAGCTCGGCATAGAGCTGAGGCTCGGCATCGAGCGCGTCGAGCGTCGCCAGCGCCGCGGCGATCGCGAGCGGATGCGCGGCGTAGGTGCCGGCCTGGTAGACCGGTCCCGAAGGCGCGAGGCGCGACATGATCTCGCGGCGTCCGACCACCGCCGCGAGCGGCATCCCTCCCCCCAGCGCCTTGCCGAGCAGGGAAAGGTCCGCGGTCACGCCGTAGCGCTCCGCGGCCCCGCCGCGCGCGATGCGGAGCCCGGTGATGATCTCGTCGAGGATCAGCACCGCGCCGTGCCGGTCGCAGCGCTCGCGAAGTCCGGCCAGGAATCCCGTCTCGGGCGGCACGCAGCCCATGTTGCCGGCCACCGGCTCGACCAGGATCGCGGCGATTTCACCGCGGCGCTGATCGAACGCGCGATCGACACTGTCGAGATCGTTGAGGCGCGCGATCAGCGTGTCCGCGATCGCGCCCTCGGTCACGCCCGGCGCGGCCGACAGGCGCAGCGTGGCGACGCCCGATCCGGCGCTGGCGAGGAACGCGTCGGCGTGGCCATGGTAGCCGCCGGCGAACTTGATCACGCCGGCCCGCCCGGTCACCACGCGCGCGAGGCGCACCGCGGTCATCGCGGCCTCGGTTCCGGTCGCCATGAAACGCGCCATGTCCGCGCCCGGCACGCGCGCGATCAGGCGCTCCGCCAGATCGACCTCGGCCGGCGAGGCGAGCCCGAACAGGAGCCCGCGCCGCGCCGCGTGGATCACCGCCTCCTGGATTCCGGCGTGCGCGTGACCGAGCAGCGCCGGTCCCCACGCCCCGATCCAGTCGATGTAGGTCTTTCCCGCGCTGTCGGTGACGGTCGCGCCCAGGCCCTCGATGATGGCGATCGGCGCGGCTCCGACGGCAAGGAACGCCCGCACCGGAGAATGCACCCCACCCGGAGTCACTTCCGCGGCGCGCTCGCTCCAGGCGCGCGTCAGCGTGGTGCCGCCTTTCATCGCCGCGCCTCGTCCGCCATCGCCTGAGTCGCGATCGCTTCGGCGAGCCGGCGCGCGAAATACGTGATCACGAGATCGGCGCCGGCGCGTCGCACGCCCAGCACCGTCTCCCACATCGCCTGATCGAGATCCATCCAGCCGCGCTCCGCGGCGGCGTGCAGCATCGCGTACTCGCCCGAGACCTGATACGCGGCGACCGGAACGTTCACCGCGCCACGCACCGCGCGCACCACGTCGAGGTAGGGCAGCGCCGGCTTCACGATCAGCGCGTCGGCGCCTTCGGCGACGTCGGCCACCGCCTCGGTCACCGCCTCGCGCACGTTGCCGCCGTCCATCTGATAGCCGCGCCGGTCGCCTTCGCGCGGCCGCGAGTGCGCGGCTTCGCGGAACGGGCCGTAGAATGCCGAGGCGTACTTGACCGCATACGACACGATCGCGGTCTGGATGAAGCCGGCCTGGTCGAGCGCGGCGCGGATCGCGGCGACGCGGCCGTCCATCATGTCCGAGGGCGCCACGACGTCGGCGCCGGCGCGCGCGTAGGCGACGGCGGCGCGGGCGAGCAGCGGCAGCGAAGCGTCGTTGTCGACCTCGCCGTCCTTGAGCACGCCGCAATGGCCGTGGTCGGTGTACTCGCACAGGCAGACGTCGGCCCAGATCACGATCCCGGGCGCGCGCTTCCTGATCGCGCGAATCGCCGCGGGCACCGGTCCCTGCTCGTCCCACGCCGAGGTGCCTTCGGCGTCCTTCTTCGCCGGAATGCCGAACAGCAGCACCGCGCCGATGCCGGCGGCCTCGAGCGTCGCCGCTTCTTCGGCGGCGAGATCGGGCGACAGCCGCGCGTGATCGGGTAGCGAGGCGATCGGCTGCCGGACGCCCCGGCCTTCGACCACGAACAGCGGCGCCACCACCTGGTCGGCGCCGAGCCGCGTCTCGCGCATCAGCCGGCGCATCGCCGCGGTGCGTCTCAACCGGCGTCCGCGATGGAACGGTTTCGTCACGGCTTCACCTCCCGCGCTCCTAGCGCTTCCGCCATTTCGGCCGCGGCGGCGTCGAACGACGCGTCGGCCGCGCGCCGCGATGGAATTCCGAGCGAGGCGAGCGCCGCGCCGGTGGTCGGACCGATCGCGACGATGGCGGCGAGCGCGCACAGGGTGTCGATGCCGACCGCGTCGGCCAGCGCGCGCGCCGCCGACGGGCTCGCGATCACCGCCGCCGCGGGGCGCTCACGCTCCCAGGTTTCGCGAATCGAGTCCTCGATTTCGGCCGCCGTCACGTAGGCGACCACTTCATCCACGCTCGCGCCCGCTTCGCGAAGCCCGCTCGCCAGCACGTCGCGCCCTTCCGCCGCCCGCGGCAGCAGCACGCGCTCACCGCGAAACGATCGCGAGCGCAGCAGCTCGCGCAGCAGACCCTCCGCGCCGGGCTCGGCCGCGACGACCACGTCCGTGAGTCCGCTCTGGCGCAGCGCCTCGGCGGTGGCGCCGCCCACGGCGCCGGCCTTGAGGCGTGGCGCAAGCGCGCGACCGCCACGCGCGTCGATCAGCGCGCGAACCGCGCGCGTGCTCGCGGCGATGATCCAGTCGTAGCCATCCGCCGCGAGTGCCGATTCCCGGAGCGCGATGGGATCGGGCGCGGGCAGCTCGCGCACCGCGGGGCAGGCGACCGGCTCGAGCCCATGCTCGCGCAGCGCGGTCGAGAGCGGTCCATCGGCCGGCTCGTCGCGGGTCACGGCGACGCGGATGCCGGCCGCATTCGGGCGCGGGGCGTTCATGCCCTCACCCGCGCAAGGCGCACCGTGTTCACGAGACCTCCGGACCGACGCGGATCGAGCGCGCGAACCGCTCGAGGATCTCGCGCGCGCCACCCTGATCGAGCGCCACCGCCGCGCGACGCGCGACTTCGACGGTCTCACGGCCCTGGCACTCGATCCGCGCCGAGTGATCGCTGTCGGGGTCGAACACGCCGGCGATCAGTCGGATCTCGCCGCCGGCGCAGGTGGCCGACGCTCCGACCGGCACCGCGCATCCACCCGCCAGCAGGTGCAGCACGGCGCGCTCGCATTCGGCGGCGTGACGCGAAGGAGCGTGATCGAGCGCGCCGAGCCGCGCGCCCAGCTCCGAGTCCGCGGCGCGGATTTGAACGGCGAGCGCGCCCTGGGCCGGGGCCGGCAGCACTTCGGACACCGTGAACACCTGGGTCGCGTGAGCCATCAGCCCGAGCCGCTCGAGGCCGGCGCGCGCGAGCACGATGGCGTCGAGATCGCCGCGACGGACGCGTTCGATCCGCGTCGGCACGTTGCCGCGCAGCGGCATCAGCTCGAGATCGCGACGCATGCGGCGGAGCTGGGCGGCGCGGCGCGCGCTAGAGGTTCCGACCCGTGCGCCCGGCGGCAGCGTCGCGACCGAATGCCCTTCGAGTGCGCACAGCACGTCCTCGACCGGTCCCCGCTCCGGCACCGCGGCGATGCGCAGCTGCGGATGCGGATCGACCGGGAGATCCTTGAAGCTGTGCACGGCGACGTCGATCTCGCCGGCGAGCAGCGCGCGCTCGAGCGCCGAGGTGAAGAGTCCCGTGCCTTCGAGATCGGCGATCAGGGCTTCGGGGAACTCGTCGCCCGCGGTCGACACCTCGACCACTTCGGGCCGCGTGGAATCGAGCGCGGCCAGCGCGTTCGTGACGAAGCTCGTCTGCCATCGCGCCAGCGCGCTGGAGCGGGTGCCGACGCGCAGGCGCTTCATGCCTGCTCCTCGCGCGCCAGATCGATGCGCATCGCGGCGACGCCCGGCAACGGCAGCACCGCCGGAGGGCGCGGCTCACGCTCGGCGCGGCGGTAGAACGCCGCCAGCTCACGCTCGATCACGGCCTCCGCGCGCGGGAGCTCGAGCGCGCGGCGGGCGTGATTCGCCTCCGCGGCCTCCTCGAGGCTCGAGAGGTCGCGCAGCGTGATGCCGGGATCGATCGCGAGCGCGGGATCGGCCGCGCGAGGCAGCGAGAGATCGACGATGACGAGCGGCCGGCCGGGGGCGCGGCCGGCTTCCGCCATGCGCTCCGGAGTCAGGATCGGATGAGGCGCGGCGATCGAGACCACCACCGCGTCGGCCTCGCCGAGAAGATCGTTCAGCTTCTCGATCGGCGCCGATGCGCAGCCGAGCTCGGTGGCCAGCGCGCGCGCCGGACCTGCGCTGCGATTGACCACGGTGAGTCGCGACGCCCCTTCCGCGCGCAGATGGCGCGCCGCGGCGACGCCGGTCGCGCCCGCGCCGAGGACGATGATCGAGCGCGATTCGGGTTGCTCGAGGCGCTCGAGCAGTGATTGCGCCGCGAGCGAAGCGATCGAGACCGCGCCGGCCGCGATCGACGTGCGCGCGCGCGCGCGGCGGCCGCAGCGCAACGCGGCCGCGATCATCACCGTGAGCATCGGCTGGCTCGATCGCGCCTGCATCTGCCGCACCTGGCCCAGCACTTCGCTCTCGCCGAGCGCCAGGGATTCGATTCCCGAGGCGACGCGGAAGAGATGCCGCGCGACCTCGCGGCCACGGGCGCGCTGGGCCGGCGGCAGCGGTTCACCCGAGGCGGCGGTGAGCGCGCGCTCGACCTCGGCGTCATCGTGGGCGCCGCGCGAGATCCAGTAGAGCTCGGTGCGATGGCAGGTCAGGAGCGCCGAGGCCGCGATCCCCGCGTCGGCGAGACCGCTCATCAGCTCGTCGCGGCGCGCGGGAGCGAGCGCCACGCGTTCGAGCTGGTCGAGCGGTGCGGTGCGAAAGTTGATGGAAAGGACCCGCAGCGGGTCCAGGGCGCGGACGCTCACATCTGCAGTATCGACGCGGCGTGCCGCCGGCCGCCATGCGCAAGAGTGCGGAGCCTCTCTCCGTAGAACTACGGAGGCGGCGCTTTCGGCGACGGGAGCGCCGCTACATGGCGCGCGTGTGCGATTCGACCCGAGCCCTAAGGTGGGCCGAGCAATCCTTCGCGCAGCGCGAAGCGGGTGAGCAGCGCCACCGACCGCAGATCGAGCTTGCGCATCAGGTTCGCGCGATGGGTCTCGACCGTGCGCGCGCCGATCTCGAGCCGGGCGGCGATCTCCTTGGTCGAGAGACCGAGCGCGATCTGGCGCAGGACGTCACGCTCGCGCGCGGTGAGCTGATCGAGCGCCCGCGACTGCGCGCGCCGCGCACGCAGCGCCTCGCCGAGCCCGCGCTGCACTTCGGGGCTGTAGAACACGCGCTCGTCGCGAACGGCGTGGATCGCGGCGACGAGATCGTGGACCGCCGAATCCTTGAGCAGGTAGCCGTCGGCGCCCTGCTCGATCGCGCGCGCCACGTACTCCGGGCTCGCGTGCATGGTCAGGACCAGCACCTTGATCCCGGGCCGCAGCGCGCGCGCACGGGTCAGGATCTCGAACCCATCGAGCCCGGGCAGCGTGAGGTCGAGCACCAGCACGTCGACCGGCATGTCCGCGAGCGCGGCAAGCGCCGCCTCGCCGTCACCGAACTCGGCGACCACGCGGATGCCGGGCTGGCCTTCGAGGATGCGGCGCACGCCGGCTCTCACCAGCGTGTGATCGTCGATGAGGACGACCCGCGCGTCTTCGGTGGTCACGAGCCGGTCCCGCAGGGAATGTGGGCCTCGATACGAAAGCCGTGAGAGGGCCGCGACTGGATCGCGATCGTTCCGCCCCGCGCGGTGACGCGCTCGCGGATCCCGAGCAGGCCGAGATGCGGAACCGGATCCGCCGACACGCCGCGCCCGTCGTCTTCGACCGAGAGCCGCAGCGCCGCGCCTTCCCCCGCCAGCTCGACCCGGACGTGCCGCGCCGCCGCATGTCGCGCCACGTTGGTCAACGCCTCCTGCACCACGCGATAGATCACCACCTCGGCGTCGTCGTCGATCTCGGGCAGCGGCTCGGCGACGTCGAGCGCGGTCTCGACCTGAGTCCGCCGCGCAAAATCGTCGACCAGCCCGCGCAGCGCCGGGGTGAGACCGAGGTCGTCGAGCTCGGTCGGGCGCAGGAGATTGCTGACGTTCCGCACCTGCGAGATCGCCCTGCCCACCATCTCGCTGGCTTCGCTCCGCCCCTCGAGATCGAGGCCGATCTTGACCGCGGTCAGCACCTGGCCCGCCTCGTCGTGGAGCTCGCGCGCGATGCGGCGGCGTTCGTCCTCCTGCGCGTGCAGCAGCAGCCGCGTCAGCTGTTCGAGCTGAACGCTGCGCTCAGCCAGCGCGCGGCGCTCGTCGCCGAGCACGAGGAACAGCGTGCCGAGCGAGACCGCCACGATCAGTAGCACGTCGACGAACACGCCGTAGACGACGCCATGTCCGAGGGCGCGCAGCAGCGGGTAGTCGAGATGATGGAGTCCCCACACCAGGAACGTCCACGCCAGCACGGTCGCGCCGCCCGACGGCACGCGGCTGCGATGGCGCCAGAACACCACGCTCGTCCACAGCGTCACCAGCGAGAGCAGCAGCGCGGCGGTTATCCCCGCCGTCCGCATGTCGTGAATGACGAGAATCGACACCGCGGCCCAGACGATCGCCGCCGCGCCGAGCCAGAGGTACCGCCAGCGCCAGGTCAGTCCGCGCGAGAACTGGAGCGCCGCGCACAGCAGCAGCAGCGACATCAGGAACGTCGCCGCCTGATGGGCGAAGAGCCAGCCGTCGCGGCGATCGACGAGGTAGGCCGAGATGAACCCGAGCCGGAGCGCATACAGCATCCAGGCCGCGGCCCACGACGCGAAGTACGGCCGGCGCTGACGGCGCCAGAGGCCGAACGAGGCCAGCGCGAGCAGCGCGGTCAGCAGGGCCTGGAACCCGAGCGCCACCAGCGACAGATCGTGCGGTTCCATGACCTTCGAATGTAGCCGAAGCGGCGGCGGCGCGCGGACGGCAGGTCGCCGAACATGTTTGACAGCGCGGCCGGCCGTACGGTAGTTAGGCATGCCTCACGTTCATTAGGCTGTGCTACATCACGCGCCGGAGGACCCCGATGCTGTCCGGTAAGCAGACGCACGAACGCGCGCTGTCCGCGAGTCACGAGCACTACCTGCGCGCGATCTTCGAGGTCCGGTCGCAGCGCGGCTACGCCAGGCTCAGCGACGTCGCGCGCGAGCTCGGGGTGGCACCGCCCACGCTCTCGGTGGGATTGCGCGCGCTCGAGTCGCGCGGTCTGGTGGCGCACGACGATCACCGCTTCCTCACGCTCACCGCGGCCGGCGAGCGGGTGGCGCGCGAGGTCCATCATCGCTTCGCGGTGATGCGCGCGTTCCTGCGCGACGTCCTCGGCGTTCCCGAGGAGCGCGCGCTGCGCGAAGCCTGCTGGCTCGAGCACGACGTCAGCGGAGAAACCACCGAGCGCCTGCTCGATCTCCTGAAGCTGCTGCGCGACGACGCCGAGCTCCGCGATTTCTTCGAGCGGCGCTTCTCCGAGTACCACCGCCAGTGCTCGCCGGCGCCGGCGGAATGTTCGACCTGCGACCTCGCCTGCCTGACGCACGGCGACCGGGCCCGCTCGTGAGCCGCCTCCGGCCACCGGCCGCGCTGCTGATCGGCGTGCTCGCAATCCACGCGCTCGCGGGCGCCGCGCACGCCGCCTCCCCGGGCCGCGACGACAAGCCCGGCCGCCGCGAAGTGCTGAAGACGGTGGAACGGGCGCGGGTGCTGATGGGCACCGCGTGTACCATCACCGCATCCGGCTTCGACAGTGCCTGGGTCTCGAAGTCCGTCGATGACGCGTTCGGCGAGATCGATCGGCTCGACGGCGTCCTGAGCTCCTGGCGCCAGGACAGCGAGCTGTCGGCCGTCAACGCCGGCGGAGCGGAGCGGCGCATACCGTGCTCGCCCGACCTCTTCGCGGTGCTCGATTCGTCGCTGGTGATCGCGCGCGAGACCGGCGGCGCGTTCGATCCCACCATCGAGCCGCTGTCCCACGTGTGGGACCTGCGCGGCGCCGGGCGCGTTCCCTCCGATTCCGAGCTGGCCGGCGCCCTGCAACGGGTCGGCTTCGACATGGTTCAGACCACGCCGGAGCCGCCCACGGTGCGCTTTCGACGCGACGGCATGGCCCTCGACTTCGGCGGCATCGGCAAGGGCTACGCGCTCGATCGCGCCGGAGCGCTCCTGCGCGAGCGCCGGCTGCCACGAGCGCTGCTGAATTTCGGCGGCGAGCTGCTGGCGTTCAGCAACGGCCAGGCCTGGGTCATCGAGATCGCCGATCCCGAGGATCGCCTGCGCCCCGCGGTGCGCCTCGTCGTCCGGCAGGGCGCGGTCTCGACGTCGGGGCAGGGCGAACGCTTCGTCACGGTCGATCATCAGCGATACGGCCACGTCATCGATCCGCACGGCGGCCGTCCGCTGACGACGCAGGCCACGGTGACGGTGATCGCGAGCTCGGCGACGCGCGCCGACGGGCTCTCCACCGCGCTGCTCGTCCTCGGCCGCGATCGCGCGCGCGCGTACGTCGAGTCGCATCCGGGGATCGGCGCGATCTGGCTCGAGCACGACGGCGAGGGCATCCACGCCTGGCGCTGGAACGTCGCGACCGCGAGCCTCGA
Organism: Candidatus Udaeobacter sp.; assembly: GCA_035496475.1. GTDB lineage: Bacteria > Eisenbacteria > RBG-16-71-46 > RBG-16-71-46 > RBG-16-71-46 > JACOSU01. Next base: position 15,211 of record DATJEP010000084.1, read on the forward strand.
TCCCGGCGTGCGCGCGGAGTGGGTGCCATGACGCGCGCGGCCGTTGTGGCCGTGGTCGCTCTGCCGCTCCTCTTCCCGTTCCATTCCGCACTCGCGGCGCCGGCGGATTCGGCGCGCGTCGAGGAGCTCGAGCGCAAGGTCGACGCGCTGACCGAGGAGCTCGATCGCATCCGCTTCGAGGGAGCGGCCGCGGACTCCCATGCGTCCCGGCCCGGCAGCGGGGCGACGCGGGTCTCCGGCCTCACGCGCGAAGGCGTGTCGATCGGCGGGTACGGCGAGATGACGCTCAACGCGTTCGATCGCCGTCGTCAGGACCGCGCGCTCGCGAACCTCTCCAACCGTGTCGATCTCGTGCGCGCCGTGCTCTACGTCGGCTACCGATTCACCGATCAGATCCTGTTCGACTCCGAGCTGGAATGGGAGAGCGCCGGCGTGCTCGATGAAGCCGCGGTCGAGGTCGATTCGGCCGGCGCGGGAACCGCCGAGCTGTCGGGCGAGGCCAGCGTCGAGTTCGCGCACCTCGACTGGACGCCGTCCGACGCGTTCGGCGTTCGTGCCGGAAAGCTGCTGGTGCCGGTCGGTCTCACGAACGAAATGCACGAGCCACCGATCGTGATCGGCGCGCTCAGGCCGGATGCCGAGACACGCGTGATTCCGAGCACGTGGAGCGAAGCGGGGGCCGGCGTATTTGGACGGCTCGCGAGCGGCTTCAGCTATCGCGCCTACGTGATGGAAGGACTCGACGGACAACACTTCAGCGCCGAGACCGCGATCCGCGAAGGCCGCCAGGGCGGCTCGAATGCGCTGGCCACGCGCCCGGCCGGCGTGGTCCGGCTGGAATACGCGGGACCCCACGCGATCACGTTCGGCGCGTCGTATTACGCCGGTCATGCCTGGCAGCGCGAGCAGCCCGCGGGCATGCGGCTCGATCCTGTCGTGCGGCTGTCGGAGATCGATGCCCGCCTGCGCTCGCGCGGACTCGACGCGCGCGCGCTCTACGTGCGCGGCACGCTGTCGCAATCGTCGGATCTCTCCGATCAGCTCGGCCTCACCGGACCTAAGCGGCTCGGCGACGCGTTCTTCGGCGGCTACGTCGAGGCCCGCTACGACGTCCTGCCGGCGTTCCGGCGCGGCTCGAGCGCGGCGCTCCTGCCCTACGCGAGATATGAAGAGAGCGACACGCAGGACGGCGTCGCGCTGCCGGGGTCCGAGGATCCCGAGCATCACGGCACCGCGCTCACGCTCGGGCTCGCGTTCGAGCCGGTGAGCCGCATCGCGCTCAAGGCCGAGCGACAGATTCGCCGCAACGAGACCCACACCGGGACCAATCAGTGGAATCTCGCGATGGGGTGGATGTACTGATGCGCGACGTCCGGTTCCGGCACCATGCGCGGGTGAGGCTCGGTCGTGCGCCGCTGCGCGTCCGATTCGATCTCGGGCTCGCGCTGCTCGCCGCCTGCGCCGCGCTCGTGCCCGCCAGCGCGCGCGCGCAGGTCTTCATGACGCGCGAGCAGGCCCTGGCCCAGGCCTTTCCCGCGGCGCGCATCGAGCGACGGTCGTTCGTGCTCGGCGACGCCGAGCTCAAGGCGGTCGAGCAGGCCGCGCGCACCCAGGCGGGATCGAAGCTCGTCACCGCGTACCAGGCGTGGAAAGGCGACACGCTCGTCGGCGTCGCGTTCTTCGATTCGCGCGTGGTCCGCACCATGCCGGCGGTGATGATGATCACGGTGGCGCCCGATTCGACCGTGCGCCGCGTCGACATCCTGGCGTTCCACGAGCCGGCGGATTATCGCCCCACGGCGCGCTGGCTCGATCAGTATCCGCGCCGCCGGCTGAACGACGACCTCTGGCCGGATCGCGGCATTCGCGCGCTCTCGGGCGCGACGCTGACCACGCGCGCCGTGACCGATGCCACGCGTCTCGCGCTCGCGCTCTATCAGCGCGTGGTCGCGCCCGCGCTCGCGAAGCGGACCGCGCCGTGAAGTATCTGCAGAACGGCGGATTCCAGAATCAGCCGCTGATGCGGCTGACCCTCGCGCTCGCGCTGCTCCTGCTCGCCGGATTCTGGTGCACCAATCTCGCGCTCTACTTCAGCAGGATGAGCCTCGACCCCGCCAGCGTGGTGGCCTACTACCGCGGCGACGAGGCGCGCTTCATGCCGCCACGCTCGGCCGAGAGCATGCTCGAGGTCACGCACATGCACCTGCCGATGTTCGCGCTGGTGCTGCTGCTGCTCACCCACCTGCTGATCTTCGCGCCGCTGCGGTTCGGCTCGAAGGTGGCGTTCATCGCGATCGCGTTCGGATCGGCGCTGCTGTCGGAGGCGGCGGGCTGGATGACGCGCTTCTGGCATCCCGGCTTCGCCTGGCTCAAGGTCGCGATGTTCGTGACCTTTCAGCTGGCATTGGGCGGCTTGATCCTCGGTCTCGCGATCTTTCTGGCCGGGGCGGAAGCCACCCGACGCCGGAAGCACGCGGACCGGCACGCGCATCGCGATTTGCACGCCTAAACAAAGGCGTCTGCCGTCAAATAAAGCGTGCATCGGGGCACCCCGGCGGAGTATCTAGGAGTACGACGTCTCCCCGCGCTCGGCGGACCGGGATCCGAGCAAGACCCTGTCGGAGGAATCAATGGCAACGAGATTTCGCTGGCTGCGCCCGGCCATCGTGCTGACTCTGGGGATCGCTTCCGCGATCGTGGTCCATTCCTGCTCGAGCAAGAGCAACCCGACGAATCCCGGCGGTGGCGGTGGCGGTGGCGCCGAGCTGAACTCGGGCAACATCTCGAATGGCACCACGTTCTCGCACACGTTCAACACCGCCGGCAGCTTCCCCTATCACTGCACCATTCACAGCGGCATGACCGGGACCATCGTCGTCAACAGTGGCGGGTCGACCACCGACACCACGTTCATGATGCAGACGGGTGTCCCCTATCCGACGGTCACCGCCAAGGTCGGCGCGACGATTCACTGGAGCAACAACTCCGGGACGACGCACACGGTCACCAGCGGCTAGCGGTCGGGCGCGGCGGATTCGCCCCCGCCGCTCCGCCGTGCTGTAGCACGCGCGCCACACCCGCGGAAATGCGGCCCTCATGGGGCCGCGTTTCATTTCCGCCCGTACGCCCAATCCCTTGGGCGGCAACGAGGCGCGCCGCCCTCATGTCATGGCACGGCGCCTGCGATAACGCCCCCTCGGGTTCAAGCTTTTCCATCTCTGAGGAGGGCGTCATGGGTTATCGCAACGTCGGCAGCAGCGTCATGACGGGCCTCGTCCTCGCGTCGCTGGTCGCGCCCATGGCGCACGCGGACAGTGGTCCCTGGATTCGATACAAGCAGGGTGGTGGCGGCCCGGTCGAGACCCGTCGCTACTACGGCAACAATCACGGCGGCAGCGGAGTCGGACCTGCGATCGGCGGCTTGATCGCCGGCCTGGTCATCGGCAGCCAGCTTCACGCCCAACCGGTTCGCGAGCGCGTCGTCTACGCGCAGCCTGTTCCCGAGCGCGTCTACGTCGCTCGGCCGGCGTGCCCGGAACCGACCTACTACGAAGACACCAACTTCTACGATCCCTACAACGACGGTTGGTACGGCTCGCTCGACCAGTGCTACGACTCGGCGTCGCGTTATTCCGAGGGTCCGCGCTTCGTGGTCGAGATCGACGCCCGCACCGGTGAGTGCGTGAACACCTACAACTGGACCGGCGGCGGCTGGCGTGCCGGCGGTGGCGACTCGTACTGGAACGGCTGCTCTCAGCGGACCAGCGACCGCTACCGGATCGGCCGCGGATACGTTCGCGGTGGGTACGGCGGCGGCAACGGTCACGGCAACTGGAACAACGGCGGCTGGGATCAGCGCACCTACAACAATCGCTACGGCAACGGACGCAACGGGGACCAGCACGACAACCGTGGTGGCCGCGGTCACGGGCGCTGGAGCAACGACCAGGGGCGTGACGACAACTAGCAACGAACACGACGTGTGAGTCCGAGGTACGCGGTTGGACACGGGGAGCGTCCAGGGCCGCGCGAAGGCTCACCGAAACACGGCGGGCGGCCTACCAGCCGCCCGTTCGTGTTTGTGGACGGTGGATCGGCGGGCCGCTGTCGCCGCGAAGACTCCGCGGCAAGCGCGACGCGCGGCGCTCTATGCCGCGAGCAGCTCGCTGGTCTTGACCGGAGACTCTTCGGGGCGGATCACGCGCACGACGTTCTCGGTCGCCGGCATCGGCTCCAGCATCTCGGGCTGATCCTCGGGCGGTACGCTGCCGTCGGCTCGCACCAGCACGCGGCAGATCGGCCGGTTCAGATCCTCGGGATTCGGGCTCATCGCGAGCACGATCATTCCCGATGACGTCTGCAGCACCGAGCCGGCCGGATAGAGCCCGATCGTCCGCACCAGCGCCCACAGCACCGCGGGATCGAACTGAACGCGGGTCGGGCCGAGCAGGAATTGCAGCGCCTCGAACGAGGAACGCGGCCGCTTGTGGTACGAGCGGTGCGCGGTGATGGCGTCGAAGCAGTCCGCCACCGCCACGATGCGCGACAGCGTGGCCTGTCCCCAGTCGTGAGCGATGTCGGGATAGCCGGTGCGATCGAAGTTCATGTGGTGCTCGAGGCAGACGCGCATCGAGTCGAGCGTCAGCTGCGAGAGCCCGGGCATGCGGGTCAGCATCTTCGCGCCTTCGATCGGATGCCGCCGCATCATCGCCCATTCGTCCGCGGTGAGCGCCGCCGGCTTGCGCAGGACGTCGCCCGGCACCGAGACCTTGCCGATGTCGTGGAGCAGCGCCGCGACCCCGAGATCGGCAAGCGTCTGGCGTCCGAGACCGAGCGCCTGGCCCATGTTGACCGACAGGATCGCCACGTTCACGCAGTGTGCGTAGGTGTACTCGTCATGATCCTTGAGCGCGGTGAGTCCGACGATCGAGTACTCGTGCCGCATCACGCTGTCGACCAGCGGCTGCACCAGGCGCTTGGCATGGCGCAGGTCGGGTCGGCCGGTCTGCTTGGCGCGCAGCAGGATCTTCTTGGTTCCGAGCACCGCGCGCCAGAACACGCGCTTGGCCCGGCCGCGCTCCGATGCCGGATCCTGCTTGTCGTCCATCGAACGGG